>PXAT01000085.1 GCA_003565775.1 Ectothiorhodospiraceae bacterium | reverse complement strand
TCTATCTGCCGATTACCGCCCTGCTCGCCGGTGTTGCCCTGCTGTTGCTGGGCAGCGGTCTGCTCAACACCACGCTGGTCCTGCTCGGCGATGCTCAGGGTTTTTCCGCCACCGTGCTGGGTGCCCTGACTGCTGGTTATTTCGTCGGCTTCCTGCTCGGCATCTGGCTGATCGTGCCGCTGATCCAGCGCATCGGCCACATTCGTGCGTTCGCCTTCTGTGCCGCACTGGCAGCGGCCTGCGCTTTGTTCCATGTCCTCTTCCCGCAGCCCTGGACCTGGTTCCTGCTGCGAGTCGCCTACGGCATCGCCATTGTTGCCCTCTACACCATTGTCGAAAGCTGGCTCAACGCGCGGACACCGGGCGAGCACCGCGGTCGCGTGTTCGCCCTCTACATGGCGGTCAATCTGGGGGCGCTGGCTCTGGGCCAGCAACTGATCCGCCTGACCTTCGCCGACGACAATCTGCTGTTCGTGCTGGCGGCCGTCCTGTTGTTGCTGGCGCTGATGCCGGTGGCGGCCACGCGACTCGGCCAGCCGGAGCCGGTCCATGCTCCGCGCGTCCGACTGTGGCCGCTCTGGGAGGCCGCACCGCTGGCAGTGGTCGGTGCCGGCCTGTCCGGTCTGGCCATGGGCGCCTTCTGGGGCCTGGCGCCGCTGTTCGCCGGACTCTCGGGCCTGGACCGGGACGGCATCGGCATCTTCATGAGCCTGGCAATCGTCGGCGGTGCCGCGTTCCAGTGGCCGATCGGCAGTTTCTCCGACCGCTTCGACCGGCGACGCGTGCTCGGCTTCGCCACGGGCCTGGCAGCGTTCACCGCCATCGTCATGAGTCAGTTGCCGCCCGGCAACCTGCTGCTGCTGACCGCGTTCCTGTGGGGCGGGCTGGCGTTCGCCGTCTATCCGATCGCCGTCGCGCACCTGATCGACCATCTGGCGCCGGAGGAGATCCTGACCGGCTCCGGTGGCCTGTTGCTGATCCACGGGGGTGGCGCCGCCGTCGGGCCGTTGCTGGCCGGCTATCTGATCAGTCTGCTGGGCGGCATGGCGCTACCCCTCTATCTCGCCGCCAGCCAGGGCCTGCTCGCCCTGCTGATTGCGCTGGCCGTGTCCCGTAGCAAGGCGAGAGAACCGCAGCCGGCCCATTTCACACCCATACTCCGAACCAGTGCCGTCGCCATGGAAATGGCGTCCACCGCGTCCATGGACGAGGACCCGGATGCCGACGAGGAAGACACCCGCGCGGCGGCGCAGAATCCGAGCTAATGAAGCGCTGATTCATTTCCGCGGCAGCGTGCCTTGCCTCGGAAAACATGCGGACGCCAACGCAGATGCGGAAATAATTTAGCGCTTGATTAAGGAGAGCATGATGCTGCTTGCAACCGATCTGGACGGGACCTTTCTTGGCGGCGAGATCAGCCAACGGCTGCGGCTCTATCAGAGCATCGCGCGCCATCCCGATATCCAGTTGGCCTATGTGACCGGACGCAGCCTGGAGTCGGTGCTGCCCCTGCTGGCCGACCCGACATTGCCGGTACCGGATTACATCGTCACCGATGTCGGCGCGGGCATCTACCACGGCGACACGCTGCAGCCGATCAGCGAACTGCAGTCCCCGATCGACGATCTCTGGCCCGGGGAACAGCTGATTGCCGAAGCCCTGGCCGATCTGACCTGGCTGAAGCGGCAGGACATCCCGCAACTCCGTCGCTGCTCGTATTTCTGTGATCCGGAACAAGCCGGCAATGAGGAGCTGGCGGCACGGGTCCGGGATCTGGGCTGCGACCTGCTGTATTCGGCCGACCTGTATCTGGACGTGCTGCCACCGGGCGTCAACAAGGGCAGCACGCTGAAGTCGCTGGTCGAATGGCTGCAGATCGACGGCGACGATGTGCTGGTGGCGGGCGACACGCTGAACGACCTGAGCCTGTTCCGTACCGGTTACAAGGGCGTCTGCGTCGGCGAATCGGAATCGGCGCTGCTGGATGCAACCGAAGGCAACGCCCGGGTGCTGCATGCCGCGGAGCCCGGCTGCGGCGGCATCATCGAGGCGATGGCCTGGTTCGGCTTTCTGGGTCAGCACGGCATGTCCGCCGAAATGCAGGAGGTGGTCAAGCCCGGCGGTGCCGAGCTGGTGATCGTCTATCACCGACTGCCCTACGAGGAAAAACGCATCGACGGCAAGCTGGTGCGACGGCGCCCCACCTCCCCGAACGGCATCATCCCGACGCTGCTCGGTCTTTTCGGCAATGGTCGCGAAGGCGCCTGGGTTGCCTGGGCCGAGCACGATGACGCCGATGGCGAGGACTTCGAGACGCATACCGCAGTCGACCCGGAACGCTATCCGCATCTGACCTGCGCGCGCATCGCCCTGAGCAAGTCGGATGTGGACATATTCTATCGGCGCTTTTCCAAGGAGGCGTTCTGGCCGACGCTGCACACCTTCTGGGAACGGGCCAGCTTCCGTGAGGACCACTGGCAGGTCTTCCTGCGCGTGAACCGCGCCTTCGCCGAACGCGCCGCCGAGGAAGCCGCCCAGGGTGCCCTGGTCTGGCTGCATGATTACAACCTCTGGATGGTGCCCGCCTTCCTGCGCGAAATGCGGCCGGATCTGCGTATCGCCTTCTTCCACCACACCTACTTTCCGTCCGCCGACGTCTTCAACGTGGTGCCCTGGCGCCGGGAGATCATCGGCAGCCTTCTGCAATGCGACTACATCGGCTTTCACGTGCCGCGGCAGGTGGAGAACTTCGTCGATGTTGCCCGCGGCGTCACACCGATCGAGATCCTTAAGCGCGAGAACTGCGCACCCCGTTTCCTGACTTACGGCTGCGCCGTCGGACTGGAAGAGACCACCACCGCGATCTCGGTCAATGATCGCGAGATCGGCCTCGGCGCGCATCCGGTGGGTCTGGACATGAGTCGGGTGCAGGGCTGCCTGGACGACGAAAAAGTGCAGGCCCACATGCAGGAACTGCGAGAAGCACTGGGTGACACCCGCCTGATTCTGTCGGTGGAACGGCTGGACTACACCAAGGGCATTCTGGAAAAGCTGCATGCCTTCGAGCGGATGCTGGAAGAGAACCCGGAGCTGCAGGGCAAGGTGCAGCTGACCACGGTGTGCGTGCCGGCGGCCGCGGAAATGCAGATCTACAGGGAACTGCAGCATCAGATCGAGCAGGCAGTCGGCCGGATCAACGGCCGTTTCACCACCGTGGACTGGACCCCGATCCAGTTCTTCTTCCGGCCCCTGCCGTTCGAGCAGGTCGTGGCCTGGTATGCCATGGCGGACGTCATGTGGATCACGCCGCTGCGCGACGGGCTGAATCTGGTGGCGAAGGAGTTCGTGGCCGTTCAGGGCCTGACCCAGGGCACCGGCGTGCTGGTCCTGTCCGAATTCGCCGGTGCCGCCGCAGAGCTGCGCGGCGCCGTGCTGACCAACCCGCATGACATCCGGGATCTGGCCAATACCTGCTACCTGGCGCTCAACCTTCCGTCCAGCGAGGCCCGTGAACGCTTGCGACAGCTGTTCGATATCGTCAATCACCACGATATCCGCCGCTGGAGCGACGGTTTCATTGCGGCCAGTCGTGGCGAGAAACCCGATACGCCGCATGAGAGGGTATCGCGCGTCCACTGATGGTTTGCATGACAAAGCCGAGCCGGCCGCGAACCGGTCTCGGGCGCAGACGCGGGAATACTTCAGCGTTTCTCCGGGTTTTTCGTGACCTGCCAATGCCGTAGGATGAAGCTACGAACGCGGCAGCTCCGAACGTGCCCCTTGCACCCCGGCCTCCGGCCGCGCGCACTGCAATTCACCGGCGTTGCCCCGTAAGCGTCCCGCTCATCGCGAGCCGAGCCCGCAGAGGCTTTTCCTCTGGCGAGCCGGCGGACATTCAGGAGGAACGCAAGATGATTCGACTTCGCACAGGCGCACTGGGCCTGGCCCTGCTGACGCTCCCGCTCGGGCATGCCGTCAGCCAACAGACCCAACCGCATGCCGAGCCGCCGCAAATGCCCGGCGAGCAGCTTCCCGACGACGCCATGGAGCGCACCCAGCCGCCGGGCGAGGCGCCCGGACGGCAACCGGATGCCGGAACCCCGCCGGAACCGCCGCCGGGGCAAACCGAACGGGCACCGGCGCCACCAGCCGGTGCGGAGCAACCACCGACCGGGCAGCAGACCCGGCCTGCACAGCCTGCACAACCGGCACCGGGTGACGTCGGCGAACCGGCGCAGCCCGCAGATCCGGCTCAGCCACCGGCTGCTGCGCAGCAACCGCCGGCCGCCGAGGAACAGGGTCTGCCGGACCTCGCTCCGGACGAGTCGCAACTGGCGCCCCGGAGGCAGGAGTCCACGGGTGTCGGTGAAGGTCGCGGACGTCAGCCGATGCCCGGCGAGCAGTTGCGTGGTGAGCAGGCCGGTCCGCGGGCCATGCCCAACCAGCCGCAGGACGAGCAACAGCAACAGCAGCCGCCGGCCGGACAGCAGGGCCAGCAGCCGCTTCCGGGGCAGAGCCCGGGTCGGGTTCCGGGCGGCGGTGGCACCCCGGGCGAAGCGGGGCGGCAAGCACCTCCCGGTTACTGAATGAAGTGAGTGGCCAACGAAAAGCCGGGCAGAAGCCCGGCTTTTTTGTTGCTGCTTGATGCTGCCGTTTCAGCAGCGACCCTGTTTTGCCAGCCCGGGAGGACAGTGCGGCGGTCCACCGCGACGCGGCGCCTTGTGGTAATGGTGGGGGTGGCTTTCCTGATAGCGACCACCCCGCTGATAGCGATCATCGTAGCGCCGCGGTTCCTGGTAACGCGGCTGCCGGTCACGCGTACTGACGGCCGCGCCGGCGCCGCCACCCAGGGCACCGCCGAGGATGGCCCCTTCGCGCCCCCCGAACTCCGAGCCGAGGTAGCCGCCCAGAGCGCCGCCAACCCCGCCGCCAATGGCCGCACGCGTACTCTGGTCATACGCACTTGCCGTCATCGGCGCCACCAGCGCCGCCGAAAGCATCAATCCGATCAGTGTATTGCGTAGCATGCCTGTGTCCTCTTGTTGCCCTTTTCCAGCATTCGGGCACAGCTTGCCAGCGGGCAACTGAACGAACGCTGAACCGAAAAAAAGCCGGTCAACCACGAGGATGACCGGCTTTCGTCAGGCATTGCATCGACCTTCAGTCGTCGCGGGTACGGGACACCAGATCGTCCATCACGGGCGCCATCGTCTCATCCCAGCCGGCGGCCTGGTACAGCGTCAGCATGGCCTCGGGCATCTCGCCCACGGCAACGCCGGCGATGATGATCTGGCAATGCTCGGCCATCATGCCACGCAGGTGGTCGGTATCCTCGCGTCCACCGGGAACAGTCCGTTCGGCCGGCCGCTGGCAGGCGGTGTCCGAGGCCTCGGCGCTGGATTGCATGACCTCGAGGAAGGCGTTCTCGCGTGTTTCCTTGTCCGGAGCCGATGTCGCGGCGGACAGAATCTGCGATGGCAGATCCTGTCGAATACCGTCGACGGCACCACGCACCGCATCGGTACTCATCGCCCCCATGGCTTCGCTGAAGTCCACGGCAAACAGGGCAAACACGGCCAGCCAGGCCTGCGCCTGCTGATTGTCTCCGGCACCGGTCTCGGCCATCTTGTTCATCAGGGCCGCCACCAGTTCGTTACCGATTTCTTCGTGGGCAGCCTTGCGCTCGGCAGCCAGCTCCTCGAGCTGCTGCACCGTTTCACTGTCGATCTCGTCGCTCCCGGCAGCCTCGCGCAGCCCCTGGTTGACGCGCGCGTAGGTCCGATCGCTGCTCTCCGAGGACATGCTGTAATGCAAGGCCGCGTCGAGCTCGAAGATGTCGAGCTTGCCTTCACGATTCGCCACTTCGATGGCAGCCTCGAGTTCGGCGTCGAGCATGTCGTAGCGCGTTTCCAGATACGCCTTCATGCCTTCGGCGTCGCCCGGCATCTCGTCCGGCCAGTCGGCCTGCGCCTGCAGTGCGGTCATGGCAATTGCGGCCATCAGGCCAACAATCAGCATCTGCAGTCGTGAACAATGTCTGCTTTTCACGGTGTCACCCCGTTTCGGTGTTGAAAATTTGATGGCCGCTCCTCGTGCCGGCCCACTCAGTGCGGACAGCGTTTTCCGGGCCGGGTTCAGCATCCCCGGCTGTCCGACCTGCCACTGCGGCCCGGCGCAGGATACAGTAGACCGGGGGGTTTCCGGCACAGGGTATCGTCAATGACAGGCAGCACCGACCTGCAGGGCAATCGCTGGCTCGATCTGCTGGAACGTCTCGGCAACCGTCTGCCGGAGCCGGTCACCCTGTTCGCCATGGCCCTGTTGCTGGTGATGCTGCTGTCGCAGCTCGGGGCGTGGCTGGACTGGTCGGCACTGACACCCGATGCGGAAAGGATCGAAGTCAGGAGCCTGCTCGACGGTGACGGCATCTGGTGGCTGCTCAGCCACATGGTGCAGAACTTCGTGCAGTTTCCGCCACTCGGGATCGTGCTGGTGGCAATGTTCGGCATCGGCATCGCCGAGCGCTCAGGACTGCTTGCCGCCCTGCTCGAAAAAAGCCTGCGCAGTGCGCCGCAACGGCTGCTGACTCCGGCCGTGATCTTCCTCGGCATCACGTCCTCGCTGACCGTGGATGCGGGTTATGTGGTTCTGCCACCGCTGGCGGCCGCGCTTTATTATGCTGCCGGTCGCTCGCCGCTGGTGGGGCTGGCCGCCGCCTTCGCCGGTGTGTCTGCCGGTTACAGCGCCAACCTGTTCATCACGGCGCTGGATCCGCTGCTCGCGGGCCTGACCCAGAGCGCCGCCCAGATCATTGCTCCTGATTACCGGGTAGCGGTGACCGCCAACTGGTTCTTCGCCGCGGGCTCGGCGTTCCTGCTCACGCTGGTCGGCTGGTGGGTCACCGCGCGCTTCGTGGAGCCGCGACAGCAACGGGAGGCAATCGCGGCGCCGGACGATGCGGTGGTGGATTCTGATGCCGGCACACGGCCGCGTGCCGGTCTGCGTGCCGCCGGGCTGACCCTCGTCGGACTGATGATCGGCGTGCTTCTGCTGATCCTGATCCCGGGCGCGCCACTGCATGGCGACGGCGAGCAATTCGCCCGCTGGATCGAGGCGATGGTGCCACTGCTGTTTCTGATATTCCTCGCCTGCGGCCTTGCCTACGGCATCACCGCAGGCACCATCTGTAACGATCGCGATGTGGCCGGCATGCTCGGCGACACGGTGCGCGGGCTCGCCCCGTATATCGTCCTTGCGTTCGCCGCGGCGCAGTTCATCGAGGCCTTCCGCTACAGCCAGCTCGGCCTGTTGCTGGCGATTGCCGGCGGTGAGGCACTGGCCAGTCTGGCGGCGCCCGCACCCCTGATGGTTACCAGCTTCATTGCCCTGGTGGTCCTGGCCAATCTGGTCATGGGCTCGGCCTCGGCAAAATATGCCCTGCTGGCGCCGGTGTTCGTGCCGATGCTGATGCAGGCCGGCCTCAGCCCCGAGCTGACCCAGGCCGCCTACCGTGTCGGCGACTCGGTCAGCAATGTCATCACGCCGCTCAACCCCTACTGGGTAATCATTCTGGCCTTTGCCCAGCGCTGGCAGCAAAGCGCGGGCATCGGCACCCTGCTGGCCCTGATGCTGCCCTATGCCATCAGTTTCGCCATTTTCTGGAGCCTGCTTCTGGCAATCTGGGTGGTCACCGGCCTGCCCCTGGGACCGGGCGGTGGCACCACATATCCATGACGTCCCGTCGTGTGCCGGCGGCATCTCCTATACTGGGAGCTGGACAGGACAAACACCCATACAACGACACAATCGGCGGCTTTGGGAAGCGCGGAATGCATCGCCTGTTCGCGTCGGGAGCCGCATGGTCCGTCAGGAACGCAAGACTGCGACCTGGCGGATGACCTGAAGCGGTCTCCGACGCGAACACGGCCATGCCTCAGCGTTTTCCGGACGTCATTCAGGGAGATGTCATCCCGTCGCCCGACGCGACGGATGACAACACCCCGGGGGAGGGGTTTCGCATGGTGTCCGCTTTCGAAGAACTTAACCGACAACAACAACAGGCGATGCCGAGTTTCGTCCGATCCGCGCTGGAGCGACAGCAGCTGATGACGGCCTATCGCGCCTGCCCGCTGGAAAAACAACGGGATTACATCTGGTGGATCAGCAGCGCCAAACGGCGGGCCACCCAGGAGCGGCGGCTGAACCAGATGCTCAACGAACTGCGCCGGGGCACCGCCGGCAAGCAATAAGGCATTCCGTTGCGGCGCCAGGCGAACGCGCCGTGCGGCCTCGCTGGAAACGCCGGGTCCTGTCGGGTGTCCGGAGCCAGTCCCGCACACACCCGCGAGGCCGGCTTCGGGGATTTCCTAACGCGGATCGTTGTCGTCCCGCCGCTCGAATTCGCCCTCAATGGTACGTCGACCGGAGGAATCCTCGGCAGAGCCCGGGCGAGCCTGGCCGTGAATCGGCCCGTGCACCACACGCACCCGCTTCAGCAGGAGGACAACCAGCAGGCGACGACTGAATGGAATCAGGCAGGCGAAGCCGATCGCGTCGGTGACAAAGCCGGGCGTCAGCAGCAGGAAGCCGCCGACGGCCAGCGCGATCCCTTCCAGCAATTCCATCGCCGGCAACTTGCCCCGGTCCAGGTTGTCGCGGGCGCGCTGCATGGTGTTCAGCCCCTGCCGTTGCAGCAGCGCGGCACCGATGGCAGCCGTCAGCAGGCACAACGCAATGGTACTGAGTGCACCGATATTGCTGCCAACGGCAATCAGGATGTAGATCTCCACCAGCGGGACGACAACCAGCAGCGAAAACAGGATCAGCAGGGGCATGGCGGGTATCCGGCAATAACGTCAGTGCCCGTACCATGTGGGCGCGCTGACCGGCTTGCAAGGGGAAGGGATAGGTGCGATGTGCGGTGGCCCGCGGGTTGGCTGGGTGCGCACAAGGCTTTTCGCTCAGAGGGCTGAGCTCCTACAGCCGGGCGCCTGAATCGTGCTTTTCTTGCTGTTCATTTGTACAGTATCCGGATGAGCTATGCGGAACTCCACTGCCTGAGCAATTTCACCTTTTTGCGCGGTGCCTCGCATCCGCGGGAGTTGGTAGAGCGCGCGCGGACGCTGGGCTATGCCGCCCTGGCCATCACCGACGAATGCTCCCTGGCGGGCGTCGTCCGGGCCTGGCGTACGGCGCGCGAAAACGGCCTGAAACTGATTGTCGGTAGCGAACTGCGACTGGTCGACGGCCCGACCCTGGTGCTGCTGGCACCGGACCGTCAGGCCTACGGACAACTCTCGTCCCTGATCACGCTGGCCCGACGCCGCGCGGCGAAGGGCCACTACCGGCTGTACCGGCAGGATCTGGAACGGCTGGTCCCGGACTGTCTGGCCCTGTTCATTGCCGGCGAGACACCCGATCACACGGCCGCCGGCTGGTTTGCCAGGCACTTCCACGGTCGCGGCTGGCTGGCGTTCGAGCGCTTCCACGGTCCGGACGATGCACGACAACTGGAACATCTGGCACTGCTGGCAGACAGCCTGGGGCTGCCGCTGGTCGCCAGCAGTGATGTCCACATGCATCGTCGCGGCCGCCGCGCGTTGCAGGACTGCCTGACCGCGATCCGCCTGGGCAAACCGGTCAGCGAACTGGGCCTGGACCGGCTACCCAATGGCGAGCGCCATCTGCGCAGCCTGCCCCGCCTGCGCGCCCTGTATCCCGACGCGCTGCTGCAACAGAGCCTGGTGATCGCAGCCCGTTGCCGGTTCCGGCTGGACGAGCTGCGCTACGAATACCCCGAGGAGCTGGTGCCGGAGGGGACGACGCCGGGCGGTCATCTGCGGCGCCTGGTGCTGGCCGGTGCCGACTGGCGTTGGCCCGAGGGGGCTCCGGAGACGGTCCGACAACAGATCGAACGCGAGCTGGAACTGATCGCCGAACTCCGCTATGAGGCCTATTTCCTGACGGTGCACGATATCGTCGACTACGCCCGCAGCCGCGACATTCTCTGTCAGGGTCGTGGCTCTGCCGCCAATTCGGCGGTCTGCTATTGCCTCGGCATCACCGAAGTGGACCCGGCCACCAGTCAGTTGCTGTTCGAACGCTTCATCTCCCGCGCCCGCGACGAGCCGCCGGATATCGATGTGGACTTCGAACACCAGCGGCGGGAAGAGGTGATTCAGTACATCTACCGCAAATACGGGCGACACCGGGCCGCGCTGGCGGCAACGGTGATCAGCTATCGCCCGCGCAGCGCCGTTCGCGACCTGGGCCGGGCCCTGGGAATGGCCGGCGAACAGACCGAGCGGTTGAGCAGCAATCTGCACTGGTGGGACGACAGCGGCATCCACCCCGACCGGATTCGTGAATCCGGCCTCGATCCGGCCTCGCCGCTGGTCCGGCAACTGCTGATTCTGGTGCGCGATCTGGTCGGGTTTCCGCGCCATCTGTCCCAGCATGTCGGCGGTTTCATCATCTCGCGCGGTGATCTCGGCGAGCTGGTGCCGATGGAAAACGCCCAGATGCCGGATCGCACGGTCATCCAGTGGGACAAGGACGACCTCGAGGCGCTGGGACTGCTGAAGGTGGACGTGCTGGCGCTGGGCATGCTCAGCGCCATTCACCGGACGCTGGACCTGATAGAGCGGCATCATGGGCGTCGCCTGAGCATGGCCGGCATCCCGCAACAGGACGGCGCTGTCTACGGCATGCTGCAACGCGGTGACTCGATGGGCGTGTTCCAGGTGGAATCACGGGCTCAGATGGCGATGCTGCCGCGGCTCCGGCCTGCCTGTTTCTACGATCTGGTGATCCAGGTGGCGATCGTCCGACCGGGACCGATTCAGGGCGACATGGTGCACCCCTACCTGCGCCGGCGGGAGGGCAGCGAGCCCGTGACCTACCCCAGCGACCAGGTCGAGGACGTGCTGAAGCGGACCCTGGGCGTGCCCATCTTCCAGGAGCAGGTGATGCAGCTGGCGCAGGTGGCAGCCGGCTTCAGTGCCGACGAGGCCGACCACCTGCGGCGTTCGATGGCCGCCTGGAAGCTCAAGGGAGGCCTGGAGCATTTCGAGGACCGACTGCGCCAGGGCATGTCGGAACGGGGCTACAGCCGGGAGTTCGCCGATCAGATCTTCCGTCAGATCCGCGGTTTCGGCAGTTACGGCTTTCCGGAATCGCATGCCGCCAGCTTCGCCAAGCTGGTGTGGGTCTCGGCCTGGCTCAAGTATCACTACCCCGCCGCCTTCTGCTGCGCCCTGCTCAACAGCCAGCCCATGGGCTTCTATGCGCCGGCACAACTGGTCCGCGATGCACGTGACCACGGGGTCGCCGTCGAACCGGTGGATATCCTGCACAGCCGGGCGGATTGCACGCTGGAAGTCACCAGCGACGCCAACAGGCCGGCATTACGACTGGGTCTGCGCATGGTCAAAAGCCTGTCGACCGAGGGTCTGATGCGACTGCTGGAAGCCCGCGACCAGACCCCGTTCCATACCATCGACGACCTGGCGCGACGTGCCTGTCTGCAACGTCGTGACCTGCAGGCATTGAGTGCCGCGGGAGCGCTGCGCGCCCTGGCCGGCAACCGGCGACAGGCCTGGTGGCAGGTCCTGGCAACGGACACGGATCTGCCGCTGCTGGCCGGCAGCGGCAAGCAGGTGGCCGAGCCGGCCCTGATCGCACCCGACACCGGTGACGATGTGGCCGAGGATTACGCCAGTCTGGGGCTCAGTCTCCAGGCACATCCTCTGGCATTGCTCCGCGCCCGACTGCAGCAGAAGCGACTGATGACCGCCGCCGACTTGCAGGGCGTGGAACACGGACGTCTGGTGCGCACCGCCGGCCTGGTCATCAACCGGCAACGCCCCGGCTCCGCCGGCGGGGTCACCTTCGTCACCCTGGAAGACGAGACCGGCCACATCAATCTGGTGGTCTGGAAACGGACCGCCGAATCCCAGCGGCGCATCCTGCTGGGGGCCAGCCTGCTGGGCGTCAGCGGTATCTGGGAACGCCGCGGCGAAGTCTGTCACCTGGTCGCCGGAAAGCTGGAGGATCATTCGGAACTACTCGGGCGGATACGGACGAGATCGAGGGATTTTCGATGAACCGAAAGCGCCCGGCACCCCGCCACAGGAGGAGGCGAACCCGACTGCCGGGATTTTTCCTCGTCCCTCGAACCTCGCTCCTCGTCCCTGCCCGCCCTCGAGCCCATCGCTCAGACGCCTGCCCCCCGACAGCCGGGCGCCGGGCGCCGTACGCTATCCCCCCTCCTTCTTGAACCTGGCCAGCTCCCGCCGGTTGTGCTTGTCGGGGCGGCCGCGGGGTTGGGGGAAGGCGGCGGATTGGGCGCGCAGTTGTTCGCGCAGGGTTTCCCGACGCGCCACACTGTCGGCGAATTCCTCGTACAGCGTCCGGGCCACCGCCGCCGATCCGCGCTGCCCGGCGACGTCCAGCACTTCGACATGAAACTCGAAGGCATCCTTGCGGATGCGCAGTTGGTCTCCCGGACGCACGGTTTTGGCCGGCTTCGCCCGTGCGTCGTTGATCTCCACCTTGCCGCCGTTGATCGCATCGACCGCCAGCCGTCGGGTCTTGAAGAAGCGTGCCGCCCAGAGCCAGCGGTCGACGCGTACACCGTCATCCGCCATGATCAGTTACCGAACTCCCCGTAGATGTACTTGGTAAGTTCGGCGATCCGGTGTTCGTGCTCTTCCACCAGATGCCCGATCAGGTCCCGCACCGACACCATACCCAGCAAACGGTCATTGTCGACGATCGGCAGATGCCGGCAGTTGTACTGGTCGACCAGTGCCATCGCCTCACCGATCGTGGTCTCCGGGCGAACCACCACCAGCTTGCTGGTCATGACGCGCCAGACCGGTGTGTCGTCCGGCGGGAGATTGCCGTCAATCACGCGCCGAAGGACATCCCGCTCCGTGAAAATGCCCTTGAGCGTATCGCCATCCACCACGGTCAGCGCCCCGATGTTCAGGTTGTTCATGCGCTGCACTGCCTCGGCCACCATCGCCTCCGGCTCAATGCTGTGGATGCGGCCACCGCGCTCCCGCATCAGATTCCTGATTGTCTGGTCCACGTCTCCTCCTGCAGTATTTTTTCTGGACCTGCATTCAATGCGGTCAGACCGGAAGCTCCAGCAGTCCGTCCGCCACGATCACGCCATCCTCGTCGGCGTAGAGATACTCGCCCGGGCGCATGCTGATACCACCGAAACTCACCGGCACCTCGCGTTCGCCCTGACCGCGCTTTTCACTGCGCCGCGGATGCGTGTTCAGGCCCTTGACCGGCAGCGGAATCCTGCTCAGCTCGGCGGCGTCCCGAACGCAGCCGTACACCACCACACCTGCCCAGCCGTTGTCATGCCCCATGCGCGCCAGGTTGTCGCCAAGCAGCGCGCAGCGCATCGAGCCACCACCATCGACCACCAGCACCCGCCCGCCACCGGGCTCCGACAATGCTTCACGGACCCGCGAGTTGTCCTCGAAAGCCTGCACCGTGCTGATCGGGCCATGGAACAGCCGCCGACCGCCATAATCCATGAACATGGGCGCGACAACCCGTACCGCATGACCATGGGCGTCACAAAGATCCGTGGTCCGCAATTCCGCCATCTGGGTCCTCCCCGGTAGACTTGATCAGAGGGAAAGACTGACCTGGTTCCGGCACCGCGCCTTGCCAGATGACCGACACCGGTCTCGGGCGCAGACGCGGAAACAGGTCAGTCTTTCCCTCACCCCGTAAACTTACAAGGCCGGACGATACAGCGCCATGCCTGACACGCAGCACGATCCGAACCGCCGTGGCCGCTTGCTCACGGCCCTGCTGGTAGGCAGCACGGTGGTGGCCGGCTATATTGCCGCCCTTTACTGGTTCTTTTCCCGAATCTGGCCGCTGTTACCGCCCTGGGCGATGCTGCTGGGGTTCCTGCTGATCGCCGTGCTGGTAATCGGCTCACCGATCGCCGCGCTACGCGCGATCCGTCACCTATGAACCACACCGGACACAACGCATCGGATGCGCATGACCATGGATGAGGAACTGCTGGTTCATTACCGCCTGCGGCTGCAGCCCGGCGAACGCGCCGACGACAAGGCACGCGGCATTGCGCTGGAGCAGACTGCGGAGCTGCCGGCGCGATGCGTGCCGGAGACCCTTCTCGCCACGCATGTCGGTCAGGTCCGTTCGCTGGAGCCAGTGAGCGACGGCACCTTCACCGCGTCCATTGCCTACGCACCGGAACTGGCCGGCGGCGAGACCACTCAGCTGCTGAACCTGTTGTTCGGCAACATTTCGATGAAGGCCGGCATCCGCATCACCGGCATCGACTGGCCTGCCTCGTTGCTTGAGCATTTCCGCGGCCCGGCATTCGGCATCGACGGTCTGCGCCAATTGACCGGTGTCACGGAAAAGCGGCCGCTGACCTGCACCGCGCTCAAGCCGGTCGGTGCGGATGCCGGCGAACTGGCGGCGCTGACGCGGGCTTTTGCCCGGGGCGGCGTGGATATCATCAAGGATGACCACGGCCTGGCCGACCAGCCCTCCGCGCCCTATCTGGAGCGTTTGCAGGCCTGCCAGCAGGCCGTGACGGCCGCTAACCGGGAGAACGGCTGCAACAGTCTGTATTTCCCCAATGCCACGGCCGGACCGGCCGATCTCGCGGACCGCCTGGCGGCGGCACGGGACGCCGGCTGCGCGGGCGTGCTGCTGTCGCCCTGGTTGTCCGGCATGGACAGCTTGCGTCTGGCGCGGGATCGCTACGGCCTCGCCGTGCTGGCACATCCGGCCATGACCGGCAGCTACTTTGCCGACGGCCACGGGCTCGATCCGGCGGTGATGCTGGGTGACCTGTTCCGGGTGGCCGGCGCCGATGCGGTTATCTATCCCAATGCCGGCGGTCGTTTCGGCTTCAGCCAGGCAACCTGCGAATCCATCAATCATGCGCTGCGGCGCCCGCTGGGCGCACTTCGCGGCGCCATGCCGGCTCCCGGCGGTGGCATGGATGTACGGCGAGCCGCCCATTGGATCGAGTGCTATGGCCCGGATACCATGGTGTTGATCGGTGGCAGCCTGTATGCCGACGGCGATCTGACTGCCGCAACCCGCGCATTACTGACAACTCTGGGACGCTGAGCGCTTATGGCGAAGGTGATTCGGGCACAGGATTATCGCTGGCAGGACGTGCCGCTGAAGGAGTACAAGACCGATGGTTCGGGTTTCCGCGACATCACGCGCCAGACCCTGCTGGGCGAGAACGATGACGAAGGCCGGCTGAATTTCATTACCCGCTACTTCGAGGTACAGCCGGACGGCTACTCCTCACTCGAGCACCATGAGCACCCCCATGTGGTGATCGTGATCCGTGGCCGGGGAGAGGTCATCCTGCAGGATCGGGTCGAAGCCATCGGCTTGCATGACTGCATCTATATCGCACCGCATACCGTGCATCAGTTCCACCCGACCGGTGACGAGCCGCTGGGCTTTCTGTGCATGGTCGACCGGGAACGGGACCGCCCGCTGATCCCGGATGCGGATGCGGTGGACACACTGCGTCGCAACCCGGCGGTCGGGCGGCGATTGAAGATCTGACGCCGGGCAAGGCCTTCTGCAATCCGCCATTCGCTGCCGCTCGGCGCCGCCTGCCTACTCCGGCGGCGTGATGCCGTGCTTGCGCATCTTGCGATAGAGCGTATTGCGGCTCATGTCCAGCTCTGCCGCGGTTCGCGTCACGTTCCACGCCTGTCGCGTGAGCTCGGCCAGAAGCGCCCCGCGCTCGGCGGCATCCAGCCGCCCGGTCGCAGCAGTCGCTGTTCCGGGCTCAACCTCCTGAGACGCAGACATCGTCGGCTGTGACGCGCGCAATTCGCGGCTCAGCTGTTCGATCCGGATCACGCCGTCACGGCATAGCGCCAGGGCCGTGCGCAGTACATTCCGCAGTTGCCGCAGATTGCCGGGCCAGTGGTAACCCATCAGACAGTTGAACGCCTCCGGACTGATGCGGATATCCCGACTGTCCAGTTCGTGCGCGAGCACGTTGTGGATGATCTCCGCCATGTCCGTGCGTTCGCGCAGGGCCGGTAACTGCAGGCAAATGCCGTTCAGCCGGTAATACAGATCCTCGCGGAAACTGCCGTTCGCCACCCGATCCTCGAGGTTGGTATTGGTCGCACTGATCAGATTGATTTCCACCGGCACGGGCTCGCCACCGCCCAGCGGCGACACTTCCTGTTCTTCCAGTACGCGCAGGAGCCGCGTCTGGAGCTCCAGCGGCATATCGCCGATCTCGTCCAGGAACAGCGTGCCGCCATCAGCCTCCAGCACCCGGCCCTTGTTGCCGCCACGCTGAGCGCCGGTAAAGGCCCCCGGCTTGTAACCGAACAGTTCGCTCTCGATCAGGCTTTCCGGAATCGCCGCGCAGTTGACTGCCACGAAGCGGCGATGCGCGCGGCTGCTGGCGCCATGCACGGCACGCGCGAACAGTTCCTTGCCGGTTCCCGTCTCGCCGATCAGCAACATCGGGATGTCCCGGTCCATGACCCGCTGGGCGCAGTCGATGTTGTCCTGCATGACCGGATCCTGCCCTGCAAGACAGGTCAGCTCCGCCGGGAAACGCTTCCGTTGCGCACGCGACGGCGGTACGGACTCACGCGCTCGGACCCGCTCACCGGGCAGACCGTCGCGGGTGGGACTCTGTACCGTGGCGAAAAAGCGCGCACCCCGGCCGCGCGCATGCACCGGCCAATAGGGCGTGTAGGGCTGGGCGGCACGTTCGCGGAGGGTGCCGGGCTCGATATCCAGGACGTCACTGATCAGGCGACCGACCACCTGCTTGCGATCGCTGGCCCCGAGGTATCCGACGGCATTGTGATCAGCCGCCAGGATGCGGCCGTCGCCGGACACTGCCAGAGCGCCATCGTTGATCAGGCCGACGTATTCCGGACGGCTGTGAAAGCGCAGGATCAGGGCGTCATTGAAGCTGCTGGTGAACCGACACTTGGAGATGAGCTGCGCCGACATGGTCACCAGCGCCAGCGTGTGCAACTGGCTCTGCGGCGTATCGGAGGCGCTGACCGTGGATGCGTCCAGGACCGCCAGCAACTTGCCTTCCGGATCCCAGATCGGCGCGCCGGAACAACTCAGCGGCTGATGCCGTGCACGGAAATGCTGATCACGAAAGACATTGACCGGACGGCTCTCGGCAATGCAGGTGCCGATCCCGTTCGTCCCTTCATGGGCTTCGTCCCAGATGGCACCGTGCAGCAATCCGGCGTCTCGGAACATGCCTTTCAGGCTGTCCTCGCCGACATATTCCAGGATCATGCCCTTGGCATCGGTAAGCAGCAGCGCATAGCCCGACCCGGCGATCTGCTGGTACAGGCTCTGCATTTCGTTGCGCGCCATCTGCACCAGCTCGCCGTACTGGTCCCGGGATTCGGCAAGGCTCGGGGTGTCCGCCACCGCCGGGGGATCGTTCGCGACCCGGTCGATGCTGTACTCGAGGTTACAGCGCTCCCAGGAACGCCGGATGATCTTCAGCCCGTCTTCCCGTGGTCGCGGCGCCGCGGCCCCGCCGACGGCATAAGGGTCCACCTGTCCAGCTCCAGGCATGCGGGCCATGACTGCTCCTCCAGCGACCGATTGATCGGTCGTCTCTTTTTGTGACACGCCACCGCGGCAAACCTCGGCGCGGTGCCGGCGTTGCGCAACGTAACTCCCGATTCAGGCTCGGGAAGTCCGGTACGTCGATGCCGGGATCGCTGGTGCGCGACGGTGCAACGGCCGGCTAATCGCGAGTGCGTAGCGGCTCGGGTTCAGCGGTCACCGTCGGCAACTCTTTCTCGATCCAGACATCGATTCCGTCTGCATACCAATAGAGATTAGTGTAACCCAGACGACTGGCACGCCTCACGGCATTCCATGCCATCCAGCAGTCCTGCAGACAATAGAACACCAGGGGGTAATCCCGTTCGCCCCCGCTGTGGCGCCGCAGGCGCTCGGCGAACCAGCGCTGGATCTCGTCGTCGATCCAGCCGAGACCGACGTTTGGCAACCAGATACTGCCGGGCAGATGCTGCCGCTCATCGCCGGGAATCCAGCCACGCTCCAGATCGGGCAGAATGTGATCCTGCGCTGCCATGACATCGATCAGGACCGGCGACGGGTCCTCAGCCAGCAACGCCTGCAGGGCAGTAGTGTCGAGACGCGTACCACCCGGAACGCAATCGGGCGTTCGCGCCATATAATGCTCTTCACGGTATCCGTCGTCGTTGATGTGACGGAACCCGTCCGCGCAGTCATCCGACGCCGGTGCGCTGGCGGTCAACGGACCGGTAAGGATGGACAACAACAGCAGACAGATCAGGCGAGCAGTCACCGCTCACCGACAGCTTTCAGGGTCTCGCGCTCCATTTCCGGGTAGAGATGCGCCACGGAGCGCCGGTATTCGGCCTCCAGGACGCCCATTCCCCGGAACCGCTCCGGCAGGTCCAGGTACATGACTTCGGCCGCATCGAGGCCTTCCGCCGCTGCCTGCCGCAAGTGTTCCTCCAGCCACTGCAGGTAATCCCGGGTCTGTTTGATCGGCTCCGGTCCGCGGCTGGACGGTCCGTGCCCGGGCACCAGCACCCGGAAGTCCAGTGCCTCGATGGCTTCCAGCGCCTGCAGCCACTCGTCGAGATCGGCGTTGGGCGTGGTCGGGGCCCGCTGATGGAACACCAGATCGCCGGCAAACAGGACGCCGCTGGTATGGTCGAGCAGCATCAGGTCGGCCGCACCGTGCCCGCCATGGCCACCGGCAGCGATCAGTTCGATGTCGCGCCCGCCGACCTGCTGCCGCCCCAGCGAAACAACCTCGCCGGGTGCTACGGGCTCCGTTCCGGCCATCGGCGTGCCCACCAGCCGATACAGCGAATCGGTCACCGCATCGCCGTCGCGCTTGATCGTTTCGATGGTGTGTTCGAGGGCGTAGATGGGCACATCCTCGAACGCCTGATTGCCGAGGAAGTGATCCGGGTGATGGTGACTGATGTAGACCGAGTGAATCGGCTTGTCGGTGACCAGCCCGATGGCCAGCCGCATGCTTTGACCGTAGCTGCGCGACGGACCTGTATCGAAGACCAGCACCCCGTCATCCGTGACCAGAAACCCGGTATTGGCAATATCGCCCTTGTTGGCGCGCGTGAAATGTTCGGTCTTCCCCTCGAACATGTAGACGCCGGGGGCGATCTGCTGCGGCGTCAGACTATAGGCCGCAACCACGCCGGGGATGAGTGCGAAAAGCAGGCCGGCGAGACGAATCATGGGGTCACCGTGGCCCGGAAACGGTTGCCCTGATTGTCGCGACCACGCAGCAGAACCGGGCCGTCCGTCGCCAGGTCGAAACTCAGCACCGGATTTTCCGACATCGCCGACTCGATGCTCACGGTGGAGAGGACATCGCCCTTCTCGTTCTGCAGTTCCAGCGTCTCGAGATAGAACGCGGGGATATTGTCCACCAGACCCGTATCCATCGGATGCATCAGGCGGGTTTTCAGACGCTGTACACCGTTGTCCCGCTGCCAGAGTGCAGCTTCGATTTCACCCATCCGTTCGGCCCAGTCCGGATTGGCGCTGGCGGTGCTCGGCGCCGTGCAACCGCCGCCGGCCGCATCCACCCAGACACCACCGAGATACCAGGTGCCGTCTGCGGTCTGCACGGCGGCGCGCACCGGCGTGCGTTGCTGGACCTTGAAGCGGAACCCGACAGACGGCTGGACCGCCTCGTTGATGTCCATCTCCAGCACCTTCTGGATCGGATTGAGATCGATGACCACCAGCAGGCGCTCGATATCCTCGATGCCATCCACCTGCACGAAGCCGGGCACGGCGAAGGTATCCTCGGCGCTTGCCGGGGCCAGCACCCGGACCCGCTCGTCAAAGACCACCGTCTGGTCCTTGAAGAAGCGCTGCTCGATGATGCGCCACCCAGGCGACCGCATCGGATCCTCGACCGCCGCCGCCTGGGCCATGCCCGTCGCCAGCAGCGCGAGCCCCACCAGTCCGATTATCAGTACGCGCATGGTTGTCCGCTCCATGTCAAAAAGCCGCCGGATCGCAGGATCCGACGGCTTCTTCATAACATAACGCGCCCCGCGTCTGGAGACGTCGTCACGCCATGATGTCAGTAAAGACCCGCCGGCAATGTCGCCCGACAGACACGACTGCGATCCAGCCCGAGCCGGGTAACACCGGCCGGCCCGTCGCCGGCCGGCATCTGGCCGTTGCCGGATGCGTCGCCACGCGCTGCGGTCCAGGCAATGCCGTACTGATCGAAGATATCGGCAACCGTACCGTCGTCGATCAGCTCGGCCATTGCCTGTTCCACCGCGCTCTGCAAGCCGGGATTACCGCTCTGCATGGCAACGCCCACGTCCCACTGGCTGCGGACACGGTCGGTGCGGAACAGATCGTCCAGGCCGCTCATGCCGAAACTGCCTTCGGCGTCCGGGAACGTGGCGAGCGCCGCATGCAGTTCGCCACGCGGCGCCATGACCGCCGACACGTTGCCCTTGAGCATCGATTCCACGGCTTCCACCACACTGGTGTGATTCACCGTGGTGTCTCGCAGGCGCCCGTCGAAACCGTTGGTCAGGAACACATAGCTCAGCGTGTACATCTCGACGCCCAGACGCTCTCCGAGGAACGGATCCGGGGTGTTGATGACAGACGGCAGCTCACCAAGCCGCTCGCGGTCATAGAGCACCGCCATGGCTTCGTGGAAATAACCGGCAGTGAACTCGTATTCCGGATTGCGACCGGCAAACACCGGATCGATGGGCACATGCATCATGATGTCCGGTGCCCGATCCGGGAAATAGTCATCGCGCCAGCTATCGTCCCGCTCTTCGTCCATCAGCCGCTGCAGGTCGTTGTCCATGGAGTCGCCTGCACTGAAGCCGAACAGTTCCACGTTCATGCCGAGCTTTTCGCCGAGGGCATTCGCCAGTTCCACGTCGACACCGGTCAGATCCCGTTCGAGGCCAACGCAGGAGTACGGCGTAAAGTCGTTATACAGCGCGATCTTCAGGGTGCCACCATCGCGGATTTCGTCCAGCCGCTCGGCGCCAACACCGCTTGACGCCATCAGGGCGACGGTCGCAAGGGCCGAGACAAGTGCATTCCTAACGCCCATAACGCTGCTCCATGGCTTCGTCATGCATGGTTTCGAGCCAGGTCTTGATTGCCCAGAGGGCTTCCTGATCGAGGACGCCGTCGAAGGCCGGCATGCCGCGGGCGCCCTTGCGCACCTTTTCGACGTAGTAGGCATCATCGAATCCCGGCTCCAGCATGCGCAGGTCCGGAGCAATGCCCCCGGAAACACCGCCGAGGCCGTGGCAGGCCGCACAGTTCGCCTGGTAGCCACGCTGGCCGATGCGCACGGCCAGATCGTATTCGTCACCCTCCAGATCACGGTAGGGGTTTTCGTCCTTCCATTCGCCCAGCTCCGGCAGACCGTCCGTTGCCACCGGCTGAGGATTCACATCCCCGTGTGCATGCAGCGTCCCTGCAGCAAAAAGAAATCCGCCCACAACCAGGGCCGCTACTGAAACGCGCTTGAGGTGATGCATCATGCTTGTACCTATTAGTGATGATCTCTGAAAAAGACAGACCGAACATCGGATAGATTCCGATGTTCGGTCTTTGGTTCCCTGCTTAGCGACTCGCCGCAGCGGACCGGATGTCGGCCAGCTTGAAGGTCCACATCATGCCACCCTGGGTGATATGACTGACCAGCGGGCCGATTTCACCGCCCCACAACGGAACGGCGCCACCCCAACCGGAAGCAACGGTGATGTACTGCTCACCATCCATCTCCCAGGTCACGGGCTGACCGACAACACCGGAGCCGGTCTGGAACTTCCACATTTCCTTGCCGGTTTCGTCGCAGATGGCCTTCAGGTAACCCTCGGGGGTTCCGTAGAAGACCAGTCCGCCGGCGGTGGTCAGAACACTGGACCACAACGGCGTCGGGTTCGGCACTTCGTACTTGATTTCACCGGTCTTCGGATCCATCGCACGCAACACGCCGACCTTGTCGTCGTAGACGGGCTTGATGGTGAAACCGGCACCGAGATAGGCGGCACCACGGCGATAGGTCACCGGCTCGTTCCAGATCTCCATTTCCCACTCGTTGGTCGGGATATAGAACAGGCCCGTGCGCTGGCTATAGGCCATGTGGTTCCAGTTCTTGCCGCCAAGGAAGGCCGGGCGTGCAACCACGGACTCGCCCTCTTCACCGTCGGCGTCGGCCGGATTACCCGGGCGGTTACCGGTCTCGATCGGGCGACCGGTTTCCAGATCGATGCCATCGGCCCAGCTGACTTCGTTGACGAACTTCTCGGCACTTAACAGCGCACCCGATTCCCGATCCAGCACGTAGAAGAAGCCGTTGCGGTCGGCCTTGGCAGCCGCCTTCACAGTCTCGCCGTCGTAATCCAGGTCGAACAGCACGACCTCGTTGACGCCGTCGTAATCCCAGTGGTCGTTCGGGGTGGTCTGGTAATACCAGACGATCTCGCCGGTGTCGGCGTTGAGCGCCAGCGTGGTGGAGGTATACAGGTTGTCACCCGGACGGCTGTGGGCATTCCACGGTGCCGGATTACCGGTGCCGATGTAGATCAGGTTCAGTTCGGGGTCATAGCTGCCACCCAGCCATGGCGCGCCGCCGCCCTGCTTCCAGGTCTCGCCTTCCCAGGTGGCGTTGAGTTCGCCGGTCATGGACTCGGAGCCATCCGGCAGCATGCCGACATGACCTTCGACCACCGGACGTTCCCAGACCTTTTCACCGGTGCGCGGATCGCGCGCGGTGACCATGCCCACGGCACCGAATTCGCCGCCGGAGTTGCCGTGAATCAGCAGATCATTGGCGATCAGCGGCGCTGCCGTGTAGGAGTAGCCGGCCTGATAGTCGGCAATCTTCTCGCGCCAGCGCACACGGCCGGTTTCCCGGTCCACCGCCACCATCATGGCGTCGAGGGTGCCGAAGATAACCAGATCGTCGTAAATCGCGGCGCCGCGGTTGACCACGTCACAGCACGGCGAGATGCCGTCCGGCAGGCGGTGCTCGTAGGACCACTTCATCTGACCGCTCTTGGCGTCCAGCGCCCACATGCGGGAGTAGGAGCCGGTGATGTACATCACACCGTCGTGCACCAGCGCCTGCGTTTCCTGGCCGCGCTGCTGTTCACCACCGAAGGAGAACGCCCAGGCCGGGACCAGCGCGTCGACGGTGTCATGGTTGATCTGATCAAGCGTGCTGTAACGCTGGTGATGCGGACCCATGCCGTAGGACACAACGCTGTCCGTGGTCATGTGATCTTCGTTGATCATCTGCTGCGTGACGAGACCGTTGTCGGACGCGACAACGTTGCCTGACGTCAGCGCTGCCATTACCAGCGCGGACGACGCGCCGGCAGTCAGCATGCTGCGGGTTCGGGTAAATCGCATTGGAGAATCCTCCCAACCTCTGTATTTATATTGATTGTGGCGACACGGAGTCGCCGTGGACCACGACTGGCCACCCCCAAGTCTAGCAAGACCGGTGCCAAGCGATGGGGTGTCGGGCAGACGCGAGCTTTCCATCGCTTGCCAGCTTCGGGTGACGGGAGTGTCACGGTAGCGGGTCACCTCCAGTGCTCCTGCTTGAACCGGCTGTGCCAGAACCGGGACGCCACAAAGCAAAGGCCCCGTCGAAGCGGGGCCTTTGCTTTCAACGAAACAGCTTCGGCGATGGCTCAGAACCTGGCGCGGACGCCGGCAAAGGTGTTGCGCTCGGGGGCCGGTTCGAGGAAGTTGCTTCCGGCATTCACACGCACGTTCTCGATATATTCATTGTTGAGAATGTTGTTGACCGCGATAAAGGTCTCGAACTCCACGGCACCGACCTGCTGCGTTGTGCCGATGCGCGCGTTGACGACGCCATAGCCTGCTACCCGCCGATCATTGGAGTTATCCCCGAAAACATGGCTGACCAGCAGCGTGTCGGCGATGGCGTAAAAGCCACCGGGTTCACGCCAGGCCAGCTCCCCGAAGAAAGCGTGCCGCGGAAGGCCCGGCAAACGCTTGCCTCGCTCGGTCACATCACCCTGGTTGGTCCGAAACCGGAAGTCAGACCATGTATACGCCCCGGAAGCGCTGAAGCGGCTAGTGAAAAAGTATTCAACACCGGCCTCGATACCGTTGCGCCGAGTACGCCCCACGTTCTCGAATTGATCCGGCGTATCCGAATCCTCACTGACTTGCAGGATTTCGTCCCGGGTTTCCACCGTAAACGCGGTAATTTCGTATCGGGCGTTATCGCCGAGAAAGCCCTTCATCCCGATCTCGAAATTCAGTGCCTTTTGCGGATCAAGACCGGGCTCGAAGCCAACATCCGGGTCGGTCGGATCATAAAATTCGGTGAATGACGGGCTTTCGAAAGCCGTAGCGACATTTGCGTAGACAGTGTGTTGTGGAAACAGCTTGTAGGACAGGCCCGCGGTGCCACTGGCCTCGCTGAATGACTCCCGGCCGGATGCGGCACCATTACCAAGACGGTCATCGATCTTCAGTCGCAACCTGTCGAAACGACCTCCAAGAGTGACCGTCAGGCGCTCGGTCAAAAGAAAATCGTTTTGCGCGAACAGCCCGATCGTCTCCGCGGACTCTACTGCATCCTGCGTTTGTCGCACTCGACCCGCGCCCGGCAACACAACATATCGATCACGCGAGTCCCGCTGCCATTGCGCTTCTGCCCCAACCGTGTAGCGAGTGCCAACGCCAAACAGATTGCCTACATCCGAATATTCAAGACCAGCACCATAAAAATCCCGATCGAATCGAATCAGACTGGGTCCCGGAAACGGCAATTGCTGACGGAAGTCACGGTTGGTGTAAAAAGCCCTGGCAGTGATCTGCCCCGGCAAGACTGCGTTGTCCTCGTAAATAACCCCGAGTCGCTGTTGTCGAACTCTCTGCCCCGAATCCAGCGCCAGAGCGTTGCCGGATGCCTGGCGCCGATCCTCACGAACCTGATCGCGATCAAGCCCGGCCGGGTCCTGACCCTTCGGCTGGTCAAGCGCCGTCACCACAGCGGTGATGCGACGGTCCTCGTCGATATCGTAGGAACCCTTCGCATTAACCAGTCGTTTCCGGGTCTCGCTCTGATCCCGATAGCCGTCGTAGGCCAGCTCCCAGGCGCTTATATGACCCCGCCAGTCACCGACCCGGCCCCCACCGCGGACACCGTAACGCTGAAAATTGTGGCTGCCGAAGGTGGTCCGGAGCTCGGCGTAAGGCTCATCCGGGCCTTCCATGGTGGTGATGTCGATGACCCCGCCGGCCGCATTGCCATAGAGCGCGGACGACGGTCCGCGAATCACCTCGATCCGGTCGACGGATTCCAGATCGATGGCATCCACCTGAGACTGACCGTCGGGCAGCGTTTCCGGAATCCCGTCCACCAGCACCCGGATGCCACGAATGCCGAACGGCGCCCGCGCGCCGAAACCCCGGATCGAGACCCGGAGGTTCTGGGCGAAGTTGTAGCGATTCTGGGTGAAGACCCCCGGAACCCGATTGATGGATTCGTCCAGCTGCAGTCCCTGGCGGCCCTGCTGAATGTCTTCGGGTTCAATGACACTGACCGCCTGAGGGGTCTCGGTGATATCGCGCTCGACGCGCGGCGAGGTGACGGTTATCGGATCGAGACGAACGGACTCGGCCGAGGCGACACCGATGGCACCGGCCGACAGCACGAGGGCCAGCGCCGACAGGGAGTTGGGACGGGGCGACATGAGAGGGTTCCTCCTTTCTTTTAATCATCTCGGATACGGGCATCCTCGGAATCGACCGTGTGAAGGCCGGCGGATCGCCATGACGGAATGTTTCTCGAGATCCCGTGAATCGCATCTGTCTTTTTTTTATCGAGCCGAATGCCACGCCTGCGCGGGCCGGCAGTGGCCCGGGAGGCTGGCGATGAAGCCTGATAACGAGGTGGGCTTTGCGGAGACCGTGATCTATTCCCGCGGCAGCCTGGGATATAGAGTGCGCCTTTCCCCAACCCTTTTTTGCAGTCGTTCCAATCAGGCCCTTTTTGGATCATAGCGGATGTCCGGCGACATTTCGCGGACTGCCAAAGAGAGCAGGATGGAGGTACCCGACAGGCTGTCGGAGGACAGCCCGGTTTTCAGGCAAAAAAAAGAGGGGATGTCACCATCCCCTCGAACAGCCGTTTGCCGGCTCAGAAGAAGCCTTGATAAGAAGTACCGAAAGAACCGGTCCGACGCAGGACGTCAGCCGAAGAGGCTCATCGACACTTCCCTCTTCTCCCGCAGCAAACTACGTGCCAGCAATCGCGGGAAGCGGCGAACCGTCGTCCGCCTGACGGCTGCCCGCCGACGCTGTTCCATCAACGTGACGTCGCCGACCGTGATTGCCCCGCCGAGGAAACACTCAGGCTTCCTTCCACTTGATGCTGCAGCCCATGCTGGGCTGCGGATCTTCCGGCAGGGCCTTGCCGGTAAGCAGTGCGGTCACCGCATCGCGCAGATCATCACCGGTGACCGGGCGCTTGTTGCCCGGGGTGCTGTCGTCGAAACGCCCGCGATAGACCAGCTTCATCTCGTCGTCGAACAGGAAAAGGTCCGGCGTGCAGACCGCCCCGTAGGCTTTGGCGACCTCCTGGGTCTCGTCATGCAGATACGGGAACGGGTAACCGGCTCGCCGCTTCTCCTCGGCCATGGCCTCGAAGCTGTCCGCCGGATAACGCACCGCGTCATTGGCATTGATCGCCACTACGGACAGACCGCGGGGCATGAACTCACGGGCGAAACTGGCAAGCGCGGAACTGATGTGAACCACATACGGGCAGTGATTGCAGATGAATGCCACCAGCAGGGCGTTCGAATCGGAAAAATCGTCACGTGCCACCACGCCCCCCTCGGCTTCTTTCAGGCGAAACGCGGGAGCTTCTGAACCGTTCACCAGAACGGTGGAATCGGCAATCGTCGGCATAAGATTTCATCCCCGTTAAAAGTCGGGGCGCCCGGGACTCACTGCATGAGCCCCCGGGCGCCCCGGTGATCAACCAACCTGCGCGGAGCGGACTAGTCGTCCTGAGCTGCCTCGATTTCCTCGAGCAGCAGACTGAGCAGTCGCTCGCCCCGATCACCGGTCATGTCAACAAAGACGTCACGAACCGGCACGCTGAGCTCACGAAACGCTTCGCGTTCCTCGGCGCTGAGTTCGATCACCTCGATATCGCTTTCGCTGGTGATGGTTTCCATGCGTTCTTCATTCAGACGCACCTGAACGTCATGGATGTAGTCCACCATTTCGGCGGCGATATCGTTAAGCATATCGCGGTGCTCGTCGGACAGACCGTCGTACCAGTCGCGATTACCCATGAAGGTGGCAATGAACTGCGCCTGGTTGGCGAAGATCATGTAGTCCTGCACCTGGTAGAAGTCCATTTCCTCGTGCGCAAACACCGGCTGGATGTTGGCGTCGATCTGGCCCAACTGCAGGCCGCTGTAGATCTCGCCGTATTCCATGGTGGTCGGATCGGCGCCATAGGCCCTGTAGGTCTCGCGCAGCAGACGATTGTCCATGGTGCGGATAGCCACACCGCTGAAATCATCCGGCGTACGGATTTCCTTGTTGGCGGTCCAGACCTGCCAGCCTTCCGGAACCACCGCGATCGGGTGCAGATCCCGATCCCGGAACGAATCCCGGAAATCGTCACTCTTGAGGAACGCATCGGAGTTCAGCACGCGCGCATTCAGATGCTCGTCTTCGCTGAGGATGAAGTTGAGGCTGAACAGCTGGCTTTCCGGCACGGTGCCACCGAGAAAGCCGGAACCGAAGGCCAGGTCAATGGCACCGTCCTGAACCTGGTCGTAAATGTCGGTGAGCCCGCCGAGCCGGCCGTAGGGGTAGATCCGAACCTCGACTTCGCCGTCGGTACGCTCCTGCACCAGCTCGGCAAACCGCACGGCATATTCGTGCTGCACACTGCCTTCGATTTCCTCGAGACCGAAATCCCAGGTCTGTGTGCCATTGTCAGGACCGTCTGAACAGGCGGCCAGGGCAAAAAGGGATACTGCAAGCAAGCCAAAACGCCACTGCATGAGAACCTCCAGGGTGTTGCATTTTGATGGTCGGCGCAGGGGCCGAAATCGATGATCCCGGCGACACCGTCGGCCGGACAGTCACCGGACCGAAACCGGCCCACAACCCAACGACGGGCCGACGCAAACCGGCCAGCCGCAGCACTGCCGCTGGATCGTTACAGTTAAAACCTTAACACAGCGTTTGCCGCTGTCTACGCGGTGTTCAGCGCGGGAAAAGTACGCTACGGTCAAAATCCGTCATCAAAATGTAGTCACGTATCCGGACTGGAAAAGGCCTGCAGCGGCGGGCCCCGGTGCAAGTGATTTTCAATGACGGCGGCGCTGCGCGGCGCGCCTTGGCCCGGAGAAAAAGCGGACGCCAGCGCGGGCGTGCAAGCTACTTCAGCTTTTCCTCAACTGCATGCCCTTGGGCGGGGCAGCCGTTGTGATCGATCCCGGGCAGGATCGATACTGTTGATGACGGGCGCGGCGTTTCCGCCGGGCGCGCTGACCGCAGCAGCGACCATGCGAGGCACTGCCACCGGCAAGTCCGGCAGATGGAGAAAAAGAACATGCTGAAGAAAGTGCTGGGCTGGCTGGACCGTGCCACGGAGCACATTGAAGAATTCCTCGTCGGCGGCACCATACTGTTTCTCGCGGGCCTGCTGATCGTGCATGTGCTTGGTCGTCAGTTTTTCGGGATGGGTATCCCCGGACAGGTCGAACTGACGCAGATGTCGATGGTGATCATCACCTTCGCGGGTATCGGGTACGGCGTCCGCAAGGCCCGCCACATCAGCATGTCGGCCTTCTATGACCAACTCTCGGGGACGCCGCGCAAGACCGTCCTGGTCGGCATCAGCCTGCTGACCGGCGCGCTGATGTTCTTCCTCGCCTGGCATGCGCTCGGTTACGTGACGAGCGTGTTCAATCGGGGACGCATCTCCTCCGCTCTCTCGATTCCCCTGTGGATCCCCTATGCGATAGCGCCGATCGGTCTCGCCATGGCCGGTATCCAGTACTGGCTGACCGCCATCCGTAATCTGACGACACCCGGCATCTATCGCTCCTACCAGGACAAGGAGCAATACGACGACGTCCCGGCCGACTCGGACTGGCGCGGGAAGGTCGCGGATGCCCAGAAACGGGAAGAGGACTGAATCATGCTGACATTCATCTTCATCACCATGGTTGTCCTGCTGCTGCTCGGGTTCCCGATGATGGTGCCGCTGCTCAGCGCGGCCCTCCTGATCCTGTTTCTGGAACTGGGCTCCACCAATGTCAGCCTGCTGATCGGCCAGTTGATGAGCGGCGTACAGTCCTGGGCGCTGGCCGCGGTGCCCTTGTTCATCTTTGCCGCGGACATCATGACCAAGGGCCACACCTCGAACCGGCTGCTGGATCTGGTGCAGACCTTCGTCGGTCACCTGCGCGGTGGCCTGCCGATCACCACCGCGACCAGTTGCACGCTGTTCGGCGCCGTGTCCGGATCGACTCAGGCTACCGTGGTCGCGATGGGTGGCCCGATGCGGCCGAAACTGCTGGAAAAGGGGTACAGCGACAAATTCACCATCGCCCTGATCATCAATGCCAGTGACATCGCGCTGCTGATCCCGCCGAGTATTGGCATGATCATCTACGGCGTGGTCGCCGGCGCCTCCATCGGCGACCTGTTCATCGCCGGCATCGTGCCGGGGCTGATGATCCTGGTGATGATCTCCATCTACTGCTACATCGCTTCCCGCATCCAGGGTATCGAACCGGAAGAACGCGCCACATGGCTGATGCGTTACCAGGCCTTCCGCCGTGCGCTGTTGCCGCTGGGCTTTCCCTTTGTCGTCGTCGGCGGCATCTACGGTGGTTTCTTCAGCCCCACCGAAGCCGCCGCCATCGCCGTTCTGTATGCGCTGGTGCTGGAGATCGTGGTGCTGCGGGCGGTCAGGATCCAGGATCTGTGGAGTATCGCTCTGTCCACCGGTCTGATTACCGCGGTGGTCTTCATTCTGGTTGCCGCCGGCAACGCCTTCACCTACACGATTTCATTCGCCGGTATTCCGGACGCACTGCTGCAACCGGTCATCGCCAACCTGGCGGACAACCCCACGGCCGTACTCGCACTGATCGCCGTCAGCTTCTTTATCGGCTGCATGTTCGTCGATCCGATCGTGGTCATCCTGATTCTGACGCCCCTGTTCGCACCGGCCGTGGACGCCGCCGGCCTCGACCCGATCCACGTCGGTGTCATCGTGACCCTGCAGGCCGCCATCGGCTCGGCCACGCCACCATTCGGTTGTGACATCTTCACGGCAATGGCGGTCTTCCGACGGCCGTACTTCGATGTCATACGGGGCACGCCACCGTTTATCGCGATTCTGATGTTCGCCACGGTGCTGCTGATCATGTTCCCGCAGATCTCGCTCTGGTTACCGTCCCTCGGAGCGCAGTAGTACCGGATATGCCGACCAGGCGACTGCTGCTGTTCCACAAGCCGCACGGCGTGCTCTGCCAGTTCACTGACGGCAACGGCCGGCCGACCCTGGCCGATTACATTCCGGTACACGGCGTGTACGCAGCCGGACGGCTGGATCGTGACAGTGAGGGGCTGTTGGTACTCACCGATGACGGCCCCTTGAACGCACGCATCACCCGGCCGGGCAAGGCCATGAGCAAGGAGTACTGGGTACAGGTGGAGAACGTCCCGGACCGGCAGGCTTTGGTGGCGCTGCGAACCGGCATCCGACTGAAGGATGGCATTACCCGACCGGCCGGAGCCGAACCCATGGCACCGCCCGAAGTACCGGAACGGGACCCACCAATCCGGTACCGCGCCAGCATTCCCACCAGCTGGCTGCGGTTGACCATCAGTGAAGGCCGCAATCGACAGGTTCGTCGCATGACGGCGGCGGTCGGCCACCCGACCCTGCGTCTTATCCGTTATCGGATCGGCTCCTGGACCCTCGATGGACTGGCACCCGGTGACTGGCTGGATATCAGCGGATGACAGGGTTTGAATGGCTGCTTGCCAGCGTTGTCCTGGTCTTCTGTGCGATCGTCCAGGGCAGTATCGGTTTCGGCGTGGGCCTGATCGGCGCACCCCTGCTCTACCTCATCAATCCGGCGCTCGTGCCTGCCCCCGTCATTATCGTCGGCATGGTGCTGCCGGCACTGATCGTGGCCCGTGACTGGCGCCATGTGCATGGCGCCGACGTCGCCTGGGCTCTGCCGGGAACGCTGCTCGGGACCGGCCTTGGCAGCATTGTCATCGGCATTCTCTCCGCCGATGGCCTGGCCCTGCTGTTCGGCACCATGGTCCTGTTTGCCGTCGCCATGAGCATCGTCGGAGTGACACCGAGACCAACACCACGGGTGATTCTGACCGGCGGCGGCCTGTCCGGCTTCATGGCAACCACGACGGCGATCGGCGGTCCGCCGCTGGCTCTGGTGTTCCAGCATCTCCGCGGGCCGCGGCTGCGCGGCACCCTGTCAGCGATCTTCTTCCCCGGGGGTATCCTCGCCCTCGCCGGCCTTTACTGGGCCGGACGCTTCGGCGAACGTGAACTGCTGGCAGGTCTCAGCCTGTTGCCGGCCATAGCCCTCGGCTTCGCACTGTCCGGCCGCGTCGCTCGCTGGCTTGATCGGCGCTGGCTGCGCCCCGCGATCCTGCTGCTGTCGACCGGCGCGGCCCTCGTGGCCATCACCCGCGCCGCATCGAATCTCGGCTGAAAAATCGACTCATGTGTCATTTTGACACAGTCTTTCGCGAAACAGGTTTCTCACAAGTTTCTGTTTTTCAGATTTTTTTATCCTGGCATGCCGGGTGCATCCATCCGGGTGTCCGAAGCGACGACGGAGGTTTCGATGATGATCTCCAACGTGAAGAACCTGTTGATCACCCTGCTGCTCGCTCTGGGCCTGGCCTTGGGCGGTCTGGCGCCGGCCATCGCTGCTGACGGCGACGCCTCGCACGATGGCATGGACGCACCGGTGGTCGACAAGGATGGTGACAAGGATGACGGTGAAGAGTGGACCGAGGAGGACGAGTACGGCTGGTAAGCCCCTCAGGCTCCGCTTCGGAGGAAGGCCGCCGGCAGCTGTCGGCGGCCTTTTTCGTGGAAATGAAGGAACACCGATTCAAGGAGTCGGTTGACGCCGTCGCGCTGCTTGACCGCAGAATAACCTTGGCGCTGCGCACCGCGCCTTGCCCCCGGGGGAAAATGCGGACTCCAACGCGGACGCGGGAATAGATCAGAGCTTCCTTAAAAAAGCTCGCACTGCACCATCGCTCTGGTATACTCCGCCCACAGCATGTACCGATCCATGCTGCTGCCTCTGGGTGTTTTCCCGCCGGAAGTGTCTCCTAGCCCGTCCTCGACGTGTTCAAGCAAACGCTTTCACAGGACCTCGCCGACTAGCGGCTTACTCTAATTTTGCCTGGATCGGATCCGGCGTATTGCGCAGAGCGCGGCGCGCGGAAGGCACCCCAGGAGTTAATTCAATAATGGAATTTCAAGATTTCGGCCTTCCGGCCGAGCTGGTTCGTGCTGTCAACGAACAGGGTTACAAGGAACCGACGCCGATCCAGGCGCAGGCGATTCCGGCGATTCTCAACGGCAGTGATGTCATGGCCGCCGCACAGACCGGCACCGGCAAGACCGCCGGCTTCACACTTCCCCTGCTGGCACGCCTCGGCGAACGCGAAACGCCCAAGGGCAAGCGCCCGGTGCGCGCCCTGATTCTGACCCCGACCCGCGAACTGGCGGCTCAGGTTCAGGAGAGCGTCGCCAATTACGGTCGTCATGCCGGCATGAAGTCCACCGTGGTGTTCGGCGGTGTCGGCATGCAACCGCAGGTCGATCGCCTGCGTCGCGGCGTCGACATCATCGTTGCCACACCCGGCCGCCTGCTCGACCACATCCGTCAGCGCACGGTCGATCTGTCGCAGCTGGAGATTCTGGTACTGGACGAGGCCGACCGGATGCTGGACATGGGCTTCATCCATGACATCCGCAAGGTCATTGCCGAATTGCCGAGACAGCGTCAGACGCTGCTGTTCTCCGCCACCTTCTCGGATGAAATCCAGAAGCTGGCGCTGGGCATGCTGACGGACCCGGTCCGGATTCAGGTCGAAGCGCGCAACACGGCTGTCGAGATCATCACCCAGCATGTGCATCCGGTGAACCGCGCCAGCAAGCGCGCCCTGCTGTCGCAGCTGATCCGCAACGGCGACTGGCGTCAGGTGCTGGTCTTCACCCGGACCAAACATGGCGCCGACCGTCTGGCCAAGCAGCTGGAACAGGACAACATCACCGCCGCGGCGATTCACGGCAACAAGAGCCAGACCGCCCGCACCCGCGCGCTGGCCGACTTCAAGCAGGGCAAGGTGCGCGTTCTGGTCGCCACCGATATCGCCGCTCGCGGTCTGGACATCGACCAGTTGCCGCACGTGGTGAACTTCGAACTGCCAAACGTCCCCGAGGACTATGTCCATCGCATCGGCCGTACCGGCCGGGCTGGCAACGAGGGCGCTGCCCTGTCGCTGGTATGCGTGGATGAAATGAAGCTGCTCAAGGATATCGAGCGCGTGATCGGTCGACCGCTGGACCGACAGGTGGTGACCGGCTTCGAGCCGGATCCGAACGAGCGACCACAGCCGCTGTTCAAGAAGCGCCAGGCACCGGCCGCTGCTCGCAACCGCAAGCCGCAGTCGGCAGCACCGCGGCGCGGCAAGCCGGCCGGCGGTGCGCGTCCGCAGCAGCGTCAGCGGGCGATGGCTGGCGGCAAGCGCTAAAACGCCAGGCCACTGCAGGATCTGAACCGGCGGTGGGCCAGGCGCCCACCGTCGGTTTTTTTTCGATTGCTGAAACACCTGTCATGAGGAACAGCGGGGCCGTACCCGGGAACATCCGGGACAGCCAGATCGACGCCGGCATCGTCGCGGCCGGACATGCCGCGTGCTAGATTGTTCTGCCGACACGTCTCCTCCGGCTGACAGTCCTCCATGCGCTGGTTTCTGATCGCTCTCGTCCTCCTGCTGCTTCCCGTTGCGGTCATCGCCGTGCTACTGCACGTCAGCGATCCACGGTCCGAGATCGAGCAACATCTCGCGGACAACTTCGGCGTTCCACTGACCTTCGACGATGATCCGGGACTGACCATCTTTCCTGGCCTCGGCTTCCGCTTTGCAAGAGCCGAGGTGAACGCTCCGGACGGCTTCCCGGACCAGCCACTGGCTTCCCTGGAAGGGGTCCACGCGACCCTTTCACTGCGCGCATTGCTGCGCGGAAAACTGGTGGTCCAGCGGCTGCACGTCAGCGATGGTCGCCTCGACCTGGTTCACCAGCGGGAAGCCGGTGGCAACTGGGAGGCCCTCCGCCTTCACCGGGCCGGTGAAAACGAGGGTTCGGGGCCAAGTCTGTCCCTGGGGGGCGCACAGGTCATCACGGCGGACAGGCTGCGCGTGCGCTACCGTACGGATGACACCGGGGATGCCTATCAGCTCATCCTGTCGGATCTGCGCCTTACCGATCTGGAGGCCGGTGGCAGCGGCCGCCTGGAAACGGGCTGGTCGATCAGCGAGCAGGATGGACCCCGCATCGCCGGTCAACTCGAGAGTCGCCTGCGCCTGCGCGAGGATGGCTGGGGGCTCGCTTTGCAGATCGAGGAGGCCACCGCCGAGCTGGAGACAGCAAACCGGCAACGCTCGCTGTCGGCCGAGGGCCGGCTGCTGGTGGACCTGGAACGCCCCGGACTGCAACTCCGCGACGGCCTGCTGCGGCTCGACGAGCAGCTGGACCTGGCGCTGTCCGGAACCCTGCTGCTGCGCGACGGCATTCCGCGCGCGACCGGGGAATTCCGACTCCGGACCGACCAGCTCCGTCAGCTAGTGGAATCCGATTCCGGAGTGACGCTCGACATGTCCGACGACGAAGCGATGCGAACGCTGGAGCTGGCCGGTCGCCTGCGCCTGGAGAATCAACGCTTCAGCGTCGTCGACCTCAGCGGAGAACTGGACCAGACAGAGATTTCCGGGACGCTCGATCTCAATCAGGAACCGGGCCAGGTCCGTTTTCAGCTCTCACTGGGGGCAGTAAACGCCGACCGCTATACGCCGGCAACACCGGACCCCGACATGATCCGCCGGATTCTGCGAGCCAAAGCCGCCTGGGCAAGAGACCGGGACGTGGCCGGTCACGTGGAAATCGAGGAACTGGAAACCCTCGGGCTGATCTTCGAGCGTTTTCGCATGGACCTGAGCGGCGATGGCGACACCCTGACCGCGAATCCGGTCACCGCCGCCGCCTGGGAGGGCGAGCTGGACGCCAGCGTGGCCATGGATCTGCACACGGACCCGACCGCCATGCGTTTTTCGGTGAATGCCTTCGGTATCGATCCGGCGATTCCGCTGAAGGCCCTGCTCGAGACCGAACCACTGAGCGGCACGCTGGAGGCTTCGATCTCCGGCGAATTCCGGGGCCTTTACTGGCCGGAGATCCGGGACAGCCTGGTGGCTGACGGTGACCTTATGCTGTCCGACGCCGAAATTCGCGGCTTCAGCCTCACCGATCAGGTGGAAGACAGCGTGCCCGGCGCCCTCGGCGGCGCCGACAAGGAGCCGTTTCGGGAGGACGCGACCACCGCCATCAGTCAGCTCAGTGGCGAGCTCACGATGGCCGGTGGCCGCCTCGAGAACCCGGCGGCACAGGCACGATCGACCCATTTCGAGGCCGAGGGACGCGGCTTCCTCGACCTGGACCCGGTGACTCTCGACTATCGTCTCGAATTACGCATGGTCAAAAACCTGGATACGGAGAGCGAAACGCTGCTCTCCCTGCTGCAGGACATAAATGTCCCGGTGCGGATTCATGGCCCACTCTCGGATCTCGACATCGAGGTCCGGCTGCCGGGAGCCGGCGAAGAGACCCCGGACGACGAGCGCGGGGATGAGGATGGGCCTGCAGAGGACGATCAGGAGCCCGGGACGACGCGCAGCAGCTCGCCATTAGGGTGATCCGTCAGCAGATAAATCGCGCCGTCCGGCCCCACCTCCACCGCACGCAGGCGCCGATCCAGTTCGCGGAACAGGCGCCGTTCGTCCACGACGACGCCGTCCTCGACGCGCAGCCGATGCACGGCTCGGCTGACCAGCCCGGGAACCAGCAGATCACCATCCCAGTCGGGAAACAGCTCACCGCGGTAGACCGCCAGGCCGCCGGGTGCGATGGCCCGGCCCCAGACATGCACCGGCGGCTCCATGCCGGGGTATTCCTGATACGGCGAGATGCGTGCGCCACTGTAGTCGGGTGCATGACTGGTCACCGGCCAGCCGTAGTTGGCGCCGGGTTCCAACCGGTGCAGGCGATCACCGCCCCGCGGGCCGTGCTCGCTGGCCCATACCACCCCGGTTTCCGGATCCTCAGCCAAGCCCTGCACGTTACGATGACCGATGGTCCATGTCTCCGGTCGCACGTCATCGCCCGCACCGGCAAACGGATTATCGTCCGGCACGCCACCATCGGCATCAAGCCGCATGATGCTGCCGAAATGGTCCTCCGGCCGCTGCGCCTGATACCGAAAGTCCGCCCCGTCACCGGAACTCAGCAACAGGCTGCCGTCAGCCAGCCAAGCCAGCCTCGCGCCATAGTGGACGCTGGTATCACGCCAGGGCTCGACCCGGAACAGGGTCTCGATCTCTTCCAGCCGCCGGTCCTGCAATCGGCCCCGGATCAGCACCAGGGTATTCCGCGCGCGGTCGCCCTCGACCAGGGTCAGATAGATCAAGCCGGAGTCTTCGAAATCGCGGGCCGGCAGGACATGAAACAGTCCGGCCTGTGAGTGCACATGCGCCTCGGGCAGGCCGCTGATCGGCTCCTCGTGAAGACCGGTCTCGTCGATCAGTCGCAACTGTCCGCTGCGCTCGGTGACGAGCATGCGCCCGTCCGGCAGCCAGGCCACCGCCCAGGGATGGTCCAGCCCCTCCGCCACGGTTTCGATCCGGTATTCGTCACCGGCAAGAGCCGGCAGCACCAGAAACAACAGAAGAACAGGAAAAAGACTCCGCATCACACCCCTCCGATCCGGACTGCGCGATTTGCCACTGCCCTGCGCACGGCCCGATGATCAAGGAGACGCGGGAATACTTCAGCGTTTCCTTAAGATACCGTAGGCGGATAACGCATCATGACATGAAATGTGCCGGTGCCCGGAGCATCGCGCGCGGCCGGAGGACGGAAAACTGATGACCTTGTTGCTGCGACGGTTCGGTGCGTTTCTGATCAGTGTGCTGGCTGCGGCGATTGTCGGAGCCGTTGTTCAGACCCAGTTCAACCTCGCGGCCCTGACCCGACTGGACGTTGCCGTAAGCCTGAATCAACGCGTCGCGATGACCGGTGCCGACATCGTCCATTTCGCACCGGTCTTCGCACTGCTCCTGGCCGCCGTGTTCCTGCCCGCATTCCTCGCCGCCGGCTGGATTGTCCGGCGTCACCCTGCCCGTCGCACGGCCCTGTTCATCCTGGCCGGCGGCACTGCGGTATTGGGTGCCCTGGTCACCATGAATGCGCTGATGCCGCTGACACCGATCCAGATGACCCGGGATGCACTCGGCCTGCTGGCCCTGAGCACCACCGGGCTGATCGGCGGCTGGGTTTTCGCGGTCGTGCTCAGGTTCCCGGGACTTCCCCGTTGAGCGGCATCGGCGCCGCATAGAAACGACGTCCGTCACTGAAAACCTGCCACGGCTCGGCCTCATGGCCGGCGGCCCGGCAGTCGGCGGCGGCATCACGGGCGGCTTCCGGCTCGGCATGCAATTGCGCTTCATCCGGTCGACGCACGAAATGGCGATTGGTCTGACTGGGTCCGCGCTGTTCCACATGCGCCAGATACTGCTCGGTCGCTGGCAGATGCACGGCGTAGCCCTGAAAAACCGTCCCCACCGGCAGCCCCAGATCCCTGATCCGCGCTTCCATATCTGATGTCTGCTTGCTCAAGAGACACGTCTCCTCTGTCCGATTTTTCCGTACAGGATACGCGATCCGACCATCACTGGCCCGACTTGGTTGCCCATACAGGGAAACACCGGATCCATGCCCCGCGCGGGACTCAGGGTAGATAAATGATGCGCACACTGCCCCAGTGGCGACCGGCCACGTGGATCGGCGCGGACGCATCCATGGTCAGGACGAAACGGTCACCCATGTTGCGACGATAGGCCTGCAGCAGAAACGGCTCGGTGTTCCTGGCCGCGGCCAGTCCGACACGATCATCAAAGACGCGACGGTTGCGGCAGTTGGCCGCATTCCAGACCGGATCGTCGGGGCGCTGAGGCTTCGAGACATGGCGATTGTGGGTCGCTATATAGCCGGTTTCGTCGGTGGTACAGCAGGCCAGTATCTTGTCGTCGGACTGGTAGACCGGCTCCTGGATCGGCGGCAGCGTCTGATCGGTGAACTCGGTATGCCGGGCCAGGAACTGCGGCGGGTTGGTCTCGGCAATCGGGCGGTGATTGCGGTCGAACAATGCCTCGCGGCTGATCTCGCCGTCCCGCAACCCGGCCTCGTACGCTGCGGCAATTTCACCTGCGACCTCCATCGCTCGCGCGATCATCGGCTGATCGGGCGTTTCGATGACACCGTCGTTGGCGACGTTCAGCAACTCTTCGGCAGACAGCAGCAGGCTCTCGACCTGCGCCCGCATGGCATCCATCCGGGTCGAGGACTCGCCGACCTGCTCGGTCTGAAGTGCCAGCGCCGCCCGTAACTTCTCCGCCAGTTGCCGACTGGCCGCCACCGCGTTGGCGATGTCGGTGGTGCCGTGGTCGACCTCGTGCATGGCCGCACCGATGGCGGTGACGCCCTCTCCCAGTGACTCGGTCGCCAGCCGCACCTCGGCGGCCAGGGCATGGCCACGGCTACCGACCTCGAGCAGCGCTGATGCCTGTTCCGACAAGCCGCGCAGTGTCTGGTCGATATCGGTGGTGGCAATGCTGGTTTGCGCGGCGAGTTTCTTCACTTCGTCCGCCACCACCGCGAAACCCTGCCCCTGGCCACCGCTTGCGCGGGCCGCCTCAATGGACGCATTCAGGGCCAGCAGATTGGTTTGCCGGGCGATGGTGTCGACACCGCGTGCCGCCTGGCGAATCTGCAGCAGGGCTTCGGTCAGTCCTACCAGATCGTCCTGGATCGCCGAGACCTCGTCGGCCAGCCCGTCGATGCCGCAAACCGATTCCGCCACCACATCCCGGGAGCGGCCGAGTTCCAGCTGCAGCGTACCGGCAAGGTCGCGACTCGCGGCGACCGCCTCCTCGACCGCAACATTGGACTGCTCCAGGTCCGCGACCGTACCGACCATGGTGCCGAAAGCATCGGCATGCTCGGTGACACGGGCGGCAATCAGATCCACGTCACCGGCCAGGTCCGAAATCTCGACGCAGACAGCCCGCCCGGTGCCGGCGGCATCAGCCAGCGCAGAGCTTGCTTCCGCGGTGTCGCGGTCCAGGCCCACCAACCCGTCGGTCATCCGGCCGAGACGCCCGGTCCGCCGCAGCGACTGCTGCAGCGTCTCGTTGGCGCTCGAGATACCGGCATCCATCCCGTGCAGGCCCTGCACCAGGGAACAGCAATGACCGTCGATCGTTTGCACCGACACCGCCACGTTGTCGGTTTCCCGCTCCACATCACCCATGGCGCTGACCGTGGACTGGATCAGGGCATCGATCGCCTCTGCGCCCTGGCGCACTGCGGAAGCCTGCTCAACACTGGCCGTGCTGCGACTGATGAGCTGGTCGATCCGTTGCGTCAGACTGTCCAGCAGACGGCGGATTTCGGCGGTGGCGTCGGCGGTCTGGCCGGCCAGTTCCTTGACATGCTCCGCCACCACGGCAAAGGCCCGACCGATGCTGCCGGCCCGGGTTGCTTCGATCGTGGCGTTCAGCGCCAGCAGATTGGTCTGCTCGGCGATGCTGGTTATTTCTTCGGCGACACGGGCGACATTGCCCAGCGACTGGCGCAGGCCGCTGACCTGCTGCTCGATGAGACTCACGGAATCGGTCAACTCGCCGACCGAGCCAACCGCCCTCTCGATATCGCCGCGCCACCGCTGGACCTGATCCGAGGCCGCCGCCGCCGTCTCGCGGATACGGCCGGCCGCCTGATCGATCAGCTGATTGCGCTCCTCGAGCTGGTTCGCGAGGCCCAGCAGTTCCCGGAACTGACTGACCTCGTCCTCGACCCGACGGGCCGCATGTTCGAGGCCGGCAATCACCTCGTCGGTGGTCGCGTTGAGCGTCGACCCGAGCGGACCAACCTGCTGGAGCAGGGCCCGGTTTTCCGCATCCCGCCCGGCAGCCAGCGTTGCCTGGACCAGCGCCGGTTGCGGCGACCGACGAAACCACTGAATAACCCGATTCACCGGCCAACCCCCCCCTGGAAACGGCGTATGCCAGGGATGTCGGCCGCTGCAGCGACTTCTTGAGGGGGAATACTTCAGCGTTTCCCTATGGCGGACGATGACTCAGGGATCGAGTGGGCGTGCCACCGGAGCCGTCAGGCGCTTCCCAGATCCATGCTTCGGTTATCCATCAGACGCAGCCAGCCGCGGACGATGCGATAGATGATCCAGATGGTATTGGCCACCAGGATCAGATAACCGATGAAGATCATGGCCGTGAGCATGCCCACGACGAACCAGAGCAGCCCGAACCAGAAGGTCCGGATCTGCCAGCGGAAGTGGGACTCGAGCCAGGTACCGCGCACGTCACCCTGCTTCACGTAATTGACGATCACCGCGATGACGAAGGTCAAACCGATCAGAAAGGACGCGGCCTGCAGGCCGTAGACGACCATGGTGACGGTACGCAGCGATGCAAGATCCGCTGTCGTGCCCGAGGTTCTCTGCATGTCGTGGTCGGTCATGGGTCAGTCCTTGAGCCGGTAGCCGGTGCTGAAGATCCACCATACCAGCAACAGGGCCAGGCCGAGGAACACGGCAATCATGCCCAGACTGGCCCACAGGCTGACATCACCCACACCGTAGAAGCTCCAGCGGAAACCGCTGATCAGGTACAGCACCGGGTTGAACAGCGTGACGGTCTGCCAGAACGGCGGCAGCATTTCGATCGCATAGAAGGTGCCGCCGAGGAAGGCCAGCGGCGTGATCAGAAGCAGCGGCACGAACTGCAGCTTGTCGAAGCCGTCCGCCCAGATGCCGATGATGAAACCGAGCAGACTGAAGGTGATGCAGGTGAGCAGCAGGAAGATCAGCATCCAGCCGGGATGCTGGATCTCGAGCGGCACGAAGAAGCTGGCCGTGGCCAGAATGATGCAGCCGAGCACGAAGGATTTGCTGGCCGCCGCACCGACATGACCGAGCACGATCTCCAACGCCGACATTGGCGCCGACAGCAATTCGTAGATGGTACCGCTGAAACGCTGGAAGAAGATCCCGAATGACGCATACGAGACGCTCTGGGTGAGCACCATGAACATGATCAGGCCCGGGACCAGAAAGGCGCCGTAGCTGATGCCCTGAATCTCGTCGATACGGGAGCCGATGGCCGCCCCGAACACCACGAAATACAGCGAGGTGGTAATCACCGGCGAAACGATGCCCTGCAACAGGGTGCGCCGCGTGCGGCCCATCTCGTACAGATAGATGGCGCGTATGCCGTACCAGTTCATGCCCCGGCTCCGGGCTGCCTGCCCACCAGACGGACAAAGATCTGCTCCAGGCTGCTCTCGCTGGTATGCACGTCACGCACCGTCAACCCGGCCTGCTGCACCGCGCGCAGCAAGGCGTCAACGCCGGCCCGGGCGTTCTCGGTACTGAACCGGTAGCGCAACTCGCGGCCGTCGGCACCGAGTTCGACGCCGATCTGCTCCAGGGCCGCCGGCAGTCGCGCCAGCGGTTCGGCCAGTTCCAGCGTGACCAGTTTGCTGCCCAGCGAGCGCATCAGTTCGTGCTTGTCCTGCACCAGGATCAGCTCCCCGTCGCGGATCACGCCGATGCGATCCGCCATCTCCTCGGCCTCCTCGATGTAATGCGTGGTCAGGATCACCGTGACACCCCGCGCCCGCAGCCCCCTGACCAGTTGCCACATGTCGCGCCGCAGATCGACGTCGACCCCGGCGGTCGGTTCGTCCAGGAACAGGATTTCCGGTTCGTGGGATAACGCCTTGGCGATCAGCACCCGGCGTTTCATGCCGCCCGATAGACTCATCATGCGCTTGTGGCGCTTGTCCCAGAGCGAGAGATCCCGCAGCAGCTGTTCCAGATAGCCGGGATCCGGCGCCTTGCCGTACAGACCACGGCTGTAGCTGAGCGTGGCCCACACCGTCTCGAACGCTTCGTTGGTCAGTTCCTGCGGCACCAGACCGATCCGCCGGCGGGTTTCGCGATAGTCACGCTGGATATCGAAGCCACTGACCAGCGCGACGCCGCCGCTCGGGATGACGATGCCGCAGATGATGTTGATCAGGGTGGTCTTGCCGGCGCCGTTCGGACCGAGCAGGCCGAAGATCTCGCCGCGACGAATCGTGAGATTGATGTCACGCAGGGCGACGAAACCGTCCCCGTAGCGCTTGTTCAGCTGACGGATTTCGACCGCAAGGGTGTCCGGAGCGGCCATGCCGCCGGCCGCCTCGTCCGCTTCACTGAGCGCATCACGTTGTCGTCTCACGCTGTTGCGTTCCCTGCTCATGACACTCCATTGGTAGGCGCCCCGGAACCGGATTCCGGCAGAACGATTCAGCCGCGCAGCGCCGGCAGAGGATCACTCGCCGGCACGAATCGCAGCGCCAGTCCGTTGTTGCACCAGCGTTCACCGGTAGGCTCGGGGCCGTCATTGAAGACATGCCCCTGGTGGCCACCACAGCGAATGCAGTGATATTCGGTGCGACGATAGAACAGCAGCCAGTCGGGCTTGGTGTCCACATGGCCGTCGATCACATCGTAGAAGCTGGGCCAGCCGGTGCCGCTGTCGTATTTGGTTTCGGAACTGAACAAGGGAAGATGACAGGCGGCGCAGACATAGGTCCCGTTCTCGTAGAACCCGTCCAGCGGACTCGAAAATGCGGGCTCGGTGCGCTCCTCGAACAGGATGCGCCACGCATCGGCGTCGACATGCTGTCGCCAGTAGTCCTTGTCGCGATCCAGCCGCTGCAGTTCATCGGCAGCAACCACGAGGTCATGCCCGCTGCCCTGTCGCGCCAGCACAGGGCCGATCGGCAATGCCACAAGAAAACCGGTGGCAAGCAGGCCACCGACAAAACGTCGCCGATCCATTATCCGACTCCCGCGAAACCGTTGCTCGACGCCCCGAACGGGCACCGCCTGCCGTATGCACGGAGCGATGTCGATCGCCCCACCGCAACTATGACAACGAAACGGTCACGGAGTTGACCCGGGAAGGGCTTTCCACTTGGGCATCAACCTCATCGTGGGGTGCCCAGCCGGGCTAAGCCACCCCCTCTCCGGGGCCGCGGTGAACCCATCCCGAGGGAATGCTTCACCCCGGCCCGAACTGCGGTGCGGGATTCAGCCTGGGTTCGAAGCCACGTCACCCAGATGCGCGACCGGCATCCGCCCGCTCGGCGTCAAAGCCCGCTGTCGGGCCGCATGTTGCCCGGCAACGGTGCTACACGGCCCGCTTTGCCTGGAAAGTAAAGACAGACTCCAAGGCAGGCGGGGGAATGTTTCAGCGTCTCCCTAGATTTCCTCGGCGATCTGCTCGACACGACGGCGATAGACGTCCTCGGGGATCAGTCCCTCCTCGTACATCTCGCGGAGCAGCCGGAGGCGCTCGCGGGTGCCGTATTCATCTGTCACCGGCGCGGGTGTGGCCGCGTCGGGCCGGATGCCAACCAGGGTTGCCGAGGGATCGATTCGCACCCAGTCGTGACGCGGCTGGCCATTGCCGTCGTGTCGCTTGATACCAGCGGCCTCCAGCAACTGCCAACGCCCGGAGGCCGCCCGCCCCCGGCTGCCGTGTGGTACCGGCACCTGGCCGGTCGCCACCGCTTCCGGCCCCCGCGCATACCGATAATCGGTGTCCAGTTCCGTGTTGATCTCGCCGACCACCAGTTGCAGCCCCAGGTCGTCATGGAACAGGCGTGCTGATGTCACCACGTCCCGGCCCACGTAGCTGGACCAGGTACTGCTGCGAAAGCCCCGCACGGAAAACACCACATCCTGATCCGGCCGGGCGCGGGCAAGGGCCTGCGACAGCGGCTCTGCCAGGCGCTCCAGCATTCCTTCTGTCAACACCTCATCGCCGGCAAAGGCGGAGAGCGCATGGTCCTGCCGCTCCCCCGGGCGGGTCTCCATGCGCAACGCCGACAAACTCTCGCGCAACACGTCGGCCGGGATCTCGGCTGGATGATCATTGCGCGCGCCGTTCTCTGCCGGTTCCAGCCAGACATAACCGTTCCCGTCCGACCAGACCGGGGTCGCGTCAGTCACCGCTGCACGTGGCATCGTTGCCGAACAGGCGCCGAGCACCAGCAGGCAGACTGCAATCAGGGGAAGAACGATCGTTCGCGAACCGGGACGAATCATGACTGGCTCCTGCCATGCGTGTTTAGCGTTTCCTGAAGCATTGCAGCTTGCCGCCGGCATGTGACAGGGACGTTACAGCGGGATCATGGCGGCATCGCCGAATGGAACCCGGACGGCGCGCGCCGGTCTTCCCGCTCATGAGCAAGAAAGCAAACCCTCAGGGCAAGGGCGTCTCCCCGCTGCTGGCCGTGATCGAGCAACAGGATACCGCCGTCGCTGCGGCGCGGCCCAAGGCGGCACCGCAGGTGGCCACCGAACTGTTCACGGCGGTCTTCATCCTCGAGAGTGACTTCGCGTTCCAGCCGACCGTCGGTCGACCGCACTGGCTGTATCGCAAGCAGGGCCGATTCCGCCTGTCGCTGACCCCTCCCGATGCCTGGGATCCCTGCATCGCCGGGCAGTTTATCGGCGAATGCAGGCTGCATCAGGACATGAGCTGGACCCTCGAACTGAGTGAGGCGGCAACCGGGGATACCGCCCTGCAGGACGAGTTGGCCGGTCGTCGGCAACGCTTCGAACGAGAGCTGGAAAACGCGGAAACACTGGGCGGCGCGCTGCCCCGTTTCCGCGGAGATCTCGGTTTCTATCGCCGGGTCTATGCCTATGCCCTGAGCCGCTCACTGGAGGCGTCCATGCGCCAGACCGACATCTCCAGGCTGACCTACAGGGACGCCCTCGCGCTACCGTCAGACTCCTGAATGCGACCACCGCCCGACCGTTCGGGCGTAGGTAACCCGGTCACGGCGGTACGCGCCAGGCTCAGCGGGCCAGTATCTCGCGAACGCGCTCGTGGTAAACGGATTCCGGAATGAGCCCCTCGTCATACAACTCGCGCAGCTCCCGCAATTCCTCCCGACGCGACGCCGGCAACTCCTCCGTCGCCGGCTCATCGGCAGCCGGCATTTCGGTCGGCGGACCCGCTGCGGGCTCCTCGGGGGCCGCGGTCGGAGGTTCGGGGCGGGGCTCCGCTGCGGGTTCCGGCGGGGCAGGTTCACCAACCTCGGTCCCCCGGGCGGGATCCGCATCCAGCGCAACCAGCACGTAATCCGATCGCGCAGTGCCGTTATCGTGCGCCAGATTCACGCCCGGCGCGTTCACCAACTGCCAGCCACGCCGCTCGTCGCTCTCCGTGCGGCTGCCGAACCGGGCGTCGCTGCCGCGACGGGAAAGATCCGTCGGACCGGTGTACTGGAACGGAAACTCTCTCTCGATCCGCCGATTGAGCTCACCGACCATCACATGCAGGGCATCGTCGCGATGAAACACGCGGGCCGAGCTCACCACGGTATTACCGATCCGCGACGACCCGGGCAAGGCGCGAAAGCCGCGAACGGTCAGAATCACGTCCTGATTCGGTCGCGCCCGCGCGAGCGCATCGCTCAGCGGCTGCGCCAGGCGCTCGCGCATGTCACGGGTGAACACCGGGCCTTCATGATCGGCGCCGGTCGCCGCCTCCAGACCGCGGCCCTCGGCGTTGGCGGCCACCATGCTCGCCAGCAGGCGTTCCACATCAGCCGCATCGAGGGTGACCGGATGGTCGTTGGCGGCCGCGTCACGCTCGCTGGGCACCAGCCAGACGTAGCCGTTATTGCTTTCCCAGACGGTGTCTCGCTGCGCATCCGACACCACCGCTCCAGAATTGCCGGCGCAGGCCGATAACAGCATGGAGGCCAAAACGGCGGCGGCCAGAGACAAACGAGGCATGGCGAGCCCTCCCATGGGCAGTTTTGTTGCGGGACTGCGACAGGGGCAGGCTATCCGTCAAAAGGGCGCGAGTCACGTCCCGACGTGAAGAGGGGAAGCTCGGGAGCGGCTGCAAGCTTGCCAACAAGGAAACCTTGTCTCGCAAAAAATGTGGACTCCAACGCAGACGCGGGAATCGATCAATGGTCTCTTGACGGCAGTCCCCTGTTCGAGCGAGCCCTCGAAAATGATAGCGGTTATCATGCCGGTTTGATCATCTGGCAGGCGCGAAAATGGATCCGCGTCTGCTTAACGCTTAACCCCACTTGAATGACGTCTGGAGATCTTTTCAATGCCCTGTGTTGGATGTGAGGTGGTTCCCAATCTGCCTCGTGGCGACATCAAACTCTACCTGGCACCCAAGCTGGCCCATACCCTTGCCACCACATCGCGCGGTCTGCAGGACGCGGGCTGGACCGTGGAACAGGTCGAGGGCGCAGTGCTGTCGGTCGACGTGCCGACAGACCGGGCTCGGGAACTGCTGGAGGATCTGGGGCGCATCATGACGTCGCCGGAACAGTCGAATTGCCCGGCAATGATGCTGAACTCCAGCGACGCTTTCGGGATCGGTCAACTCGCGGCCATGACGCCGTTACGGGTGCTGGTGGCACGCAAGGAGAGCGAGTGGCTGAGTGAATTGCTGACCGAAGAGCGGCTGAGAATGCACTTCCAGCCGATCCTGCACGCTGACGGGAGCGACGTATTCGCGTTCGAGGCACTGGCTCGCGGTATCGGCCGGGACAAGGAACTGATTCAGCCGAACGCGCTGTTCGGCGCGGCGCGCTCGGCGGACCTGATGTTCCACCTGGACCGCGCAGCCCGCGTAGCGGCGATCCGACAGGGTCATGCCGCCGGTATTCACGAGAACCTTTTCATCAACTTCAACCCGACTTCGGTCTACGACCCGACCTTCTGCCTGAAGACGACATTCGATGCGGTCAACGCCCTCGGCACATCGCCGGACAGATACGTGTTCGAAGTGGTGGAGACGGACCACATCAGCGATACCGGCCACCTCAAGGCGATTCTCGCCGAGTACCGCCGACAGGGTTTTCGGGTCGCGCTGGACGACCTCGGGGCCGGTTACAGTTCGCTGAATCTGATGCAGAGCATCCGGCCGGATTTCGTCAAGCTGGACCGCGAGATGATCGACGGCGTCTCGGGCAGCCGTTACCTGGCCTCGATCACCTCGCGCCTGATCGACATGGCGCACGATCTCGACGTGAAGCTGATTGCCGAGGGTATCGAAACCCGGGAAGACTGGGACTGGCTGCGCGAGCGGCAGGTGGACCTCGTGCAGGGCTACCTTTTTGCAAGGCCTTCGGCCACGCCGGAACGGCCGAGCATCACGGTGTAGGGACGCTCTGATCCACTCATGGGCCGAAGCTGAAACCGGCTTTTCAAGATTGCTTCGCGGTCCTGCCTGAATCCGGCAGGACCGCGGCGCGGCGAGCCTTAATCCCGGAAAAATGCCGGTATTCAGCGGCAGCTTTCAGGTGCGATCCTCCGCCGCCTCATGCTCGCCATCCCCCTGCATGACCGGATTGATTTCCAGCTGGTCCGTCGCCTCCTCCCCGGTGCTGCCGGATTCAACCCAGGGCTCGTGCGGCAGCGCCGAACGCTGCCCCCGACGGGCGGCGAAACGCTCGCCGTGCAGGGCACGCAGCAAGCCACCGATCATCAGCACCACGACCAGCGAAAACGGCAAGGCAGCCGTGATGACCGCGTTCTGCAGGGTCTCCAGCCCGCCGGCAAGCAGCAAGGTTCCGGTGAGCAGGGCCAGGATCACGCCCCAGAGGAGCCGGTGCGGGGTCGGCGGTTCGGGATCACCGCCGGCGAGGATCGTGGTAATGACCAGCGTGCCGGCATTGGCCGACGTGATCAGATAGGTCGCAATCAGCACGATCATGGCGCCGCTGGCGACGCCTGCCAGCACGCCGATATCCAGCGCTTCGATGGTCACGAACAGGGCCACCGCCTCGTCCACGGACACCGCGTCGACGATACCGCCATCGCCGAACAGCTCATGATGCAGCGCGGTCCCGCCCAGCAGACCGATCCAGAGAATCGTGATCCCGGTCGGTACCAGCAGCACGCCCATGACGAACTCGCGAAAGGTCCGCCCGCGTGAAACCCGCGCGATGAACATGCCGACGAACGGCGACCAGGCCAGCCACCACCCCCAGAAGAACACCGTCCATTCAGCCTGCCAGTCGCTGCCGCGCGTGACATTGGTATGGAACGTCATCGCCAGCAGGTTCTGGATGTAATCGCCGGTGGCCTCGATGGTCAGACCGATCAGGTACTGGGTCGGGCCGAACAGCAGCAGAAACAGCACCACCGCGATGCTCAGCCAGACGTTGAACTCGGACAGCAGGCGGACGCCACGCTGCACGCCGGACATCACCGAGAGGGTCGCAATGCCCATGATGACCGCGGTGACCGTCAACTGCAGCGTCACCGAGGTCTCGATGCCGAACACATGACCCAGTCCGGCGTTCATCTGCTGCACACCGAGGCCCAGGGTGGTCGCGACTCCGAATACCGTGCCGAAAACGGCCAGAACATCGACACAGTCACCCCAGCGCCCCTGGAAACGCTCGCCAAGAAACGGAAACAGCGCAGAACGGATGGTCAGCGGCAGGCCGTGCCGGAAAGCGAAGTAGGCCAGCACCAGGCCGACAAACGAAAAAATGGCCCAGCCGTTCAGACCCCAGTGAAAGAAGCTCAACCGCATGGCGACAGTCGCCGCTTCCGCGGTCATCCCCTCCTCGACGAACGGATTGGACTGAAACTGCAGGATCGGCTGTGCCACGGCCCAGAACAGAATGCCGACGCCGGTGCCGGCTGCGAACAGCATGCTGATCCAGGAGAAATAGGTGAATTCGGGGCGCTCGTCATCGCCCCCGAGACGCACGTTCTTGTATCGTCCGGTCCCGAGCCAGGCCATGAAGAACAGGAGGAACCCCACCAGCAGCACGTAGTACCATTCGAGAAAAGGCGTCAGAAATCCGCGCGCGCCGGCCACCGCCCGCGCGCTGGCATCGGTGTATGCGCCGCCGGCCACCACCGCGGACAGCACCACCAGCATGGAAATAATCGCCACTCCCGGATTCATGCCCTTGAGCAGACCGCGCTCCGCCTGACCATAGAACGGATCCGCGTTGATCATTTCACGCGCTTTCGATTCGACGCCCATCTCAGTGATCAAGCCCCTTGTCGTTGTAACAGACGACCGTGTCGCGCACGCGCCCGGCCCGGTCCCTGGCCACTCCGGCGCGACGCAGCAACTCGGTCAAACCGGTCGCATCATCGGGAAACCAGGCGATGCCGATGCTGGCCGACAGATGTACGGTGCCGGCTGCCGACAGCCGCATCGGCTCCTGCAACGCCGCCAGCAGCTTGTTGGCGACTAGAATGGCCGCGGACCGCGACTCGGTGGTGGGCAGGAGAACAGCGAAATCATCGGGCCCGACACGACCGATCACATCCGAGGCCCGCAACGCGGTCACCATGCGACGCGCCGCCTCCCGCAGCAGCTCGTCGACGGCCTCGCGGCCGTAACTGTCGTTGACGCTGGCGAAATGATCAAGGTCGAGAACCAACAAGGGCACTGCTTGCCGCTCGCGTTCCGCCAGTTCCAGGGCATGCTGAAGCAACTCGAGGAAAAGCCGACGGTTCGGCAGCGCGGTCACCGGATCGTAATGCGCAAGCTGTCGCTGTCTGGTCTGCAGTTCCATGCGCAGAGTGACGTCACTGGCGTATCCGACCCGGCGCACGGTGCCATCCGGCAACTGACGGACACGATCCCGAAACTCGATCCAGGCACTTCCCCCATGGCCGGGATGGTGCATGCGGAAGCAGGCATTCGCTGGCTTCAGGTCATCGGCCTGATTCGTGACCAGAGCCAGGAAGGCGTCCCGATCATCGGCATCGAACCGGTCCAGCAGACGAGCGGCATCCACCGTCATCTCGTCCGGTGCCAGACCGAGAAGAACCTCGACCCCCCTGGACACGAAGCGGAAGCGAAAACCGCCGCCGGGTAGCAGCTCCATGTCGTAGACGAAACCCGGTAACTGCAGATCAATGTCGGCGAGCACGCGAGGTAACGGTTCACTGCTGCTGTCGGTCATGCTGAGCAGAATCAGCCCGCCTGTTTCGGGCATGCTGGAGAGCCGTACGTCGATGGCCGTCCGCGCAAGCCCTTGCGCCAACGGCAACTGCAATACGAGAGCCCCGCTGTGCCCGAAGGGCTCGGCCTGCCTGATGACGTCATCCAGCTGCTGTCGTCCGGCCGCACTCAGGAGGTGGCCGAGATCGACGTCCGCGATCTCGCTGCCGGCGAGGCCCAGGGAGGCGCGCATGGCCGGGCTGATCGACAGACATTGCAGACCATGGTCCGGCCGAGGCCGCAGCAGCATGCATCGCGCTGCGGCATCGCGCCACAGAGCCCTCATCAGCGCACGGGTTTCCGCATCGTTCAGCGGGTCAATCCGGGACACAAGCACCTCCAGTATGCCGGGCGACTACCGGCCTGCCTGTTCTGTCTGATCGGCGAAATCCGTGCCATCATAAGCAGAGATTGTCGCAGAATGACGACAGGCTCGGGGATGCCAGGGATTCGCGCAGGCAATGGCACCGGCTACCCTGAATGACGAGAACGGAGAAAACATCCGGCAATCGTCGCAGGCCCGGACGCGAGGTACCGGCGAACGGATCGCAATTTCCGACATCCCGCCGATGCCGTCAGCCGGATGCGGATCGGAAAGTTTTGCGATTCGGGAGAAACAACCATGGAGCGTCACTCATGACCATGCGACGGCTATGCACGCTCCTGCTGAGCAGCTATGCCCTTCTGGCGCTGCTGCCATTGCTTCTGGCGCGAGCACAGGGACTTCCTTCGCGCCCCTTCATGGATGACCTGGCAAGTGGCCTGGCCCTGGCGGGTTTCGCCATGTTGCTGATGGAGTTCCTGGTGTCGGGTCGCTTCAAGGCCGTTTCCGCCAGCATCGGCATGGACCGTGTCATGCAATTCCACCAGCTCATGGCCTGGCTGCTGGTGCTTTTCCTGGTGTTACATCCCTTTCTCTACACGTTGCCCATGGGGGTCGAGCGACCTCTCGACCCGGACCGCGCCACCTGGTTGAAACTCACCCTGTGGCCCGGCCTGTCCGGCTGGGTTGCCTGGTTCCTGCTGTTGATCCTCGTGTTCACCGCCGCGGTTCGTGACGATCTCGGCATCCGCTATGAAACCTGGCGCGCCAGCCATGGTATCGGCGCCCTTCTGATCGCGGCGTTCGGCCTGCACCATTCGCTGGAAGCCGGCCGCTACAGCAGCGACCCGCTGCTTGCCGGCGTCTGGATCGCCGCCGTCGCCATTGCCGTCCTCGCGCTGCTGAACGTGCATTTGCTGACCCCGCTGCGGCAGAGGAGCCGCCCTTACCGGATCGCGGCGCTGCGCAAGGCCGCGGACCGCACATGGACAATGGAACTGGAGCCGGACATCGACGCCGGACATCCGGGAACGCCGTTTCCGTATCGGGCCGGCCAGTTCGCCTGGCTCCGTTTCCGACGGCCCCTGTTCCGGCTGACAGAGCACCCGTTCTCGATCAGTTCGGCGCCGGCCGAATGGCCGACGATCCGCTTCACCATCAAACAGGCCGGCGACTTTACCAACGGCATCGGCGATATCCCGCTGGGTAGTCGGGTCTATCTGGACGGTCCATACGGGAATTTCACCCTGCAACGGGGTGATGTGCGGCCACTGATCCTGATCGGCGGCGGCGTCGGCATGGCACCGCTGATGGGGCTGGTGCGGGATATCGTCGGTCGCGGAGTTTCACGGCGCCTGCGGATCATCCAGGGCAACCGCAGGGAGAGCCAGATCCTCTATCGCGAGGAACTGGCATCACTGGCTGCCGCGTCAACCGCGCAGGTACATCAGGTCCTGGCCGAGCCGCCGGCGAACTGGGAGGGCGAGCATGGTGTTCCGGATGCCGCGCTGCTGCGCCGCTGTATCCCGGAACAGGAACGGCAGCATGCCGTCTACTACATATGCGGACCCGCGGCGATGATCGATGCCGTGGAGGACACCCTGCTGAACGAATTCGGCGTACCCCCGGAGCAGGTCATCTCCGAACGCTTCCGCTACACGCTGGGCAACCGCCGCGGCAGCACGGGCCGCGTGCTCAAGGCCTGCCTCGCAACAGCCGGGGTGATCCTGCTGGGCGTCGCGCTGTTTGCGCTGAGCTGATTCCCGCTCAATGCTCGTCGCGCTGCGCGATCCGTCGCAGCTGATCCGCATTGACGACGTGGATCGAACCACGGGCCAGGGCAACCAGACCCGCATTCTCGAAGTCCTTGAGCAGGCGACTGATCACCTCGCGCGCGGTGCCCAGCTCCACCGCCACCGCCTGATGTGTCACCGCCAGCGGACTCTGCCCGGCGCGCTCCGTCAGCCATTTGGCGAGGCGGCTATCCAGGCGCTTGAAGGCGACCTCCTCGATGACCAGCATCAGGCGGTCGAGACGACGGCCGTAGGCTGCCATCACCTCGCGTCGAAACGCCGCGGACGACGCCATCAGTTGATCGAACAGGGCCGCCGAGAGCATCAGGGCGCTGGTGGGCTCCTCGACAACCGCCTCGGCACGATAGGCATGCACGGCCATCAGGCAACCGATCGACAAGGTGCAGACATCGGCATTGCCAATTCGGTAGAGCACAATCTCGTTGCCGCTGCAGCCGGTCATCTGCACCCTGACACTGCCCTCGACAACCAGAGGCAACCCCAGACACTGTTCTCCGGGCCGAAACACCTGCTGCCCTGCGGCCAGTTGCACCATGGGCGCCTGATCCAGGGCCCACTGGCGGAGCGCCGGCGTCAATACCGACAACAGGGGATGGCGGGAATCCGTCAGGGTCATCGGTACATGCTCTCCGCGTCCGCGATGCGATACGTCCGACCTGCATCATAGCCGGTCTCTCGACCCGCTCTGTGACCTTGTCACTGACGGGAACAGCACAATGGCGTTGACTTGGACCGTCACCGAACTGCACAGGACTAAGGAGAACGGCATGTTTCAACGCAACATGGGAACTCTCGACCGCTCGATCCGTGCCGCTGTCGGACTGGCTTTGCTGAGTCTGGCGGTAGTCGGCCCTCAGAGTGCCTGGGGCTGGCTCGGACTCATCCCCCTGGCCACAGCCATGATCGGCTGGTGCCCCGCCTATGCCCCGCTGGGGTTCAGCAGCTGCGCGTTAAGGAAGCGCTGATTTATTCCCACGTCTGCGCCCGGGACCGGTTTTGGTCAGCTGACAAGGCGCGGTGCCGGTCCGGTAGTGAGTCTACCGGGCCGGTGGCGCAACGCCGCCAGGGGCCAAAACCGGCCGGGCCCTTCGGGTTGGGCCGCATTTTCCCCGACTGCGGCGCTGCGCAGCGCGCCTTGCCTCGGAGAAAATGCGGACTCCAACACAGGCGTGCGAATAAGTCAGCGCTTCCTTGAGAAACGTCAACAGGACAAGGAGATTGAACCAATGCGATCGATACTGACCAGCCTCATCACTGCGGCATTCCTGACCTTCGGCAGCACGGCCGCAGCCGATCAGGACAAGCCGCACCTGCTGTCCATCGTCACCTCTGCTTCCAACGACAGCCAGGCCATGGCCCTGATACTGACCCGTCACCATGTCCAGGCCGGCGGGTCGGCTCAGGTCCTGCTGTGCGATACGGCAGCCGAGATGGCTCTGCAGGATTCGGACACCGGATCGACGGTGGTGCAACCAGCCGACGCCTCGCCCCGCGACATGCTGGGAGCGCTTATGCAGGCGGGCGTCAGCGTCGACGTCTGCGCCATCTTCCTGCCCAACCGGGAGGTCACCGAGGCCGATCTGCGGGAAGGTGTCGGCATCGCACGGCCGGATACCATCGCGGACATCATGGGCCGACCCGACACCCGGCTGTTCACGAACTAGCCGGCGTCACGTCTGCAAGCTGCGGTCCGGCTCAGTCCGGACCGCAGACGTCATCCGAGCAACGACGCCGGAAACGACGATCAGCATACCAGGCGTAGAGACGCTCCAGCGGCCCGATCAGGCGCAGGCAGCGTACCGTCTTCGCCAGATACCGCCAGTAAGGCAGATGCTCCCAGACCATCGCGAAAGCATCAACACCGGTCCGCAGGCGGCCTTCCGGGTCGCGTGCATGGAACCGTCGCATGGCGCTTTCCCAGGACAGGCCGCTGCCCTCCAGTGCTCGAGGCTCGGCGACGATATCGCGCCAGTCAATGGCATGGTCGCGATCCAGACGTTGATAAAAACCGATCTCGCGGCGACAAACCGGACAGCCACCATCGAAATAGACAATCGGCCGTGTCCGTTCAGTCATTTCCTGCCTCCCGCTGCGCCAGCAGCATGTAGTTCACGCTCATCGACGGCGACAGCCACATGCGGCGGGTCAACGGGTTGACCTTGACCCCGGTTTCGCGGATCACCCGCTGGCCGTCCGGCGCGAGCAGCGCGCGGATCTCGCCCGGTGTCGGAAAGCGGCGCCATTGATGGGTGCCGCGGGGTAACAGACGGAAGATGTACTCGGCGCCGAGAATCGCCACGACGAACGACACCGGATTGCGATTGATGGTGGCAATGAACTGCAGACCTCCCGGTCGCACCATGCGGTTCACGGCGGCCATGAACGCCGGCAGCTCGGCAACATGCTCCACCACCTCCATGTTCAGCACCGCATCGAACTGCGCGCCGCTATCGGCCAGGGCCTCGGCGGTGCTCAGGCGGTAGTCAATGCTCAGCCCCTGCTCGGCCGCATGCAGTTCGGCGACCCGGATATTACTGTCGACCACGTCGACGCCGGTGACCGTGGCTCCGAGCCGGGCCATCGCTTCGGACAACAAACCGCCACCGCAACCGATATCCAGCAGGCGCAAGTCTGCCAGCGGCTTCGTCCCGGCCGCATCACGACCAAACTCCCGGCAGAGCTGATCACGGATGTATCCGGTGCGCAGGCGGTTCAGGGTGTGCAGCGGCCAGAGTCTGCCATCCTCCTGCCACCACATGTCCGCCAGCGCGCGGTACCGCGCCACCTCGTCCGGATCGACTGTTGCATCGCGGGGGGAATCACTCACCGTCGTCTCCCGTGCAGAACGAATCACTGAGACCGACGTATCCCGGCTGCGTTCAACCGCGCAGCCGGCGCTGACGTTCCACGGCGCCGCCGAGGGCAAGCAGCAGGCCGGAAAAGCAACCGGCATAGGCCAGCAGGGAAAGAGCCAGGCTCGGCGCCAGCAGCGGCACTACCATGGCCATGAGTAGTGCCAGGCTTGCCAGCATCAGGGCGAGACCGGACAGAATCAGGCGCATGGCGTCAGCGATGCAGCCAGCAGGCCGACAGATGATCGGGCCGTGGCTCGAAATTGCCGGGATCGTCGACATCGCAGACGCCCGGCATGTGCCTGGGGCAACGGGGATGAAAACGGCAGCCGGATGGTGGATTGAGCAGACTCGGGGCTTCGCCGCCGGGGACTTCGCGCATTGCCAGCGCATTGTCCGGGTCCGGATCGGCCAGCGCCGCGAGCAGCGCCCGGGTATAGGGGTGCTGCGGATGATCCAGCAGTTCGGTGACCGTTGCGGTCTCGACAACGCGGCCGGCATACATGACGAAGATACGGTCGGCGAAGTGGCGCACCGTGGACAGGTCGTGGGTGATGAATGCCAGAGTCAGCTCGCGTTTCTGCTGGATGCGGTAGAGCAGATCGAGGATCTCGACGCGGACCGAGGCGTCCAGCATCGACACCGGCTCATCGGCGATCAGCAGCGACGGTTCCAGAATCAGCGCCCGGGCAATCACCACCCGCTGCTGCTGACCGCCCGAGAGCATATGCGGAAACTTGCGCAGATAATCATCTGCCGGCGACAGGCGGACTTCCTCCAGCACGTCGCGGATCCGCCGTTCGCGCTCGGCCCGTCCGCGCACGCCCTGCACCTTCAGCGGCTCCGCCAGAATCCGACGCACATCCATGAACGGCGCCAGCGCACCGAACGGATCCTGCTGGACGTAGCCCACCCGCGCCCGGTAATCGCGCATGCCGCGCCGCCCGAGACGCGACATGGACTCGCCTTCGAACACCACGTCACCCTCGGTCGGCCGGTGCAGACCGAGCAGGGTTCGCGCCAGAGAACTCTTGCCGCAACCGGATTCGCCGACGAAGGCCACCGACTCGCCGCGATAGAGCGAGAAGCTGACGCCGTCGACGGCCTTGACCGAACCCAGCTTCAGAAACCCCCACTGACGCAGTTCGAACCAGGTACGCAACTCTCGCACGTCCACCAGTGGCTGCTCCGCGGCCCGGTTTGCCGGAGTGGCCGACGCGCTCATGACAACTGACTCCCGCCGGCATGCAGCCAGCAACGCACCCGGCGCCGGTCACCCTTGCGGAAGGCGCCGGGATCGCGGTCACACAGGTTGAAACGGGACGGACAGCGATCGGCAAACCGGCAACCGCTCGGCGGTTCCAGCAGGCTCGGCGGCTGACCGGGAATATGCGTCGGCCGGGTTTCCTGATGCAGCCGCGGTACGCTGTCCATCAGCATCTGCGCATAAGGGTGTGCCGGTTCGCGGAAGAACTCGGCGGCGCTGCTGCTCTCGACGATCTGGCCCGCATACATCAGCGCCACCCGATCCGCCAGTTCGCTGGAGGTCGCCACGTCGTGGGTGATCAGGATGAAGCTGGTGCCCTGCTCGCGCTTGATGCGCTTGAGCACGTTCATGATGCTCGCCTGCGTCAGCACATCCAGCGCCGAGGTAGGCTCGTCGAGGATCACCAGCTGCGGGTCGGTAATCAGCGCCATGGCCAGCACCACACGCTGACGCATGCCACCGGAGAGCTCGAACGGATAACGCGTCAGAAAATCGGTGGACACACCCACGAGATCGAAGACCTCGGCGGCACGCTGCCGGGCCCGCTCCCGCGACCAGCCCCGCAGCACACGCAGCGGTTCCGCCACCTGCTCACCGACCCGGACCACCGGATTGAGCGCATTCATCGACGCCTGCATGACCAGGGAGATGCGCAGCCAGCGCACCTCGCGCCGGAACCGCTCCTCATCCAGTGCCATGATGTCCTCGCCCTCCAGCAGCACGCGACCGGTGGCCGGCTCTGCATTGCGCGGCAGCGTGCGCATCAGGGCTTTTGCCAGCGAACTCTTGCCGCAACCGGATTCACCCAGAATCACCAGGGCTTCCTTGTGGCGAATCTCGAAGTCCACGCCGGCCACCGCTTCCACCGGGCCCTGACGGGTCCGGTAGCGCAGGCGCAGGTTCTCGACGCTGAGCAGGGGCACCGCCATCAGTCCCCTCCCCGTTTTTGCATGGAGCAGTGCCGCATCACAGCGCCCTCAGTCGCGGGTTGAAGATCCGGTCCAGTGCGAATCCCAGCATCGCGAAGCCGAGCCCGGTGAGCATCAGCAGGAACGCCGGCGACAGCACCCAGTAGTAGTACTGGCTGTACAGTGCGCTCTCGCTCTGGGCGTCGTTCAGGACCTTGCCCCAGGTTGGCAGCACCGGATCACCGAGGCCGAGTACCGCAAGCGAGGCCTCGAGGAAGACGAAGGTCGGGATCAGCGTGACGAAGGTCGGAATGAGCACTGGCAGGATCCGCGGGATCATGTAGCGCAGAATGATGCGGGTATTGCCGGCACCATAAGCCAGGGCCGCCTCGATATAGGCCGCCTGCCGGAGTGGCAGCAACATGGCGCGGTACATCTTGATGCCGGCGCTGAAGATCCCCAGCGCCACGACGACGCCGAGCATCAGCCAGATGCTGGTGGAATACAGCGTTCCGACCATGACCAGAATCGGCAACAGCGGCAGAATCATGTTGACCTCGGTCAGTCGCTGGATGGTGGCGTCGACCCAGCCACCGAACCAGACGCCGGTGGCGGCGATGATCAGTGTCGTGATCGTGGTGCCGACGGCCGCCAGCAGCCCGAAAGCCAGTGCCACCGGCGTTCCCCACATCAACGCCACCATCAGGTCGCGCCGCTGGTGATCGGTTCCGGCCAGGCCGTGCACCCGACCGTAAAGCACCAGATCGGCCTCGAACCCGGCATCCTCCTGGAACAGGATAACGTCGAGCGTCAGCTCATAGTCGCCGGTCAGCACCTCGGCCGCTCCGGGCTCGGAATCCGGCGTTGCCAGCAGGCCGATATGGGGCACCAGCCCCAGACGCTGTTCCAGAGAGCGGTCCTGGGAGATCGAGACGCGATCCTGAGTGGCCACGCGAGTCCCGCCCAGCGCCAACTCACGGCCGTCCGGCGTGCGCCAGACCAGCCGCGCAAAGGGTTCGCGCTCGTGTCCCTCGGCACTCAGGAACAGGGTCATCTCGGACGGAAAGTCGCCCGCCTGATAGTTCACCTGCAGCGGAATATGCAGCCGTTCACCGCCCTCGAAGGGCTGCCGTTCGATCGCCGCGTCGCGACTCGACACCACCTGCGTCTCCGGTGCCCGCCCGCCGGTGAGCCGATCGGCCCAGACCGGACTGGCGTTCACCGGATGCAGTCGCCACTGCTCGCCACCGCGCCACTTGTCCAGCGCGTCCGCGTACGGGATCGTGATCACGGTGTAGACCGAGAGCGCAATCAGGAAGGCGATTATCGCCATGCCGACCACCGCCGACGGGTAGTTGCGCAGCTCGGACAGGGCGGCAAACCGGCCCATCAGTCGCCTCCAATGCGAATGCGCGGATCCAGCACCGCGTACAGGATATCGAGCAGGAACACGGTGATCGCCAGCAGGTAGGCGAAGATCACCACCGAACCGATGATCACCGGCGTATCACGATGCCCGATGGCTTGGAACAGCAAGGTGCCCAGCCCTGGCCAGTTGAACACCTGCTCCAGGATGATCGCGCCACTCCACAGGCCGATCAGCATCAGCAGAAAGCTGGTGATGATCGGTGACAACGTCGGTCGCAGGATGTACCGCCGCTCGATCAGGTTATCCGGCAGACCCTTGGCCCGCGCCATCTCCACGTAATCCTCGCTGGAATGAATCAGGAAGAACGTGCGCCAGGAGTAGATCGAAATGAAAATCTGGGACAGGAACATGGCAAGCACCGGCAGCAGCATGTGCCGCAACACGTCCAGTGCGTAATGCAGCGGATTCTCCGGCGGCGGCGCCTGCACCATGCCGCCCGACGGCAGCACCGGCAGCACGAATGCGAACAGCAGGATCAGGAAAATGCCATAGAACCACGCCGGCGCGGCCGAACTCGGCGCCAGCGCGATAACGCTGCGATCAAGCATGCTGCCGTACCGTCGCGACAGCGACAAGGCGATGTAGACCGAGAAGAAGAAAACCAGGAAGTTGGCCGTACCGAACAGCAGCAAGGTCGCCGGCAGGCGTTCCACGATGATGTCGTAGACGTCCCGCGAACCGCTGTCGCTGTGCATCTGCTCGGCGCGCCCGAGATCGAGCAGCATGGCCCGATGCAGGTAGTCGAAACTGCGCACGATGAACGGCTGGTCCAGCCGCAGGCGCTCGACCTCGAGATCCACCTGCCGCTGAACCAGGGCATTGCGCTCCTCGCTGGGCATGTCCTGGAACGCGGGGTCGCCACGCACCATTTCCGAGACTTCGCCCTGAATCTGCACCATGCGCAGGTCATCCACCCGGCCGCCCATGTTGGCGATCAGGATGGTCAGATAGACCCCGACCAGAATGGTCAGAAACAGCGCCAGCAGGCGCTTGGCGGTGAACAGCCCGAGGCGCCGGACATCCCGGCGCAGGCCCTGCGCGCGTGTGCCTTCCGTGGCCGTCGTCATTCGTTGTCTCCGGACTGCGCCGCACGCCGCGACGGCACCGTGGCGAACGCATGGGTGGCGAAGTTGGGTAAGGCGACGCGGTGGGTGGTGACCGCGAACTCGAGGCTGTTGGCGCCGGTGCCGAGCATCTCCACCTGGCCGGGACTCAATTCCACATACCAGTCGCCGTCCTCGTTCTGCTCTGCATCACCGCGCAGCACCAGCTCGCTCCTGCCATCGAACAGCAGATAGCGCACCGCTTCGATATCCTCGGCCGCGTAGGTCTCGCCCTCGAAGGTGATACGGAGCAGGAACTCCGCTCCTTCGCCGCGCTCGACCACCAGTGGCCCGTCCAGATTCAACTCGGGGATCTCGGCGCGGGTGAAGCGCAGCCATTTGTCCGAGGCATCGGGAAAATCGGCGAACCGGCGCAGCACCAGACTGCGTTCCACGGCATGCACCGAATGCAGATAGAACGGGCCGTCGCCGACCAGGAAATGCCCACGGTCACGATACCAGTCGCCGATGGCCCGATAGCGTTCCTCGATCTCGTTGTCGCGCAGAGCCGGCCCGAGAACCTCGGCGAACGGCAGGAAGCCCTCGTCCCTGGCGCGCTCCAGATGACGATCCAACGTCCGCAGGCTGGGACCGCCGACCAGATTCAGCCAGTCAACCCGCAGCCGGTCCGCCTTGTTCGACGAGAATGCCAGATCGCCGGCACGCTCGGCGCGGATACCGAGAGCGAGCATGTGCCAGGGCTGTACCGCCGGCACCCGCGCGCCGACCATGTTCTCGGCATCCGGATAGATCTGGTCGCTGTAGACATCGATGATCAGTGGTGACTCGGAGACGATGCGCCAGCCGCGGAAATGCTGCCGGTGAACCTCGAAAGTGGGCACATGCGCCGGATCGAACAGCTCACTGTCCTCATTCGCGCGTTCGTAGCTGAGGATCCACGGCAGCAGCACGTCGGCCATCGAGACCTGGCTGCCATCGTGCCAGTAGCGATCCAGATAGCCATCCTCGTAACGAATGCGAATGCGGCTGCGGGCGGTCAGTGGTTCGTCGCCCCGGGCATCCTCGACCGTGATGAAGCGGCCTTCGGCGGCGTCCCAGTCAATCCAGACATCGCCCGGCACCACGATCTCGGCCTCGGTCTCGAGCGTCAGCCAGTCCAGCGTGCGGTTGACCGGCACGCCTTCTTCCACCGTCACCTCGGCACCGGCCAGGCGCTGTGGCCAGAACAGACCGGTAAACGGATCCGGCATCACCGCCGAATCCTCGATCGCGTTAAGGATCATGCGGTCGAAGATCCAGCCACTGCCGGAAACCGGGTTCCAGGGTTCGGTGAGCAGACTCGGCGCCGCCAGCACCATATTGCCACCAACCTTGTCGCGGTAGCGCAGGGTATAGGGCCAGAGGGCGGAGCCCGCCGTGCCACCGGCCAGATCGGCCGCCAGTTCCACGTTTTCCGCCCGCGGCCAGGCGTTGAGCTGATCCACCAGCCAGACCCGAGCGGAATCCTCCATCGCCAGTTCCAGGCCGCGCGCCATGAGAGCCTGGCGCTCGGCCCAGCTGCGATAATCCCGACGTTGCAGCCGATCGGCCAGAGCGTCGAACTCGGGGTCCGGCTCATAGGCCTGCCAGAGTGCCTCGGCGCGGCCGCGGGGCGTGTAGTAATAGGCAAGATCAGCGGCCACGTCGCGGTTGATCGAGGTCGAAATCCAGCCGCCGGTGTAGATATGCCATTGTCCGGACGACGGTGGCGCGGCGATCCAGATCCGGGAGGCCTCTTCCGCAGTGCGGTAGCGCCGTTCGACCCGGAACCCCTGATCCTCCAGCAGATTGGCCACGTAGTCGCCGACCCGCCGGCGCTCGTCCTCGGTCCGGATCAGCACGATGAGCCGCACCGGACGGCCGTCGTAATGCCAGAGATCGTCCTGTTTCACCGCACCCAGCTCACGCATGGTCTCGCTGATCACGTCGGCCGCCGCGCGCGGGTCATGCTGATACTTCAGTTCCAGGGCGCGGGCGACGTCGGCCAGCCGCGCATAATCGGGGAACGCGGTATTGATCGGCAGATAGCGCGGTACCGCGAGGCCGCCGTAGAGCTCCTCCGCAATGTATCGCCGGTTCACCAGGCGATTCATGGCCTCACGCATGGCCGGGACATGGAACGGGTTGAGGCTGCCGTCATCGAATTCGGGGCCGGAGGGGTTCAGCGACAACTCGACCGATGAGCCATACGAGAGATCGCTGACAACCTTCTGGGAATCACGGATGCGGTGAAACACCGAGGCGCTGGTAATGCCCTGGGCAAAGACCTGATGCGCACCACCCTCGATCAGACCACTGACCTTGCCCATGTCGGATTCCTGGGTGAACACGACCTGATCCACCAGGGCACCGCGGCGGTCGCCGGCGTCGCCATCGACGCCGCCGGCCTGGGATGGCGAGCGCGTGGATTCCGTGCCGACGAGCGCGCCGGCCGTGATCAGCACGACCAGCGCCAGTGCGCACCAGAACAGGACCTTCTTCAAACTGGCGCCTCCGATCGGTTGCCTGTCAGGAATCGACGTCAGCGTTTCCTTAAGGAAACGCTGAAGTATTCGCACGTCTGCGTTGGAGTCCGCATTTTCTCCGAGGCAAGGCGCGCTGCGCAGCGCCGCAGTCATTCTGCGGTCAAGCAGCGCAACACCGCAGTCGGGGAAAATGCGGCCCAACCCGAAGGGACCGGCCGGTTTTGGCCCCTGCCGGCGTTGCGTCACCGGCCCGGTAGAATCACTACCGAACCGGCACCACGCCTTGCCAGATGACCAAAACCGGTCTCGGGCGCAGGCGCGGGAATACTTCAGCGTTTCCTTAATGGCTGACAACACTACGTGCGGTTTGTCCTCCGGGAAACACCGGCATTGCCCCGATGCCCGATCGACTGATGTCGGCTTATCCGCCCGACACGGAACGCTGACGCTCCAGCACGGCGGCCTCGAGCGCAAACACATGCTCATCCCGCTCGCCAAGTTCGCGCAAGGCCGCGGCGAGTTGCAGGAGATACCCTCGATTGTCACCACTGGGCCCGACGGCGCGCGCCACCTGCGCCGCCACTTCCGGCTCCGGGGCCGGACCGAGAAACCCGGGATTCTCGGGACCGGCAATGTAGACCAGCCCGTCAACGGTACTGCCATCGGCAAAGTGCAGGGCCTGCCAAAGGCGCAGATAACCGTGTTTTTCCCGCACATCCAGATGCCGGAACACGCCCGCGGCGATCTGATAGGCGATCCCGCCACAGCGGCTACCGGGACTGTCGATCAGCGTCACGACCCGACCCGGGGCGCCGGGCACGCCGCGATGATCTTCCGACCCCTGCCAGAAACGCCGCTCCCAGCCGTAGATCGCCGCCGGCGTCCGTTGCACGAAGGGAAAATCGACCTTGTAAATCAGGGACCCGTAACCGAACAGCCAGACCGGCGCGTCATCGGCCAGACGGTGCCTCGCGGCATTGAGCGCCGCCGTATCGACTGACATGGGGCAAGCATTCCTCTCAGATCATGCAAGCACGTGACAACCCGGATCAACCGGTCTACCGGAGCTGACTGTCCTTGCTGCCACGCCGGTTGTAGCCGGAATAGGCATCCTGCTCGGCGTCACGTTTGCTCTGACAGGCTACACAGAAACGCACACCCGGCACCGCCTCCCGGCGCGCCTGGGGAATGGCCGCCTCGCATTCCTCGCAGAATTCCGCGCTATCACCGGTCGGCAGACGACTGCGCGCGCGCATAACGCCATCTTCCACCGTGCTGTCGATCTGGTCCTGGACGGCACCTTCACGTGCCCAACCGCTAGCCATGGCCCGTTACTCCCACTTGCCCCGTCGGCCCGATCACCGTTGCCGGACCTCCTTCAATCCACTCTTTATAGTGCAACGCCTGAAAGTAGGCGTCACGCCCATGTTTGTGTAGGGTGCACATTGATGGCCCGGGCTCGGCCATCGCCCCGCTGGTCTCTCGTGCACCGGATACCGTCACAGCACTGATCCCGCATCGCCGACCGGCGGACTGCAGAAAGACTCTGACGATCACAGTTTTTTCCTTTTCGAACAACATGCGAGAGGACGCATTCGATGGCCAGAAACCCGAATGATGCATCGTCCGATATTCCGGAGAGTGAGGGCGTTCCGGCACCGGAAGGTGCGGCAAATCCAATCGACACCGATTACGTTGTAGGTCAGGACAATTACACGGCGAAACCGCTCGGCGTCCGTCTGGATCTCCACGGCAGCGTGTTCATGTTCTCGGGGGCAGTCACGCTGTTCTTCCTGATCAT
>PXAT01000116.1 GCA_003565775.1 Ectothiorhodospiraceae bacterium | reverse complement strand
GCAGCCGATCCTGAACCAGATGGCTGATGTCGGCGCCGTCTGCACTGGTCTGCAGCATTTCGTGGGTGATGTTCAGTGCCACCATCACCGCGATCCGGTCGGCGCCGATCACCTTGCCGCTCTTGCGCACTTCCCGCATGCGCTGGTCGAGATAGGCGGCCGACTTCATCAGTTCGTTCTTTTCGTCCTCGGGGCAGGCAATCAGATATTCCTTGTCCAGAATGCTGACCTTTACCGGTTCCACCGCATTTGCCATCAATGTTGCTCCATCGCTTTCAGGCGGCTGATCATGGCCTCGATCCGGGACCGCGCCAGTTCGTTCTTTTCCAGCAGGCCGGCGCGTTCGGCGTTCAGGCTCTCCTGGGACTGCCGCAAGACACGGTTCTCCTCGCGCAAGCGCAGACACAGCTCGACCAGACGGTCGACCCGCTGCTCCAGCAGTTGAAGATCCTGTCGAATCTTTCCGGCATCTGCGTTATCCATGAGCTGTCAGTCTGCTCCTTCGGCGATCGTCGGGTGTTTGTCCGTGCAATGGTAGAATAGCGGCTCCTGCAATCACAGACTTGTGCAGCGATTGGTGTTCCGGCCCCGGATGCGTCGGTCGCCGCATCGTGTCGATCTTCGGAGAACCGGTTTCATGGCAGTGCAAGCCTGCGATCATCAGCAACTCGAATCCGCCTTGCGTGGCGTCGCCGCCCAGATGGGTCCTGCGGAAAGCCAGGGACTGCTCTGCGGCATGCTCGGTGCCTCGGCAAGGACCGATGCCGCGCACTGGATCGCCCGGGTCCTGGAGGATGCGGAACCCAAGGGGGATCCGGCCCGTCTGTGTCTGGAACAGTTGACGCTGCTGTGGCAACAGACCCGCGAAGGGCTGGAGGATTCCGATCTGGGGCTGACGCTGGTGTTGCCGGACGAGGATACGGAGCTGTCGCTGCGGGCCGGGGCGCTGGCGCACTGGTGCCAGGGCTTTCTTTATGGTCTCGGCCATGACGAGGAAGGGCGGGTCAACGCGCTGACCGGCGAGGCTGCCGAAGCTCTGCAGAGTCTGTCGGAAATCGCCCTGATCGATACCGATGCCGGCGGCGAGGCCGATGAGGCGGCCTTTGCCGAGCTGGAAGAATTCGTCCGCGTCGCGGCGTTGCTGGTGCACGAGCAACTGCAGCCGTCAAGGAAACAGAAGCCGGTCCCGGTGCAACTGCCTCCCGGTGGCGGCCTGCACTGATACCGCCAGTCCGCTGGATTCGACCCGTTCAAAGAAGGAGGTTCCTGCGTGAATCAGGAGGAATATCGTCGTCGCCGCGCCGAACTCATGGCCCTGATGGGGTCAGGCGGCGTGGCCGTGCTGGCCGCGGCGCCGGAACAGGTTCGGAACCGGGATGTGCATTATCCGTATCGTCAGGACAGTGATTTCTACTATCTGACCGGCTTTGCCGAGCCGGACGCCGTGCTGGTCCTCGCGCCGGGGCGCGACCAGGGCGAGTTCATCCTGTTCAACCGTGAGCGTGACCCGGCGCGCGAGGTCTGGGACGGGCCGCGGGCCGGACAGGACGGTGCCTGTGACGATTATGGCGCCGACGATGCCTTTCCGATCGATGACATCGACGAGATCCTGCCCGGCTTGCTGGAAGGTCGACAGAAGGTGTTCGGCAATCTGGGTCAGAACCCGGACATGGATCAGATGCTGTTCAGCTGGGTCAACCAGATCCGGGCGCGGTCACGGCTCGGCGTGCGGGCGCCCGACGAATTCGTCTCGCTGGAGCACCTTCTGCACGAGATGCGCTTGATCAAGAGTGCGGCCGAACTGGCACAGATGCGTTCTGCCGCCGTGGTGGCGGCCGAGGCCCATCGGCGCGCCATGCAGGTCTGTCGCCCGGGGCTTTTCGAGTATCAGGTGGAGGCCGAATTTCACGCCATCTTCCGCCGCCACGGGGGCGAGCACGCCTATCCGCCGATCGTCGGCGGCGGCCGTAACGGTTGCATCCTGCACTACATCGACAACCGCGCGGAGCTTCAGGACGGTGATCTGCTGCTGATCGATGCCGGCTGTGAACTGGACTGCTACGCCTCCGATATCACCCGTACGTTCCCGGTCAACGGGCGCTTCACCGGCGAGCAGCGCGCGGTCTACGAAATCGTGCTGGCGGCGCAGCAGGCCGCGATCGATGCCACCCGCGCCGGTGATCACTGGAACCGACCGCACGAGGAAGCGCTGAAGGTTCTGGTCCGCGGGCTGGTGGATCTGGGTCTGCTCAACGGTGATGTCGACGGGTTGATCGAACAGGAAGCCTATCGGCCGTTCTACATGCATCGCACCGGCCACTGGCTGGGGATGGATGTGCACGACGTCGGCGACTACAAGGTGGACGGGCACTGGCGCGAGCTGGAGCCCGGCATGGTGGTGACCGTGGAGCCGGGTCTGTATATCGCGGACAGTATTCCGGAGGTGCCGGAGCGCTGGCACAACATCGGCGTCCGCATCGAGGACGATGTGGTGGTCGGCCGGGACCGGCCCGAGGTCATCACCGATGCGGTACCGAAGGCGATCGCCGACATCGAGGCACTGATGGCATCGTGACGACTGACGCCGCCCTCGATGCCGATGTCGTGGTCGCCGGCGGCGGCCTGGTCGGCCTGAGCCTGGCCTGCGCTCTCGGTCAGTCGCGCCTGCGTGTCCTGCTGGTGGATCCGGCGCCGGCCGATGCCGGTGCGACGGACCATCGCAGCGTGGCCCTGTCGCCCAGTTCCCGGCGTATCCTGTCGGCGCTCGACATCTGGCCGGAAGTGGTCGGTGGAGCCGCGCCGATCTCTACCATCCAGGTGTCCGAGGCCGGCGGCTTCGGTCAGCTTCGGCTGAAGGCCGAGGACGAAGGTCTGGATGCGCTCGGCCATGTCCTGATGAACCGCGATCTGGAGGCGGCCCTGCGTCGCCGACTTGCCAGGTGTGAATCGGTCCGGCTGGTCGGCGGCGCCCGGGTCGAGGCGCCGCGGTTGACCGACGACCACGTCAGTCTGACCCTGGCCGGCGACCATGGAGTGGTCAGGGCGCGGCTACTGCTGGCAGCGGATGGCGCGCAGTCGCCATTGCGCACCGCGCTCGATCTGGAAACCCGGGATACCGACTACGGGCAGACCGCATTGGTCGCCACGGTGTCGGCCGCACAACCGCATCAGGGACAGGCCTTCGAGCGCTTCACCCCGGACGGGCCGCTGGCGCTGCTGCCGCTGCCGGACGGACGCTTGTCTATGGTCTGGACCGTGGCCAGCGAGCAGGCCGTACAACTCGCCGGGGCCGACGACCCAGGCTTTCTGCAGCATTTGCAGAAAGCTTTCGGCTATCGTCTTGGAAAATTCACGACGGTCAGCGGGCGAGCGTCGTGGCCGCTGCGATTGCGGCGGGCACCCCAGCGCCGCCGCGGACGTGCGGTGCTGGTGGGGAATGCCGCCTGCAATCTGCACCCGGTCGCCGGGCAGGGGCTGAATCTGGCCCTGCGCGATGTGGCGGCGCTGGCGGAAACCCTGCATCAGGTCGGTCTCGCCGGGCAGGATCCGGGTGATGCCGCCACACTCGACCAATGGCTGCGTCGGCAGCAAGCGGATCAGGATCGTGTGGTGCGCTTCACCCACGGGCTGGTGGGCATCTTCTGCAACCGCCTTCCGGGACTGCGCGCCGGACGCAACCTGGGACTGGTTGGCATGGCACTGCTGCCGATGCTGCGCCGCCGGCTCACCCGGCAGGCCATGGGCTCGACCGAGACCGAGGGGCGTCTGGTCCGTGGCCTTCCGTTGGAGAATCGCTGAATCTATTCCCGCGCCTGTCGTGGAGCCGCATCTTCTCAAGGCAATGCAGAGGAAAGAATCCACCACGAAGATCACGAAGGACACGAAGAAAGGAAAAAACACGTGCGAATGAATCGGTGTCTCCTTCACCTTCGTGCCCGTCGTTTCCTTTAAGGAAACACTGATTTATTCGCGCGCCTGCGTTGGAGTCCGCATTTTTTCCGAGGCAAGGCGCGCTGTGCAGCGCCGCAGTCACTCTGCGGTCAAGCGGCGCAACACAGCAGTCGGGAAAAATGCGGCCCAACCCGAAGGGCCCGGCCGGTTTTGGTCCCTGGCGGCGTTGCGCTTCCGGCCCGGTAGCTACGGCTACCGAACCGGCACCGCGCCTTGCCAGATGACCAAAACCGGTCTCGGGCGCAGGCGCGGGAATAAATCAGTGTTTCCTTAATTGTTGGCCGGTTTTTTTAGGGAATGTCTTGCTACGGCACGAACTGCAGTGCCGGATTCGGGCCGGCGTCGAAGCCCGAACGCGTCCGGGCTGACAACCGAAATCCAAAGCAGACGCGGGAATCGATCATTCAGCCTCCGGGCTGGCCCAGTCCTTCATCGCTTTTGCAGACCGTAATAAGAATGATTATCATTGTGGTTCATTCCCCGGTCGATCCAGGATCAGACTCTAATGCGTCTCAGTCTTCTTGTAGGCATCGTTGCTGCCGCCGTAATCGCCGTGTCCTACTGGGCCATGAACCAGTCGCCCGACGACGGTGAAGAGGTCGTGGTCTATTCCGCTCGTCAGGAGCATCTGATCAAGCCGCTATTCGACCGGTTCACCGAGGAAACCGGGATTCGCGTGCGCTATGTCACCGACGACGCCGGTCCGCTGTTGCAGCGGCTGCGTGCGGAGGGTCGCAACACCCGCGCCGACATGCTGATGACCGTGGATGCCGGCAACCTCTGGCAGGCGGCCGAGCAGGACGTCCTCGCCGCGCTGGACTCCGCCACGCTGGAGGCGAACGTGCCTGCCAATCTGCGTGACCCGGACGGGCGCTGGTTCGGTCTGTCGGTCCGGGCCCGCACTATCGTCTACAGCACCGAACGCGTGGACCCGGACGAACTCTCCACCTACGAAGCACTGGCCGATGAAGACTGGGAGGGGCGGCTCTGCCTCCGGACCTCGAAGAAGGTTTACAACCAGTCGCTGGTCGCCACCATGATCGCCCGGCATGGCGAGGCGGAGACCGAGGAGATTGTCGGCGGCTGGGTCGACAACCTGGCCACCCAGCCGTTTTCCAACGATACCGCGGTGATGGAGGCCATCGTTGCGGGCCAATGCGATGTGGGTATCGTCAACACGTATTATTTCGGCCGCCTGCAGGAACGTGACGGCGACGACACGCCGCTGGCCCTGTTCTGGCCAAACCAGGACGCCGAAGGCGTGCACCTCAACGTCTCCGGCGCCGGCATCACCCGGCATGCCTCGAACCCCGAAGCGGCGCTGCAGTTGCTCGAGTGGCTGTCCGGCGAAGAAGCCCAGCAGATGTTCGGCGCGCTCAACATGGAATATCCGGTGCGGCCGGACACCGAATGGACCGAGCGGGTCAGCAGCTGGGGCGAGTTTCGCGGTGACGACATCAATGTCTCGGAAGCCGGTCGGCGCCAGGTGGATGCGGTGATGCTGATGGACCGGGTCGGGTACCGCTAGCGCCGATGGCGACGCCGGAGGCGGAAATCCGCTGGATGGCTGCCGCTGACGCTGCTCGCCGGGGTCGCGGGGCCAGTGGCTGGCGCTGGTTGAGTGTGGCCATCGCGGCGGTAATCCTGGCGCCGATCCTGATCACGATTCTGTCCTGGCTGCAGCCGGATCAGGCGATCTGGGAACATCTGTCGCAGACCGTGCTCGCACGGCTGATCGGCAACACGATATTCCTCGCTGCCGGTGTCGCGGCGCTGGTCCTGCTCCTCGGGGTCTCCCTGGCCTGGCTCACCGCAGTCTGCGAGTTCCCCGGCCGGCGGCTTTTCGACTGGGCCCTGATGCTGCCGCTGGCGGTTCCCGCCTACGTGCTGGCTTTCACATTCATCGGCATTCTCGACTACTCCGGCCCGGTGCAGGGAAGCCTGCGCAACGTCTTCGGATCCAGCGCCTGGTTCCCGCCAATCCGGTCTCCCGGTGGCGTCGTTCTGGTCATGAGTCTTGTGCTGTATCCATACGTCTACATGCTGGCGCGCACCGCTTTCATGGCCCAGGGGCCGACCCTGATGGAGGCAGCGCGCATTGCCGGCATGGGGCCGTGGCGAGCCTTCTTCCGCGTCGCGCTGCCGATGGCCCGTCCGGCCATCGCTGCCGGCACCGCGCTGGCGCTGATGGAGGCACTGGCGGATTTCGGCGCCGTGGCGGTATTCAATTACGACACCTTTACCACCGCCATCTATAAGGCGTGGTACGGGTTCTTCAGCATCGAGGTCGCGGCGCAACTGGCTTCGCTGTTGCTGCTGTTTGTCGCTGTCGCCCTGTTCACCGAACGCTATACCCGTGGCCGGGCCCGCTATTTCCAGACGGTGGGCAGTGGTCACCGGATCGTCCTGCGGGGTGGCCGTGCCTGGCTGGCCACCGGCTTTGCCGGTCTGGTGCTGGCGGTGGCGTTCCTGATCCCGCTGTTTCAGCTCGGCTGGTGGGTGGCCTGGCATTCGATCGGTGATCTGGACGCACGCTACCTCAATCTGCTGGGGCGCACCGTCGGACTCGGCCTGATGGCGGCCTTCATCACCGTGAGCGTGGCGCTGGTACTGGCCTATGCCAAACGGGTTCAGCCCGACTGGCTGACCCGACGTGCGGTGGCGGCCAGCAACCTCGGTTATGCCCTTCCCGGATCGGTCCTGGCAGTGTCGGTGATGCTGGTCTTTACCTGGCTGGACAACGCCATGGTATCGCTGTTCGGCCTCGGCGGTGGCGGCTGGCTGGCCGGCAGTCTGGTGGCGCTGCTACTGGCCTACAGCATCCGGTTCATGGCGGTGGCCTTCAGTTCGGTGGATGCCGCGGTCGAGCAGATCCGGCCGACCATCCCCGAGGCGGCCCGCTGTCTCGGTGCCAGCCAGACACGGTTATTGCGGGACGTGTACCTGCCGATGCTACGCCCCGGGCTGCTGGCCGGCGCGCTGCTGGTCTGCGTCGATGTGATGAAGGAAATGCCGGCGACCCTGCTGATGCGGCCGTTCGGCTGGGACACGCTGGCGGTGCGGATTTTCGAACTGACCAGCGAAGGCGAATGGGAGCGGGCCGCGCTGCCTGCCGTCACTCTGGTGCTGGTCGGTCTGCTGCCGGTGATTTTCCTGGTGCGGCGCTCGGCACGCCGCCCGCTGAGGGCATCCCGCGCGCAACCCCTGACCCGGCCCGGGGGTGACGTCCGCATCGCCTGAGCGATCACGTTCGATGCGGCCGTGCCGCGAAGCCGCTGTTCCGAGGCGGCAGACGCCCGCGGCCATGGCGATTATCATGTCGGCATCGCCCACTGCCTCGCGGGAAGCCCATGAACGCCAGGTCACGCCAGACACCGCTGCATGCCCGCCACCGGGCAGCCGGTGCGCGCATGGTGGATTTTGCCGGCTGGGACATGCCGCTGCACTACGGCTCGCAACTGCGTGAGCATGAGCAGGTGCGGACAGCCTGCGGCGTGTTCGACGTCTCCCACATGGGGCTGGTGGATGTCTTCGGCCCCGGGGCCGAGGCGTTTCTGCGTTATCTGCTGGCGAACGATGTCACGCGCCTGAGCGACGGCGAGGCCCTCTACAGCTGTATGCTGGAGCACTCCGGCGGTGTGCTCGATGACCTGATCGTTTATCGTCTGCAGGCGAAACGGTTCCGGTGTGTGGTCAACGCCGCCTGCCGTGATGCCGATCTCGACTGGATGCTGGCGCAGGCCGATGGCTACGAGATCCAGATCGAACTGCGTGACGATCTGGGCCTGCTGGCGGTGCAGGGGCCACGCGCAGAGGGTATTCTCGCCGGCCTGCTGGAATCCGATGTCGGCGACGGCCTGCGGGGGCTGAAACCGTTTGCCTGTCTCGAACGCGGCGACTGGTTGCTCGGTCGCACCGGCTACACCGGGGAGGACGGCTTCGAAGTTGCCCTGCCCGCTGCGCAGATCGCCGGTCTCTGGCAGGGCCTGATGGACGCCGGCGTTGCACCCTGCGGACTTGGCGCCCGCGACAGTCTGCGGCTCGAGGCCGGCATGCACCTTTATGGACAGGACATGGACCGCAGCACCTCGCCACTGATTTCCAGGCTCGGCTGGACCGTAGCCTGGCAGCCGCGGGAGCGGGGCTTTGTCGGCCGCGAAGCGCTGCTCGCCGAGCGCGAGGCCGGGCGGACCCGGAACCTCCACGGCCTGGTTCTGGAAGAGCGTGGCATGCTGCGTCACGGACAGCAGGTAACCCTCGCGAACGGCCGCACCGGACATATTACCAGTGGCGGTTTTTCGCCGGCGCTGCAATGCTCGATCGCGCTGGCAAGACTGCCGGAGCCGCCCGGCGATCGGGTCAGCGTCGACCTGCGCGGGCGGTCGGCACCGGCACGCGTGGTGCGGCCGCCATTTGTTCGCCACGGCCGGGTGATGCTGGGAAAACACTGACCCATTGACGGGCCGAGTCCGGGGCCGGTCTCGGCGGGCAGCGACGGAACCGCAGCTATCGAATTGTTTTCAACAGGGGGAATACGGGCATGAGTGATTTGCCGACAGACTTGTACTACGCAAGCAGCCACGAGTGGGCGCGGCTGGACGACGATGGCCTGATCACCGTCGGGATTACCGATCATGCCCAGGAAGCCCTGGGTGATCTGGTGTTTGTCGAGACGCCGTCGCTGGATTCCAGCGTCGAGGCCGGTGATGCCTGTGCCGTGGTGGAGTCGGTCAAGGCTGCCTCGGACATATTTGCGCCGGTGGCCGGCGTCATCGTCGACGCCAACGGCCGTCTGACCGATGAGCCGGAACTGGTAAATACCGATCCCTACGGCGACGGCTGGATCATGCGCATCAAGCCGGAAGAGCCGGATCTGATCGAGGAACTGATGAGCGCCGAGGATTACGAACACATGCTGGCCGCGGAAGAGGAGGATTAGGGGAGTACCGACCGATTTCCCCGAGTGCAAAATCATGCCCTTCATTCCACACACCGAGGACGACATCCGCGACATGCTGGCCGCGATCGGCGTGGGCGACGTGGAGAGCCTGTTCGACGAGATTCCGGACGGTCTGCGCAGTGGTCGCCTGCCGCCCATGCTGCCGGCGCTGCAGGAGATGCAGGTCACTCGTCTGATGCACGAGCGTGCGACCCGGGATCTCGTCGGCCCGTGCTTCATCGGTGCCGGTGCCTATCGGCACCATGTGCCGGCGGCGGTCTGGCAGCTCGCCACCCGCGGCGAGTTCTACAGCGCCTACACGCCTTATCAGGCCGAGGCCAGTCAGGGCACGCTGCAGCTGATCTACGAATACCAGTCGATGATGTGTGGCCTGATGGCCATGGATGTCTCCAACGCCTCGCTGTACGACGGCGCCTCGGGCCTCGGGGAGGCCATGCTGATGGCGGTGCGTGCCAACCAGCGGGTGCGGTCTGGTCGTATCCTGGTGGCCGACAGTTTGCACCCGGTGTATCGCCGGGTCGCCGAGACCGTGGTCGGCAATCAGGGCGTGATCCTGGAATCGTTGCCGCTGGATGCCGGCTCGGGTGTGGTCGATACAGCGGCGCTCGGCGCCATCGACGATGTGGTGGCCGTGGTGATTCCGCAGCCGAACTTCTTCGGTCGGCTGGAGGATGTCGACCGGCTGGTGGACTGGGCGCATGGCGGCGGCGCGCTGGTGATCGGCGTGGTCAATCCGCTGGCCATGGCGCTGCTCAAGCCGCCCGGCGAATGGGGCGAGGCGGGTGCCGACATCGCCTGCGGTGACGGTCAGCCGCTGGGTGTGCCGCTGTCCTCGGGCGGGCCTTATTACGGTTTTCTGTGCTGCCGCCGGAGCATGGTCCGGCGCATGCCCGGGCGGATCGTCGGCCGCACCGTCGACCTGGACGGCCGCACCGGCTACACGCTGACATTGCAGGCGCGCGAGCAGCATATCCGTCGCTCGCGCGCGACCTCCAACATCTGTACCAATCAGGGTCTGGTGGTGACCGCATCCACCATTCACATGGCCCTGCTCGGGGCCGAGGGTCTGCGTCGTGTGGCCGCCACCTGCCATGCCCGGACCCGCGAACTGACCGCAGCGCTGAGCACACTGCCGGGGGTCGCACCGCTGCATGCCGGGCCGTGCTTCCACGAACGGGCGCTGGACCTCGGGCAACCGGCGGCGCCGGTGCTGGAACGTCTGGCTGCCCGCGGCATTCTCGGTGGTTATGCCCTCGGTCAGCATGATCCGGCGCTCGGCGACGCGATCCTGGTCTGCGCCACGGAATGCATCGAGGCCTCCGACATCGCAGCCTATCGCGACGCGCTGGCGGAAAGCCTGCAGGAGGCGGCATGAGGCAGGATCAGCTGATTTTCGACGAGGGCCGACCGGGTCGACGGGCCCGGGGCCAGGCACCGAGCGAACCGGTGGACACCGGGGACTTGCCGGCGGAGAGTCTGCGGACCACGCCGCCGATCCTGCCCGAGGTGTCGGAACTCCAGGTGGTGCGGCATTACACACGGTTGTCGCAGAAGAACTTCTCCATCGATACCCAGTTCTATCCGCTGGGCTCGTGCACCATGAAATACAATCCGCGAGCCGGCAACGCGCTGGCCATGCTGCCGGGCTTTCTGGACCGGCACCCATGGGCGGCGACGGCACAGAGCCAGGGCTACCTCGCCTGTGTGCACGAATTGCAGGACATGCTGCGCGATGTCACCGGGCTGGCGGGCGTGAGCCTGACGCCGATGGCCGGGGCCCAGGGCGAGTTCGCGGGCGTTGCCATGATTCGCGCTTACCATCGGGCACGGGGTGACCACGGTCGCACCGAGATTCTGGTACCCGACGCCGCTCACGGCACCAATCCGGCGACCGCCGTCATGTGCGGTTACAAGGTGCGCGAGTTGCCCACCGACGGCGAGGGGGATGTCGACCTGCAGGCCCTGCGCGAAGCGGTCGGACCGAGGACCGCCGGTATCATGCTGACCAATCCGTCGACGCTGGGCGTGTTCGAGCGCCGCATCCGGCAGATGGCGGATATCGTGCACGAGGCCGGGGGCCTGCTGTACTACGATGGCGCCAACCTGAACGCGATTCTCGGCAAGTCCCGTCCCGGCGACATGGGTTTTGACGTCATTCACATCAATCTGCACAAGACCTTCTCCACACCGCATGGCGGTGGTGGCCCCGGTGCCGGGGCGATCGGCGCCAGCGAGCGTCTGCTGCCCTATCTGCCGATCCCGATGGCCGGTCGCGACGAGAATGGCTACCGCTGGCTGACCGAGGTGGACTGCCCGCACAGTATCGGCCGGCTGTCCGCCTTCATGGGCAACGCCGGCGTCATTCTGCGGGCCTATGTGTACGCGCGGATGCTGGGTGCCGAGGGCATGGTGCGGGTGGCCGAATTCGCGACCCTGAATGCCAATTATCTGATGACTCGTCTGCGCGCCGAGGGTTTTCAGGTCTGGTTCCCGCAGCGCCGTGCCAGCCACGAGTTCATCATCAGCCTCAAGCGCGAGGCGAAGGAACTGAACGTGACCGCGATGGATGTCGCCAAGCGTCTGCTGGACTACGGCTATCATGCACCGACCGCCTACTTCCCGCTGCTCGTGCCCGAGTGTCTGCTGATCGAGCCGACCGAGACCGAGACCCGCGAGGAACTCGATGGCTTCATCGCGGCGCTGGTGGCGATCCGGCAGGAGGCACGGCGCGATCCCGAGTTGGTGCGCAGCGCACCCCATGACCTGCCCGTGCGGCGTCTGGATGAAGTCCGCGCCGCCCGTGAACTCGATCTCTGCTGGACACCTGACTGACTGAATCGGGTGTCGGTTACAACTTCCGGAGGATTCTGCATGCCCGCATTGATCAGCGGCTCGATTGCCTATGACACGATCATGGTGTTCCGCGACCGTTTCAGGAACCACGTGCTGCCCGATCAGGTGCATATCCTGAACGTGGCCTTTCTGGTCGAGGACATGCGCAAGGAGTTCGGCGGCTGCGCCGGCAATATCGCCTACAACATGCGGCTGCTGGGTGACGACGGCATCTGTCTGTCCACGGTAGGGCGGGATTTCGAGCAGTACCGCGAGTGGATGGACCGCTGGCAGATCCGGCGCGATCACGTGCTGGAGCTGGATAGCCACTACACCGCGCAGGCCTACATCACCACCGATCTCGACGACAACCAGATCACCGCGTTTCATCCCGGCGCGATGAGCGAGGCGCATCAGGTGCAGGTGCCGGCCGGGTCCGATGCCCGCATCGGCATTCTCGCGCCGAACGGCCGCGACGGCATGCTTCAGCATGCGCAGCAGTTCGCCGCGCAGGGGATTCCGTTCATCTTCGATCCGGGTCAGGGCCTGCCGATGTTCGGCAATGACGAGCTGCGGCTGTTCACCGAGCAGGCCACCTGGCTGGCGGTCAATGATTACGAGTCGCAGCTGCTGCAGGAGCGCACCGGACTGACGCTGGAGCAGATGGCGGCGCAGGTCGAGGCGCTGGTGGTCACCCGCGGCGTGCAGGGCTCGTGGATTTACACGGATGGCCGCTGTCTGGAGATTCCGGCGGCACCGGCCACCGCGGTGAATGACCCCACCGGTTGCGGTGATGCCTATCGCGCCGGCCTGATCCACGGCCTGCTGCGCGGGCTGGACTGGGAGGTCACCGGACGGATCGCGTCGCTGATGGGCAGCCTCAAGGTGGCTCACCATGGCACCCAGAATCACCGGTTCACGGCGGATCAGTTCGCCGACGCCTACCAGCAGGCCTTCGGCGCGGCGCTGCCCGCCGGCGCCCTCGATTGACGGCGATGGCCGCGCCTGGTCATACGGGTCTGCAGACCGAACTGGCCGGCGAGTCGGTCACGCTGCTGCCGGAGCGGGCCCTGTTCTGGCCGGTACGCCGGACGCTGGTCATTGCCGATCCGCATTTCGGCAAGGCCAGTGTGTTCCGCCGTCGCGGTATTCCGCTGCCTGGCGGGGGCACCGCTGCGGATCTGGCGCGGTTGGCGGCGCTGATCACCGCTCACGCGCCCGAGCGTCTGCTGATTCTGGGTGATTTCCTGCATGCCACGCCAACGTCGGACGAACCCTGGTTGCAGACCTTTTCCGACTGGCGGCAGCGCCATGCCGAACTGATGGTTCAGATCGTCGCCGGCAATCACGATCGGGGGCGTGACGGCCTGCCCGGGGCCTGGCGACTGGACTGGCACGCCCCGGATCTGCGCGACGGGCCGTTCGCCTTCCGCCACGAGCCGGAACCGGTCCCGGGGCGGCACGTCCTGGCCGGTCACCTGCACCCGGTGTTGCGCCTGCGCGGCCCCACCGATCGGCTGCGGATGCCGGTATTCTGGTTCGGCGAGGCGGTCTCGGTACTACCGAGTTTCGGCGCCTTTACCGGCGGCCATGCGATCGAGCCGATGATCGGAGAACGCGTCTTCGGTGTCGGTCCGGACCGGGTCGTCGACTGTTCGCCGGCGGCGCGCGGACATCGGCAGTCCGCGCGGAGGATCCCTTGATGGCACGAGAGTTCTACCCACTGACCATCGGCGACCAGCAGCGCGATCTGCCCCTGTTCCGGGTGGCGCCCGGGCTGCGCATCGCGGTGCTCAACATCCTCGGCGATCCGGCCCTGACCGAGGCTGCCGCCGACATGCTGGCGGAGCGTCTGCAGGCGGTGGAGTTCGATGTGCTGGTAACCGCCGAGGCCAAGAGCATTCCGTTGATTCACGCCCTGGCACTGCGTTGCGGCAAGGACTCGGTGGTGCTGCGCAAGCATTACAAGCCGTATATGGGGGACGCGCTTGAGGCGACCACCGTGTCCATCACCAGCGGCCGCGAGCAGCAGTTGTTCCTCGACGAGAAGGATCGCGCGCTGCTGCACGGACGCCGCGTGCTGCTGCTGGACGACGTGATCAGCACCGGCTCGACCCTGGACGGCATGCGCCAGCTGGCGGAACAGGCGGGCGGTGCCGTGGCCGCCATTGCCGCGATCTGCACCGAAGGCGACAGGGATCGGCACCGCGGGGTGATCGCGCTGGCACATCTGCCGCTGTTTACGGATCGGAGTTCCCGAACATGACGGCGTCGCCGACGGCAAGGCATCGGGCCCGCAAGCGGTTTGGCCAGAACTTTCTGCATGACCAGCGCGTGGTGGAGCGCATCGTGCGTGCGGTCAATCCGCAACCGGAAGACCGATTGCTGGAGATCGGTCCGGGTCAGGGTGCGCTGACCGTGCCCCTGTTGCGGGCTGCCGGCCGGCTGCAGGCGGTGGAGATGGACCGTGACCTGATCGGCCCGTTGCAGGATCGCTGTGCCGCGCTGGGTGAACTCGACTTGCTGCAGGCGGATGCACTCAGTCTCGATTACCGGACCTTCGACGTGGCATCGGCCTCGCTGCGCGTGGTTGGCAATCTGCCCTACAACATCTCCTCGCCGCTGCTGTTCCACCTGCTGGACCAGATCGACCTGTTGCGCGACATGCATTTCATGCTGCAGCGAGAGCTGGTGGACCGCATGGCGGCACCGCCGGGCAGCCGGGTCTATGGTCGGCTGTCGGTGATGGTGCAGTATCACTGTCAGGTGGAGCGGCTTTTCACCGTCCCGGCCGGCGCGTTCCGGCCGGCACCCAAGGTGGAATCCGCGGTGGTCCGGCTGACGCCGCTTCGGCCCCGGCCGGCCACGGCTGCCGATCCGCAGCAGTTCGCCCGGGTCGTCGCTGCCGCCTTCGGTCAGCGCCGCAAGACTCTGCGTCGGAGTCTCGCCACGCTGCTCGATGCCGACGCCTTTGTCCGTGCCGGTGTCGATGCCGGTGAGCGCCCGGAGCAGCTCGATGTGGCCGCTTTCGTTCGACTCGCCGATCAGGCCTGCGAATAAATCAGCGCTTCCCTTGTGCATTTTGCGGTACAGGTCACCGCCTGCTTCGCTTTCATGTCGTTTGCGTGACGCGGTAGACTCGACAGCAGACCGAGTGTAGGCGCAGATGCGGGGACGAATCAGCGCTTCCTCGGATTTCCTGGCCTGGCCGGGGCCCTGTATTGCGACGCCTTCAAGCGTGCCGCGCAGGCCGCCGGATCTCCCGGACCCGCTCGACGGGCCGGACGCGCCGAAGCAGACAATGGTGACCAGGCAATGATGAGCGAACTCAAACCATACGATGTCGAAGTGGATGTCGATCCGGCCTATCTGGATCATGAATCGGACCCGGACAACGGGCGTTTCGTGTTCAGCTACACCGTGACCATCCGCAATGTCGGCGAGCAGCCGGTGCGGCTGATCAGCCGGCGCTGGGTGATCACCGATGCCAATGGCGAGGAGCGCGAAGTCCGCGGCGAGGGAGTGGTCGGCGAACAGCCGCACCTGGATCCGGGCAAGGGCTTTCGCTATACCAGCGGCGCGATGATCGAGACGCCGGTGGGCAGCATGCACGGCAGTTACGAAATGCTGGCCGACGATGGCGTCAGCTTCGTCGCCGAGATCCAGCCGTTCACGCTGGCGATGCCCAACACACTGCACTGAGGTCGAACGGATACCAGGGTGGCGATTTACTGCATCGGTGATATTCAGGGCTGCCACGACGAGTTCGTGGCACTACTGGAACGACTGCGCTTTGATCCGGCGCGGGATCGCCTCTGGCTGACCGGAGACCTGGTCAATCGCGGGCCCCGTTCACTGTCGGTGATGCGCTATGTCCGGGACCTCGGTGACATCGCCACAGTGATTCTAGGCAACCACGACATTCACATGCTGGCGGCCTGGTCCGGTGCGTCGAAACTGAAAAAGAACGACACGGTCCAGCATGTGCTGGACGCGCCGGATGCCGACGAGCTGATGCACTGGTTGCGCCGTCAGCCGTTGATCCACGAGGATCCGGACCTCGGCTACGTGATGCTGCATGCCGGTGTGCTGCCGGCCTGGACGCTGGACAAGGCGCGCAGCCTGGCACGCGAGGCCGAGGCGGCCCTGAGCGGCGACAGATATCAGGACCTGTTCGAAAACATCTACGGCGACGAACCGGCGGCCTGGTCCGACGACCTCACCGGCTGGGACCGGCTGCGCTGCATCATCAATGCCCTGACCCGAATGCGTTTCTGCGACGCCGAGGGGCGCATGCGGATGGATTACAAGGGCCCCCCGGGCAAGCAGCCTGCCGGTCTCTATCCCTGGTTCGAGGTGCCGGGCCGCCAGCCGATGCCGGCCGGGCAGGTGCTGGTGGTGGGGCACTGGTCGACGCTCGGCTACCACGAACAGGAAGATGTGGTGGCCCTGGATACCGGCTGCCTCTGGGGCGGCTGCCTGACTGCCATCCGCCTGGACGGTCCCGACCGCCAGCGCGTCAGCTATCCATGCCCTGGCGCCAAAAAGCCCGGCGCGTAGACAGGCGCTGATCTATCCCCGCACCTGCGCCCGAGATTGGATTTGATCATTCGGCAAGGCATTGAAGGGAAAGCACGACCACGAAGATCGCGAAGAGCACGAAGAAAGAAATGTCGTGTTCCTCTTTCGCTCTTCCTTCGTGTCCTTCGCGATCTTCGTGGTGAATCTTTAGCTGACGCGGAAATCGATTCAGCGCTGCCCTTCCTGTGAAAGCATCGCGGCGCCGCGCAGGCCGCTGTCGTCGCCGTGCGTGGGAGGCAGCAGGCGGGTGCTGATGCTGTCCGAGAAGATGTAATGGTGCCAGCGGGCCGGGACCAGATCGTACAGCGCATGAATCTGCCCGAGCCCGCCGCCGAGAATGATGACATCCGGATCCAGCAGATTGATCACCGTGGCCAGGCCCCGGGCGAGGCGGTCGGCATGGCGGTGCAGGGTATCTCTGGCGGCCGGGTCGCCATCGGCGGCCGCCGCGGCAATCTGTTCCGCGTTGCGGCGCTCGCCGCAGACGGTTTCATGGTCGGCGCTCATGCCCGGGCCGCTGAGCCAGGTTTCGATGCAGCCTTGACGGCCGCAATAGCAGGGCCGTCCGGGCAGTTCATCGGCCCGGGGCCACGGTAGCGGATTGTGGCCCCATTCGCCGCCGATGCGGTTGGTTCCGGTCAGCACCCGGCCGTCAACCACGATGCCGGCACCGGTGCCGGTGCCGATGATGACTCCGAACACGCAGCGGGCGTCCTGACCGGCGCCGTCACGGGCCTCGGACAGGGCGAAGCAGTTGGCGTCATTCGCGAGCGAGACCGGACGCCGGAGTGCCGCCTCCAGATCCCGCTGCAGCGGCTTGCCGTTGAGCACCACCGAGTTGGCATTGCGGATCAGCCCGGTGGCAGGAGACAGGGAGCCCGGCGTGCCCACGCCGACCGCCTCCGCCGGCCCGTGCCGGTTTTCCAGGGTGGCAACCAGCCCGGAAATGCCGCGGACGGTGCCCGGATAGTCGCCCTGCGGCGTGGGCATGCGCAGTCGCTCACGTTCTTCGCCGGACGGATCCAGCGCGATCGCCGCGATCTTGGTGCCACCCAGGTCGATGCCGATGCGCATGTCAGATCGGAATAATCAGTTTCAGTACCATCAGGCCGGCCAGCAGCAACAGCAGGGCCCGCCGGATCAGCTGACGCACTGCGGCCAGGCGTTCCGGATCGGTGGCATTCGCCGCCAGATTCAGCGCCGCATGGCCGGCCCGATCCAGCAGTTGATGATTGCTGACATACGGTCCCAGTTCCCGCCAGGTGCCGATGACGATCTGCAGATTGCCCATCAGACCATAGCCCAGCATCAGCAGACGCGACGGCAACCACCCCAGCCAGTGATGCCAGACTCTCAGGGCCTGGCCGCCATGTTCGTGCCGGTCGGCGAGCCAGCGGGCACGGTCGGCCAGACGCCAGGCAACGGCGCCGAGCGGGCCGACCACGATGAACCAGAAAGCCAGCGCCAGCAGGTCGGGGGCACCTTCCGAGAGAGCCTGCCGACTGGCCCTGTCCGCGACTCTGGCGGGTGGCGCTTCGTCATCGGCCGGCGTGAGCTGACTCTCGACGAGCTGCCTGGCGTCGTCCTCGCGTCCCTGTTCCATCGCCTTGATCACGCGGCTCAGCATCTGGTCGGCACGCAGGCCGGGCAGGCAGAACAGCAGAACGAGGACCCCGAACAGCAGGCCGGGGATGCCGCCCAGGCGAGAGCCGAGCAGTAACTGGAGCAGGCCTGTGAGCAGCACCGGCGGCACCAGCAGTAACAGCACCGGCAGCGTGTCGTTCCAGTCATCGGCCAGGTTGAGGCGCCGCTGCAGCCAGTCGGCGTAGCGCCGGAAGGTGTCGTCCAGCGTCCAGTCGCGGGTTGCTGGCAGGTAGTGGCAGGCGGTCAGAGCCAGAATGATTGCAATCACGTCCATGCGTTCAGCTCCAGTCCTCGCCACAGGCGATGCCAGTCGAAAGCCGGGCCCGGATCGGTCTTGCGGCCCGGGGCGATATCACTGTGGCCGACGATCCGCTGCCGTGTGATACCCGGATAGTCGGCCATCAGCGCCGGCAAGACGGTGTCCAGCGCCGCATACTGCTGCTCGGTATACGGAACCTCATCGGTTCCTTCCAGCTCGATCCCGATGGCGAAGTCGTTGCACCGGTCACGACCCTGCCAGCAGGAGAGCCCGGCATGCCAGGCGCGGCGGTGGAACGGCACGAACTGTAGCAGCCGGCCGTCGCGCCGGACCAGCAGGTGCGCCGAGACGCGCAACTGGTGGATCTCGGCGAAAAAGGGGTGTGCAGTCGGGTCCAGCCGGTTGCAGAACAGATCCTCGATCGCATCACCGCCGAATTCCCCGGGCGGCAGGCTGATGCCGTGCAGTACCAGCAGGCTGATGTCATCCGGATCCGGACGTGCGTCCTGATTGGGCGATGGTCGCTGCAACGCCTGCAGCAGCAGCCCCTGATCCGGCGCCATGCGGCCGGCTTTGCACCCCCTGCCGTTGTTGTCTGCCACCGGCTTCAGCCTCCGTTCAGTTTTCCCGTGGATGATTGGTCCGTGATGCGGAGCTATCCGTATAGCTGCACCGGTAATCCATTCAACGCGAAACAGGAGTGACTGTCATGGCATACGCGGGAATACTTCCGTGTTTCCCCAAAGGCTTGATCAAACGTCTGGCAGGGCTGTCCCTGATCACCGGGCTCTGTGTGTTCCTGCCGTTTGGCATGGCGATGGCGGATTATCGCCAGAGCGAACGCGCGCTGATCGGCGGTGCCATCGGTGGGGGCCTGGGTGGTTATCTGGGCTCCGAACTGGGCGGTCGCCAGGGCGCCATTCTCGGTGGCGCACTCGGTGCCGGTACCGGCGTTGCTGTTGCCACACCGCACTATCGGACGGCACGGCATGCGCATTATGCACCACCGCGGCACCGCTACTATCGCCCGGGTCCGCCGCCTCACGCCCGGCATTATGCGCCGCGGCGGCTGACGGTGATTCACCACCATCATTATCGCCCGCCCCGGCACTATGCCCCGCCGCGCCACTACCGCAGCGCGCCCCGTTACCACAAGGCTCCACGCTATCACCGCTCGAGTCGGTCTCATTACAGTGGCCGTTATCGTTACTAGGCAATCGCTGACCTGTTCCCTCTGACCATGCCGATGGTCCGGGCCGGCCGGCCAGCCCCTCAGGCTGATCCGGCCGGTGTTCCGTCCTCGAGACGAGCCAGCATGGCCTGCACCCGGGTCTGCCAGTCTTCGCTGCTGACCTGACTCCGGATGCGGCTGACCCAGAGGGGGAACGCCAGCGGCGTCAGCCGCGGCGGATTCGTGAGGCGCAGTGACTGGCCGGCGATCCCATCGAGCGTGCCTTGCAGGCGTTCCAGCTCCAGCTGACCCTCGAACAACTCCCGCTCGGTCTGTGCCAGCAATCGGTTGCCGGCATCGAACTGGCTGAAGACGTCATAGATCAGACCGCTGGAGGCCTGGATCTGGCGCGTCGACTTGGAGCGCCCGGGATAGCCCTGGAACACCAGTCCGGCGATGCGGGCGATCTCGCGAAAATGCCGACGTGCCATCTCGGTGGCATTCAGGCACTGCCGCAGATCGGGCAGCAGGCCGTCAGGGCAAAGGCCCCGGCGCAGCCGTCCCTCGTCGACCGGACCGAGCCTGCGCGACAGCAGTTCGAAACCGTAGTCGTTGACCGAGAAGGTGAAGGTCGCCGGTTCCTCCCGGGCGAGACGCCAGGCCAGCAGGGCCGAGAGGCCTTCGTGCACCAGGCGCCCGGCAAACGGGTAGATGAACAGGTGCATGCCCTCTCGTGAACGTAGCTGTTCGACCAGCAGTTGCCCGCGTTGCGGGATCGCGGACAGGCTCTCCTGGGCCTGGAGTACAGGCTGCACGGCCTGCATTTCCGGTGATGCGAAACGCCCGTTGGCGGCCTCGTCCAGCAGCTCTCGTACGCTGTCGGCGAGCTGGCTGGACAGGGGCATGCGCCCACCCACCCAGCGCGGCACGGCCTGCTTGCGACCCCGGGCCGCGCGCACCTGGGCGGTCATGTCCCGGACCCGGATCAGCTCCAGCAGCCGGCCGCTGAACAGGAACTGGTCGCCCGGCCGCAGGCGGCTGATGAAGGCCTCCTCCACGTAGCCGATGGTGGCACCGCGCTGGAATTGCACCCGCATGCTGCTGTCGGCGGTTATGGTGCCCATCGCCATGCGATGCTGGCGGGCAATGCGCTGGTCCTGCACCCGGTAGACACCGTCCTCGATCACGACCTTCCGGTACTGAGGGTAGGCCTGCAGACTGGGACCACCGGTGGTTATGAAATCCAGTACCCATTGCCAGTCCTCGTCGCCGAGGGCCCGATAGGCGTGGCTGCTGCGGATCTCGGCGAGCTGTTCGGGGGCGGTAAAACCGGGACCGAGCGCCAGCGTCACCAGATGCTGGACCAGCACATCCAGCGATTCGGTTCGTGGCCGGCGCGACTCGATGCGGTTATCGCCGGCAGCCTGCCTGGCGGCGGCGATCTCCACCAGCTCGAAGGCGTGGGTCGGGACGCACAGGATCGAGCTGTCGCTATCCGGTCGGTGACCACTGCGCCCGGCCCGCTGCAGCAGCCGGGCAACGCCCTTCGGACTGCCGACCTGAATGACCTGATCCACCGGCGAGAAATCCACGCCCAGGTCCAGACTGGAGGTGGCCACAACGCAGCGAATGCTGCCGGCGCGCAGCCAGTCCTCGACCGTCTCTCGTAGACGGCGATCCAGCGAACCGTGGTGCAGGGCGATCTGATCGAACCAGTCGGGCCGGGCCTTGAGCAAGGCCTGATGCCAGAGTTCGGCCTGCGCCCGGGTGTTGGTGAAAAGCAGGGTGGTCTGCGCCTGATCCAGGGCCTGCATGACATCGCGCACCAGCACCGTGCCGAGGTGCCCGGCCCACGGAAACCGCTCCATGCGGGTTGGCAGCAGGCCGCGGATGTGTGTGGCCCCGGGTGTCGGTCCACGGATCAGGCGGCCCCGATCGTGGCCCAGCAGCACTTCGGCCGCCTGTTCCAGGTTGCCGAGCGTGGCCGACAGGCCCCAGGTGCGCAGGGTCGGGCGGCGCCGGCGCAGATAGGCGAGACAGAGCTCCAGTTGCACGCCACGCTTGCTGCCCAGCAGTTCATGCCATTCGTCGACGATCACGCATTGCAGGTGGGCGAATCGTTGCTCGGCATCCCGATAGCTCAGCAGCAGTGACAGGCTTTCCGGAGTGGTGACCAGCGCCGTGGGCAGGCGGCGTCGCTGGCGATTCTTGACGCTCTGCGCGGTATCGCCGGTGCGTTGCTCCACGGTCCAGGGCAGACCCAGTTCGGCCACGGTCTGCTGCAGATTGCCGGTGGTGTCAGCCGCCAGAGCCCGCAGCGGCGTGATCCAGAGCACCGTCAGCGGCGGTGCCTCGTCGCCGCTTTGGCTCCCGTCCGCGATCGCCTGACCCAGCGGTGCGAACCAGGCGGCGAGGGTCTTGCCGGTGCCGGTCGGCGCATGGATCAGACCGCTTTCCCCCTTGGTATAGGCCTGCCAGGTCTCGCGCTGAAACGGGAGAATCCGCCAGCCGCGTTGGTCGAACCACTGTGCAATGGGGTCAGCAGAGGATTTTGCTGGCATCATCGAGTCGTTTCCCCGGCCCGGTCCCGCGCCTTGTCAGATGACCAAAACCGGTCTCGGGCGCAGACGTGGGAATAACTCAGCGCGTCCTCAACACAGGAGAGATCATGCGGATAGGATGGATGGCCCTTTCTCTCGCGCTTATGCTGCCGCTGCCGGTAGTGGCCGACACCGGAGACAGGAACTGGTCGCTCGGCGTTGCCGGTGCCACGGCTCAGAGCCGGTTCCGTGCCGGTGACGACCTTGGTGGCAACAGCAACAGCATGGATGATTCGGTACTCCTGCGAGCCACCCGGCATCATTCCGGCTGGCGTTATGGCGGCGACATCATTCAGGTCAGCTACGACGAGGCGCGGCTGCGGGTTCTTACCGTGTACGGTGACTGGGTGCGGTCGGCCGGCAACATTTTTTCCTGGTATCTGGGTGCGGCAGCCGGTTACGGCCAGTTGCGCTGGCGGGGTAGTGATCCGCTGGACGGCGGCAGCGATTTCGGGGTCAGCGGCAACACCACCGGTTCCTGGATGCTGGGTCCGCGCCTGGGCGGTCTGATCGAGGTGACAGACCGGGTCGAGGTGGAGATCGGTTACCGTTACCTGTTCACAGGCCTGAGTGATCGCTTCAGCAGCGATGAGGCCAGTGGCACGGTGCGGGTGCGGGATCAGCGGCTGGTGCATGGCGGGGTCAATATCCGCTTCTGATGCTGTCGAGCAGCTCGCGCACGCTGGTCAGGGAATCGGCATCCGCCGGCCCGAGGTCGTGACGCCAGCGGGCGATGCGCGGAAAGCGTAGTGCCAGTCCCGACTTGTGGCGTCCGGATTCGGCCAGGCCCTCGAAAGCCAGTTCGAAAACCTGTTGCATTTCGACCGCCCGCACCGGTCCGAAACGCTCGGTGGTGTGACTGCGGATCCAGCGGTCCAGTTGTTCGATTTCGGCGTTGTCGAGTCCTGAGTAGGCCTTGGCAATGGGCACCAGCCCGTCACCGTCACGGATGCCGAAGGTGTAATCGGTAAACAGGTTGGAACGGCGGCCGTGACCGGGCTGGGCGTACAGCAGCACGGCGTCGATGGTCAGCGGCGCTATCTTCCATTTCCACCAGTCGCCGCGGGTGCGGCCGACCCGGTAAGGCGAGTTCAGCCGTTTCAGCATCAGGCCCTCGGTGCCCATGGCCAGGGCCTGGTCGCGGCGCCGGGCGAGACTGTCCCAGTCCGGATCGTCCAGTGGCCGTGACAGCCGGATGCTGCCGTCGGCGTGATCGAGCAGGGCGGCAAGTCGCTGGCGCCGCTCAGTCAGCGGCAGGGCACGCAGATCACCCCCGTCCTGTTCGAGCAGATCGTAGGCCAGGAAGATGACCGGTGCTCGCTGCTGCATGCGGGCAGACGGCCTCAGCCGGTTGATGCGTTTCTGCAGCACATTGAATGGCAGCGGCCGGTCGTCATCCCAGGCGAGAATTTCGCCGTCCAGCACCGTGCCGTCCTGCAGCGCCCGCGCTGCCGCCTCGATTTCTGGGAAACGGCCTTCCATGAGATCCTCGCCCCGCGACCACAGGTAGCAGTCGCCGCCTCTCTGCAGCAGTTGCCCGCGCACGCCATCCCATTTCCACTCCGCCAGCCAGTCCGAGCGCGCGCCGAGTTCCCCCGGCTCGCCTGCCAGCGGCGAGGCAAGGAAGAAGGGATACGGGCGCGAGGCGTCTTCGCCGTGGTCCTTCGGGTCCAGCAGATGGCGGAAGAAGGCGGCGTCGGGCTGCCAGTGACCCATCAGCCGATGGGCCAATCGGGCCGGTTCCACCTCGCTGGCCTGGGCCAGCGCGCGGACCACCAGCCGGCGCGAGACGCCGACCCGGAAGGCGCCGGTAAGCATCTTGTTGAGCACGAAGCGACCACCGGTCGGCAGTCCGGTCCACCAGCCGATGAGCTGTCGCTTCCGGTCCGGTTCGGCCTGCTGCCGCAGCGGTAGCAGACGCTGCTCGACCCAGACGTGGAGCGGTTCGCTGGCCTGCTCCGGCGGTGCCAGAACCGTGTCCAGTAATAATGACAAGGTTTCCGCCAGGTCGCCGACGCTGCTGTAGGTCTCTTCCAGTAACCAGTCCGGCATCCCGGTGAGATCCAGCACCCACTGGCGCAGTTCCGCCGGTTTTGCCAGGCGGCGCAGGCGGCCGCCGGTGAGAAAGTACACCGCCCAGGCGGCATCCGCGGCCGGTGCGCTGGCGAAATAGTCGGCCATGGCCCGGACCTTGGCACTGGTGGCGTTGGTCTCGTCCAGGGTCTGATAGAGGTCAACGAAGCGCTGCATGGTTCCGCTCCGGATCAGTCATCGCTCTCACCGCTGTAAAGCGTCTCCAGCGGTTCGGCCGCCACGCCTTCCACCTCGTTCAGGTACCGCACCAGGACATCGGTACGACCGTGGGTCGCCAGCACCCTTCGGGCACCGGTCTCGCGGATTGTCCGGAGGAGATCCGGCCAGTCGACATGATCGGACACCACGAAACCGCGATCGTAACCGCGCCGGCGGCGATTGCCGCGGATCCGCATCCAGCCTGAAGCAAAGCCGGTGGAGTGGCCGCGAAAACGACGCATCCATGGTGAGCCGGCAGCGGAGGGCGGTGCCAGGATCAGATCCTCGCTGAACCGATGCCCGCGCCCGGCGGCGCTGACCGGCAGCGACGGCAGCATCGCAATCCCGGCATCGCGGTAGGCGGCGACCAGCGGCACCATGGCGCCATGCAGATAGATACCTCTGTCGGTGTATGCGAGAAGCTCCGCCATCAGGCGCTGTGCCTTGCCGAGGGCATAACAGAACAGCACCGAGGGTCGATCGGCTGCGGCGTTGGCCTGCCACCAGGCATGAATGTCGCCGGCCACCGCTGCCACCGGCCGCCAGCGATAGATCGGCAGGGCGAACGTCGCTTCGGTGATGAAGGTGTCGCAGGGCACCACTTCGAAGTCCGCACAGGTCGGGTCCGGATCCCGTTTGTAGTCGCCGGATGCGACCCAGACCTCGCCACCGGCTTCGACCCGGACCTGCGAGGAACCCAGGATGTGGCCGGCGGGGTGCAGGGAGACTGTTGTCTGGCCGAGCCGGAACGGCTCACCGTAGTCGACACCGCGAATCAGGCTATGCGGCCCGAGGCGCTTGCGCAGCAGCGGCACGCTGTCGTGCTGGGCGTAATAGATGTCACTTCCGCTGCGCGCGTGGTCGGCATGGGCATGGGTGATGACCGCCCGCGGTACCGGTCGCCACGGATCGATATGAAAATCCCCGGCCTCGCAGAACAGGCCGCGACGGCCGGGCCGAATCAGTTCCAGCGACATGGGAGTTTCCGGTTGTTCTGCGTCACGGCGATGGTCGCTTTGCGGCGCCAGGAAAGTCTTACGCAGACGTGCGAATCGATCAGTGTCTGCTTAGTTTCCGGATCGGACGGGATGGTTCACTTCCGGGGCCGCGAGAGCCACGAAAAATTCGCCTGGCGGGACCTTGATTTGTCTTCGACAGGGTCTATCGTTACTGGCAGATGACGCGACGCAACAAAAATGTTGCAACGCACAAATCTGTTTGTTATCGTGCACCACATCAGGGGATAGATCCCCTGCGGATAAACCCCCTTAGTTGGAGATACCACGATGAACGAAGACATCCTGAACAAGACCACCGCCCAGTTCGAAACCTATCTGGCCCCGGCTCGCAAGGTGAGCAGCCTGATGATCGAGCATTTCGCCAAGGTTTCCGAATTCCAGCTGGAAG
>PXAT01000107.1 GCA_003565775.1 Ectothiorhodospiraceae bacterium | reverse complement strand
CCCGTTCCGCGTGCGTTCGCTGCGCGAACACACCCTACGCGACGAAAGGGACGAAGCTGTTATGGGCGGGAATTGATTGACGTTTCGCTAGAAAGGCTTCACCACCACCAGGATCACGATGGCGACCAGCAGCAGCACCGGTGCCTCGTTGAACACCCGATACCAGACGTGGGAGCGGGTGTTGGCGTCGTCGCGGAAGGTGCGGAGGATGCGGCCGCACCAGAGGTGGTAGCCGATCAGAACCACTACCAGGGCGAGTTTGGCGTGCATCCAGCCCTGGCCGAGCCAGCCCGGGGCGAGGATCAGCAGCCAGATGCCGAGGGCCACGGTGACCACGGCGCTGGGGTTCATGATGCCGTTGTAGAGCTTGCGCTCCATGATCTTGAAGCGGTCGTTGCCAGGGGCGTCGTCGGCCATTGCGTGATAGACGTACAGCCGCGGCAGGTAAAAGATGGCCGCGAACCAGGTGACCATGGCGATGATGTGGAAGGCCTTGACCCAGGCGTAGAGCATTCCTGGTGGCTCCTCAGGAGTCGGAGGGCAGCATGCCGCTGATGCGGTCGTGCAGCCGCTCCATATCGATCAGGCCGAGCCGGCGCTGGACGATGTCACCCCTGGGGCCGATCAGAAAGGTGGTCGGGGTGAGGCGCACGCCACCGAAGGCCCGGGCGATCTCGCCGTCGCTGTCATGGCTGATCGTGTAATTGAGTTCACGGGCCTCCACCAGGCGCTCGACGTCACGGATCGGATCGTAGTCCATGGCCACGCCGATGATTTCCAGGCCTTTCGGCCCGAGTTCCTCGTACATGGCCATGAGGTAGGGCATTTCCTGAATGCAGGTGGTGCAGGTCGTCGCCCAGAAGGTGATCAGCGTGGGCTTGCCGGCACGATCGGCGAGCCGGATCTCCTCGCCGTCCAGTGTGGTGAAGCGGACGTCCGGCGCGCGCTCGCCCGAGCCGGGCATGAACCAGATCAGGCCGGCCACGGCGATGACGATGACGGCGGCCACTCCGATGATGATGTCGCGACGCTTGCTCATGATTGCAGAGACTCATTTTTGTCGATGACGGTTCCGGCCCCGTGCGATCAGGCCGGTATCTTGCGAATACTTCAGCGTTTCCCTTGCGGTAGGATGCGATTCTCTCAGAAGTTGGGTACGGTTTTCTGATTTTCCGAGTTTTCCTGCGCGACGGATCGCCCGAAGGGTGACATCAAGCGCAGCGGTCGCACCGGATTCCCCGAAACCCGAACACGCACTACGGATTCTTTCTATGATCAAGATCGGCCTGGTTGGTGGTACCGGATATACCGGCATGGAGTTGTTGCGGCTGCTGATCCGGCATCCCGACGTGGAGTTGACCTGCATCACATCACGCGGCAACGCCGGTACCCGGGTGGACGAGATGTTCCCGGGGCTGCGCGGTCATCTGGATCTGGGATTCACCGAGCCGGATACCGACGCATTGACGGCCTGCGACCTGGTGTTCTTTGCCACCCCCAACGGCACGGCCATGGAAATGGCGCCGGCGCTGCTGGACGCCGGCACGAGGGTCGTGGATCTGGGCGCGGATTTCCGGATCCGGGACCTGGCTGTCTGGTCCCGGTGGTACGGCATGGAGCACAGCTGCCCGGACTGGGTCGAGCGGGCCGTGTACGGCCTGCCGGAGCGCAACCGCGACAGCATTCGCGGTGCCCGCCTGGTGGCCAATCCAGGCTGCTATCCGACGGCGGTGGCGCTGGGCTATCTGCCGCTGCTGGAGGCCGGCGTGGTGTCGCCGGACGGCCTGATTGCCGACTGCAAGTCGGGTGTCTCCGGCGCCGGCCGCGGCGCCCAGGTGCGCACATTGCTATGCGAAGCCAATGAAAGCTTCTCGGCCTACGGTGCCTCGGGCCATCGCCATCTGCCGGAGATCCGTCAGACGCTGGCGGGGATGATCGGCGGCGAGGCCGGCCTGGTGTTCGTGCCGCACCTGGTGCCGATGACCCGCGGCATGCAGGCCACGCTGTACGCAAGGCTGCATGCCCGAGATACCGATCTGCAGGCGCTGTTCGAGCAGCGCTACCAGGACGAACCGTTTGTCGACGTGATGGCGCCAGGATCGCATCCCCAGACCCGCACCGTCCGCGGCACCAATATGTGCCGGCTGGCCGTGCACCGGCCCGAGGACGGCGACACCGTCGTGGTGCTGTCGGTGATCGACAACCTCAGCAAGGGCGCCGCGTCGCAGGCGGTGCAGAACATGAATCTGATGTTGGGCCTCGACGAGACCGCGGGGTTGGAAGATATTGCGGTGTTACCGTAGATACTCTGGTTCGAGGTTCGAGGTTCGAGGTTCGAGGCCGGGCGCTATCCATCAACTACACATCGAAATGAGAATCGGTTGCACGTATACTCGTATTCAGCAGTTTGATCAGGCGTGAGCCGGAGGGTGGCATGAGCGAAGCAGCAGCAGAATTCGATTTCGACAATCCGTTGGTCGTGACGGACAGCGCGGCGGGTAAGGTGCGTGAGTTGCTGGAGGAAGAGAACAATGCCCAGCTGAAGCTCCGCGTGTACGTCTCGGGCGGCGGTTGCTCCGGCTTCCAGTACGGTTTCACCTTCGACGAGAACGTCGAGGAAGGCGATACCGCGATGGAGAAGGACGGCGTGACCCTGCTGGTGGATCCGATGAGCATCCAGTATCTGATGGGTGCGGAAATCGACTACGTGGAAAGCGTACAGGGCGCCCAGTTCGTGATCCGCAACCCGAACGCAAGCACCACCTGCGGCTGCGGGTCGTCCTTCGGGGTTTGATCCGGACTTCATTGCCCGGATGTCGCGCCGGTCCTTAGCCAGACGTCACGTCCATGCCCCCCGGCTGTACGTTTCGATCTGGCATCGGTGAAAGTAACGCCGGTGACTGCCCGATCAGGCTCGACATGCGCTCTGTTTCGCCCAGCGCCCGACCATCGGCTCCCAGCCGTGTCGGTGCCGGTTGTTTTTCTGGCGCCCCGCACGTGCGAGGAGCTAGATCCGTAGGGTGTGTTCGCGAAGCGAACGCACGCGGAATCGGCAAGAGCTGACTTAAAGCGGGCGATCACGAAGCTGGCTCCGCGTGCGTTCGCTGTTGGCGAACACACCCTGCAGGCTGGCCTCATTGCATTCGAGGTGCCGAAATCATTTCCTCGCACCTCGCACCTCGCACCTCGCACCTAAGCCCGATACACCCCACCCAGAACCACCGGCCGTCCGGCCCCGGTGACCGCCGGCACATTGCCTGGACGTCCTGCCAGCGTTTCCCTTGCCAGCCAGGCAAAGCCCATGGCTTCGACCAGATCCGCGGGAGCCCCGTGGCTGTCGGTGATTTCGACAGTCAGTTCCGGCAGGCCGGCGGCGATGCGGCTGCACAGATGACGGTTGCGGGCGCCACCACCACATAACAGGACGCGCCGGCAGGTCGGGGCGTGGTCGCGGATGGCGTCGCGGATCGTGCCGGCGGTCAGTTCGCACAGGGTTGCCTGGACCTCCTGCGGATCCAGACCCCGACGCAGATCGAGCCGCAGGTCCAGCCAGTCCATGTTGAAGCGCTCGCGGCCGGTGCTCTTCGGTGGCGGTTCGCTGAAATACGGTTCCGCGCGGAGGATGTCCAGCAGCCCGGCATTGACCGGGGCACCTGCGGCCCAGGCGCCGTGGGCATCGAAGTGATGTCCCTGATGACGGTGGATCCAGGCATCCATCAGCACATTGCCGGGGCCGGTATCGAAACCGCCGGTATGAGCCGGATCGGCATCGGGCAGGAGCGTGATGTTGGCCATGCCGCCGATGTTCACCACCACGCGCGACTCGGCATCGTCGCCGAACATGGCGCGATGAAAGGCCGGCGCCAGCGGCGCCCCCTGGCCGCCGGCGGCAATGTCGCGGCGACGGAAGTCCGCAACCACCGTCAGACCGACGCGTTCGGCCAGCAGCGAGGGGTTGCCCAGTTGCAGGGAGGTCGGCATGTCCGAATCCGGCGCATGCCAGACGGTCTGTCCATGACAGCCAATTCCGCTGACGGCATCGCGCGCGATAGAGCTGCCGGACAACAGGGCCTCGACCGTCTCGGCATAGAGTTCCGCGAGCATATGATCGATGGCGACCATCTCGCGCAGCGGTGTTTCCGGCGTGACCGCGGCAATGCGTCGACGCAACTCGTCGGGAAGAGGGAGTGTCTCGGCGGCATTGAGATGCATGCCCTGGCCGGTGACGCGAACCAGCGCCGCATCCACGGCGTCCATGCTGGTGCCGGTCATCAGCCCGATATAGTGCTCGGCAGGTGGTATCACGTCTGGCATGCCTGACCCCGGGTAACGTTGTCGAAGAAGTCAGTGTGAAGCGAGACCGGTGGCGCGACAATGGCAGCGGCGTTGCCGCTCCGCCCGGGGTTTTAGGTGCGAGGCTCGAGGAGCGAGCAAATGATTTCGGCACCTCGAATGCAATGAGGCCAGCCTGCAAGGGTGTGTTCGCCAACAGCGAACGCACGCGGAGCCAGCTTCGGGATCGCCCGTTTTAAGTCAGCTCTTACCGATTCCGCGTGCGTTCGCTTCGCGAACACACCCTACGGATCTAGCTCCTCGCACGTGCGGGGCGCCTGCCGCGACAAGCGGCCCCTGTTTCCTTAAACTCCCTCCCTCAAGGAACCACTGATCTATGTGTGCGCCTGCGCCCGAGACCGGTTTTGGTCATCTGGCAAGGCGCGGTGCCGGTTCGGTAGTGATTCTACCGGGCCGGTAGCGCAACGCCGCCAGGGGCCAAAACCGGCCGGGCCCTTCGGGTTGGGCCGCATTTTCCCCGATTGCTGCGTTGCGCTGCTTGACCGCAGAATGACTGCGGCGCTGCGCAGCGCGCCTTGCCTCGGAAAAAATGCGGACTCCAACGCAGGCGTGCAAATAGATCAGTGTTTCCTGAAATTTTCCGGACACTTAAAAGGATACGTGGGGTGAAAAGCCAAGACCTGCTGGCCGAGTTGCGCCGTGGCACCGAGGAAATTTTGGTTGAGGACGAGTTGCTGGAGCGTCTGGATAGCGGCCGGACGCTGCGGATCAAGGCCGGTTTCGATCCGACCGCGCCGGATCTGCATCTCGGCCATACGGTGCTGATCAACAAGCTGCGCCAGTTCCAGGATCTGGGGCACGAGGTGTATTTCCTGATCGGGGACTTCACCGGCATGATCGGTGACCCCTCCGGCAAGAACGTCACGCGCAAGCCGCTGACGCCGGAAGCGGTGGCCGAGAATGCCGCCACCTATAAAGAGCAGGTGTTCCGGATTCTGGATCCCGACCGCACGCGGGTGGTGTTCAATTCCGACTGGATGAACCGCTTCAGCGCCGCCGACCTGATTCAGCTCGCGGCCCGTCATACCGTGGCGCGCATGCTGGAGCGCGACGATTTCCAGAAACGCTATGCAGCGCAGCAGTCCATCGCCATTCACGAATTCCTGTACCCGCTGATCCAGGGCTACGACTCGGTGGAGCTGCAGGCGGACGTCGAACTCGGTGGTACCGATCAGAAATTCAATCTGCTTGTCGGTCGCCAACTACAGGCCAGTTACGGCCAGACGCCGCAGGTCGTGATGACGGTGCCGATCCTGGAAGGGCTGGACGGCGTGCAGAAGATGTCCAAGTCCCTCGGTAACTACATCGGTATTCAGGATTCGCCCGATGACATGTTCGGCAAGATCATGTCGGTGTCCGACGAACTGATGTGGCGTTACTTCGATCTGCTCAGCTTCCGCCCGCTCGGCGAACTGCAGAATCTCCGCGCCGAGGTGGCGCAGGGTGCCAATCCGCGGGACATCAAGTTCCAGTTGGCGGAGGAACTGATTACCCGGTTCCACGATGCCGCCGCCGCAAACGCAGCGCGCGAGGCTTTTGTCGCGCGCTTCCGCCAGGGCGTGCTGCCGGATGAGCTGCCGGAGAAAACCGTCGTTGCCGAGGGCGACGGCGTGCCGTTGCCGACACTGCTGCGACTCAGTGGTCTGGTGCAGTCCTCGAGCGAGGGCATGCGCATGATCGGCCAGGGCGCCGTGCGCATCGACGGCGAACGGGTCGAGGACCGCGGCCTGTTGCTGGCGGTCGGCAGCGAGGTGGTCGTGCAGGTGGGCAAGCGGCGTGTGGCCCGGGTCAGCGTGGTTGCCGGATCATCCTGACGAAATCGCTTGACCATCCGGCTGGGAAGCCTATACTTCGGATCCCGCGAACGGCCCGGCAGGGCGCTCGCGGAGCCGGAAAAACCGGTGTTGACGGGGGGCCGGAAGGCTGTAGAATGCGCCTCCTCGATCGCACAGCGGCAACGCTGATCGGGATCGAAAATGAAGGGTTGACGGGGCAGCAAGCAGCTATATAATGCGCCCTCCCGAACGGCAGCAACGCAGCCGAGAGGGTCCCGAAAGGGAGTTGACAGAACGGTGACACGCGGTATGATGCGCGTCCCGAGTCGGCCACGGCCGACCGCGCTCTTTAACAATTTGATCAGATAACTTGTGTGGGTGCTTGCACTGGGCAGCGATGCCATTGATATCGGTGTAAGCAACCTCAAGTTAATTTACTTGAGTCTATTGCTTGCGTACCGAGCCAAGATTGACCAGCTCAACTGGTCACAATGATTGAACTGAAGAGTTTGATCCTGGCTCAGATTGAACGCTGGCGGCATGCCTAACACATGCAAGTCGAGCGGTAACAGGTCCTTCGGGATGCTGACGAGCGGCGGACGGGTGAGTAACGCGTGGGAATCTGCCCAATAGTGGGGGATAACCCGGGGAAACTCGGGCTAATACCGCATACGTCCTAAGGGAGAAAGGGGGCCTCTTCATGAAAGCTCTCGCTATTGGATGAGCCCGCGTCGGATTAGCTAGTTGGTGGGGTAAAGGCCTACCAAGGCGACGATCCGTAGCTGGTCTGAGAGGATGATCAGCCACACTGGGACTGAGACACGGCCCAGACTCCTACGGGAGGCAGCAGTG
>PXAT01000179.1 GCA_003565775.1 Ectothiorhodospiraceae bacterium | reverse complement strand
TCGGGGAAAATGCGATGCCAACCCCTTGGGGCTCGGCCGATTCTGGCCCCTGGCGGTGTTGCGTCGACGGCCCGGTAGCTACGGCTACCGAACCGGCACCGCGCCTTGCCAGGCTGCCAAACTCGACTCGAGCGCGAACGCGGGAATAAATCAGCGTCTCCTTAAGGAGACACTTACCTATTCCCGCGTCTGCGCCCGAGGCGGCCTCGGCTGGGTGGTCAGTGCTCTCCAAGCAGTGGCTCCAGCTCGGCGATCAGCGCGGCGCGCTCCTCGCGACTGCGGGCTGCGATGCCGCGCTGGATGATCTCTTCGGTGATGTGCGGTGCGAACAGGTGGATGAAATCGCGCATGTAGCCGCGCAGGTAGGCGCCGCGACGGAAGCCGATATTGGTGATGCTGGGGTCGAACAGATGACTGGCATCGATTGCGGTCAGCCCCTTGTCGCGTTCCGGATCGAAGGCCATGCTCGCGATGATGCCGACGCCGAGTCCGAGCTGGACGTAGGTCTTGATCACCTCGGAATCGGTCGCCGTGAAGACCACGTCCGGCTCCAGGCCCTGCTCGCGGTAGGCCTTGTCCAGCTTGGAGCGGCCGGTGAAGCCGAATACGTAGGTCACCAGCGGATAACGGGCCAGGCTTCGTAGCGTCAGTGGCGACTCGTCCAGCAGCGGATGCCCGTGAGGCACCACGACACTGCGGTTCCAGCGGTAACAGGGCAGCATCACCAGATCCTCGAACAGCTCGATGGCCTCGGTGGCGATGGCGAAATCGACGGTGCCGCGGGCGGCCTGGTCGGCGATCTGCATCGGCGTACCCTGATGCATGTGCAGGCTGACGTTCCGGTAACGCTCGCGGAAGGTCTTCACCACATGGGGCAGTGCATGCCGTGCCTGGGTATGCGTGGTGGCAATGGACAGGCTGCCGCGGGACTCGTCGACGTGTTCCTGAGCGATACTGGTGATGTTGCGAACGTCGCCGAGAACCCGCTCGGCGACGGCCAGAATTTCGCGGCCGGCCGGCGTGACCTGGGTGAGGTGCTTGCCACTGCGCTCGAAGATCTGCACGCCGAGTTCGCTTTCCAGCAGGCGAATCTGTTTGCTGACGCCCGGCTGGGACGTGTACAGGGCTTCCGCGGCGGCCGAGACGTTGAGATCGCGGCGAGCGACTTCACAGATATAGCGCAACTGGTTCAGTTTCATGCTTTTGCCCCGCGATATTTCACGAACGTATATAACCAAAGAGCATAACTTGTCTGTTTATCACCGGGTCAAGTATTAGCCATGCATGACATCGTGAACGGACCTATCGTGAGTCTCCGCGCGGATGCCGGCGCGTGCCTGCTGATCGGCGAGGGCCCGCAGGCTGATGCCCTGCACGCGGATCTGATCAGCCAGGGTGTGATCTGCCGTCGGGAAACGAACGTGGAGGAGGTCGATGTCGCGGGCTGCGGACTGGTGCTGGCCGTGGATAGCGACCCACAGCGGAATCGTCAGACCCTGACCCGGGCGCGGGACCAGGGTATTGCCCTGCGCTACGGGCCTGATTGCCCCGAACTGTCCACGGTTGACCTGCCGGCAGTGCAGCCACTGGGGCCGGCGCGCGTGGCCATCGTCCATGACGACGAACTGGTGCGGGACGATCTGCAGTTGCGGGTCCGTGCCGGGTTGCCGTGGCGCTACGGGTCCTTGCTGGATTGGTACGGGCAGGTGCGTGCCGAATCGGATGATCCGGTATTCCTGCGCCAGGCGCTGTCGGGCCCGACCGCCGAGAATCTGCTCGCGGGCCGCGCCATCGACCCGGAAGCGGCTCTTGCCGACATTCGCCGGCAGCATGCCGATGCCAGCGGTGAGGTGTACCTGATCGGCGCCGGGCCGGGCGATCCGGATCTGCTGACCCAGCGTGCCGTGCGGTTGTTGCGGACGGCTGACGTGGTGCTTTACGACCGGCTGGTGGCACCGGCGATCCTGTCGCTGCTGCCGGCGCAGTGCCAACGCATCAATGTCGGCAAGCAGAAGGACCGGCACCCGGTGCCGCAGGACGAGATCAATGTCCTCCTGAGGGATCTGGCGCAGCAGGGTCGCCGCGTGGCGCGACTGAAGGGCGGCGACCCGTTCATTTTCGGGCGCGGCGGCGAGGAACTGGACCGCTTGCTGGAATGGGGCATTCCGTTTCAGGTGGTTCCGGGCATCACGGCCGCCAGCGGTTGCGCCGCCTATGCGGGCATCCCGTTGACGCATCGTGACTATGCCCAGTCCTGCATCTTTGTCACCGGTCATCGGCGCCAGGGTGGCATGGACGTGGACTTCCCGGCCCTGGTGCGGCCCGGACAGACGGTAGTCTGCTACATGGGACTGCACACCCTGGGGCCGCTGTGCGCCGGGATGCGCGAGCATGGCATGGATCCGGACATGCCGGCGGCGCTGGTGGAGCAGGGCACCACCGAACGTCAGCGGGTCGTCGTCGGGACGATCAGCGATCTGCCCGAACGCGTGGCGGCGCTGGACGTACACGCGCCGACCCTGCTGATCGTCGGTGAGGTCGTGCGTCTGCGCGACCGACTTGCCTGGTTCGAGGGCCGCGCGGATGGAGATGGCTTCCCCGGCAAAGACCCGACACCCTCCTGAAACCTTGAACCTGCCGCAACCGCGATCCGGGATCAGGCCTGTTCGGCGCTGCGCTCCGCCTCCCCCAACCGCTCACTGTACCGGTCGGTGAGGGTCGCACTATGCGGCCGCAGCAGGATGGTCATGCGCACCAGTTCTTCCATCACGTCGACCACCCGGTCGTACAACGGCGACTGGCGCATGCGGCCGTCGTCGTCGAATTCCTGGTAGGCCTTGGGCACCGAACTCTGGTTCGGGATCGTGAACATCCGCATCCAGCGGCCCAGAATCCGCATGCTGTTGAGGGCATTGAACGACTGGGACCCGCCGGAAACCTGCATCAGTGCCAGGGTGCGGCCCTGGGTCGGGCGGATGCCGCCCATCTCCAGCGGCAGCCAGTCGACCTGGGCCTTCATGACACCGGTCACCGAACCGTGCATCTCGGGACTGCACCAGACCTGGCCCTCGGACCACATGGACAGGTCCCGCAGTTCCCGGACCTTCGGGTGGTCAGGCTCGGCGTCCGCCGGCAACGGCAGACCGTTGGCGTGGAAAACGCGGGTGTCAGCGCCGAAATGGCGCAGCAGGCGCTCGGCTTCCAGCGTCAGCATGCGACTGTAGGAGCGTTCCCGCAGCGAGCCGTACAGCAGAAGAATGCGCGGCGCATGCGGGGGTTGATCCGTGGCGTCCAGCGCACGCGCAAGGTCCTGTCGCATGCGTTGCGGATCGACGTTCGGTAATGACTGGGTCATGACTTGTCCTGGTCCTCGTTACCATCCACTGCCGGTGCGTCCAGCAGTTCCTGCAGCATGTGCCCGGAGCGCGACGCCTTGGTCCGCAGATAGCCGCGGTTCTGATCGTGGACACGGCCATGCATGGCACGCCGTTCCAGGACCTGGATGCCGCCGGCCTCCAGCGCACTGACCTTTTCCGGGTTGTTGGTGAGCAGGGCAATGCGTTCGACGCCCAACTCCTGCAGCATGAAGACCGCGCTGTCGTAGCGACGTTCATCATCGCGGAAACCCAGCACCCGATCTGCGTCCACGGTATCGAGGCCGCAGCTCTGCAGGGTATAGGCCCGCAGCTTGTTGGCCAGCCCGATGCCGCGACCTTCCTGGGCCATGTACAGCAGCACACCGCCCCCGGACTCGCGAATCATGCGCACGCTGCGGCGCAGCTGCTCGCCGCAGTCGCAGCGGAGACTGCCGAACAGATCGCCCGTGAGGCAGGCGGAATGAACCCGCACCGGAACCGGATCCGGCCAGCCGGTCTGCTTGCCGATCAGGATCGCGACATGCTCCAGCATGCCGTTGCTCTCCCGGAACAGCACGAAACGGGCGTCGGTGGCATCCTCCAGCGGGACTTCGGCAGTGCTGATCCAGCTCATGCGCAGACGCGGCGTGCTGATCAGGCGCTGGGCGTCCGTGACCGGCACACTGAGAATGGTCTGGTTCTGCAGGGCGTCGGCCAGGTCGCTGTCCGGCGTCGCCGCTGCCGGGCAGGCCAGGACTGCCGGCAGCAGCCGACCGCTGCGGGTCAGATCGACCGCAACGGTCTCCAGCGGGCCGGCCATCGACACGCGCATGCTGCCCAGTTCTTCCGGCGGCATAGTGTCCTCGCCGCAAACAAGGGCCAGGATTTGTTCCGCGGTCACTGCATCCGGCAGATCGACACAGACCGCGGAGGCACCGGCGTCCGGCGGCGTGATGCCGAGCGCCTCGGCGCGGCGCGTGCTCAGCACCAGTCGCAGCGGGCCTGCGGCACCCAGTTCCCGCAGCTCCGCGGCCTGCTGGTCGGGCATGGTCTCGACCGCGGCAACGAGCACACCCTGGCCGCGGTCCTGGAGATACACCGGATGACCCCGGCGGAGATCGAAGATGGCGCGTTCTGCCTGCTGCATGGCTTCCTGTTCAAGATCACGAACGAATGACGGTGGCACCAGGATCGGGCGCGCAGACCGATTTCAGGTCACGGCCGCGCACCGGTATGATGCCGGCGGCAAGAATAGCATTGTGCAGCACCCATCGCCTTGCAGTCCGCTGCATCTCTCTCCCGCAGTGCCAGACAGGTGGTCGCCTTGCGTCCGAGTACTGACATCAACGAGCCCGGGGTCCGGCCCAACTGGCGGGTCATCGTCAGCCTGCTGCCGTATCTCACCGAGTTCCGCGGTCGGGTCATCCTGGCCTTCGTCTGCCTGACAGCGGCCAAGGTGGCCAATGTGCTGGTGCCGCTGTCGCTGAAGTACATCGTCGATTACCTGGACGAGACGCCGGAAGCCCTGGTCGCGATTCCCATCGCCCTGCTGCTGGGCTATGGCCTGCTGCGGTTCAGCGCCACCTTCTTCGGCGAGTTGCGGGATGCGGTGTTCGCGAGGGTGGCGGAGCGCGCCATGCGCCGTGTGTCCCTGCGCGTGTTCGAGCATCTGCACCGGCTGGATCTCAATTTCCATCTGTCCCGTCGCACTGGCGGGCTGGCCCGGGATATCGAGCGCGGTACCAGTGGCATCAGCTTTCTGCTCCGATTCATGGTGTTCAACATCATTCCGACCCTGCTCGAGATCGGCATGGTGGCGGTGATCCTGTTCATCGCCTTCAGCCCGGGCTTTGTCGTCACCGTGATCGCCGCGGTGCTGGTGTACATCGCCTTCTCGGTACTGGTCACCGAATGGCGGACGCGCTTCGTGCGCGAGGCCAACACCATGGACAACCGATCCAATACCCGCGCCATCGACAGCCTGCTGAATTTCGAGACCGTGAAGTACTTCGGCAACGAGCGCTTCGAGGCCGACCGCTACGACCGCAACCTGGAGGCCTGGGAAGCGGCGCGGATGAAGAACCGCCTGTCGCTGGCCGCGCTCAACTCCGGCCAGGCCTTGATCATCGCCGCCGCGGTCACTGTGCTGATGATCATGGCCGCGAGTCAGGTGGTCTCCGGCGACATGTCGCTGGGTGATCTGGTAATGATCAACGCCTACATGATCCAGCTCTTCATCCCGCTCAATTTCCTCGGCTTCGTCTATCGGGAAATCCGCGAGTCGCTGATCAATATCGAGCGCCTGTTCGGGCTGCTGGAGCAGCCGGCCAAGGTGCAGGATGCGCCGGATGCCACGGACCTGCGCTGCGACAAGCCGCGGGTCGAGTTCGATCAGGTCAGATTCGGCTACAACCCCGATCGCGAGGTGCTGCACGGTGTCAGCTTCGCCATCGAACCGGGCGAGAAGGTCGCCGTGGTCGGTGCCAGCGGCGCCGGCAAGTCGACCCTCGGCCGTCTGCTGTTCCGCTTCTACGATGTCACCGGCGGCCGGGTCACCATCGACGGCCAGGATGTCCGCGATCTGACCCAGGAGAGCCTGCGCGCGGCGATTGGCGTGGTGCCGCAGGACACGGTGCTGTTCAACGACACGATTCACTACAACATCGCCTATGGCCGACCCGACGCCGGCACCGACGAGGTCCGGAAAGCGGCGCGCCTTGCGCAGCTGGATGATTTCATCCACCGGCTGCCGGACGGCTTCGACACCATGGTCGGCGAACGCGGCCTGAAGGTTTCCGGCGGCGAGAAGCAGCGTATCGCCATCGCCCGGATGCTGCTCAAGGACCCGCCGATCCTGATCTTCGACGAGGCGACCTCGTCGCTGGATTCGGCCTCGGAACAGGCCATTCTCGAGGCGCTGAACCGGGTGGCCGCGAAGCGCACCACACTGGTTATCGCGCACCGCCTGTCCACGGTCATGGATGCCGACCGGATCGTGGTGCTGGATGACGGGCGCGTGGTCGAATCCGGCCGTCATGGTGCGCTGCTCGCGGCCGACGGCGCCTATGCAACGCTCTGGGCCCGGCAGCAGCAGGAACGTCAGGAGCAGACGGTGGGGGACGAGGAATGACGTTTACCCTGCATCCGCAACTGGCCGCCGATTTCCATCACCTGCACGCGTTCGGTGGCTGCCATGTCTTGCTGCGCCGCAACGCGCTGATCCCCTGGTACATCATCATTCCGGAGACCGGGGTCTCTGAGCTGGACCGCCTGCCGGATCAACAGCGGCAGCAGGTGCAAGCCCTCAGCGACCGCCTGGCCCGCTTCATTCGCCGCGAGCATGGCTCGCAGCGAGTCAATGTGGCAGCCATCGGCAATCTGGTGCCGCAACTGCATCTGCATGTCATCGGCCGCTCGCCGGACGACCCCTGCTGGCCCGGCGTGGTCTGGGGCCAATTACCGGATGGGCCGGACTGGAGTGAGGCCGACGTTGCCCGTCTCGCGAACAAGTTGGTTTCCGTGCTTTCCTAGGGAGACGCTGATTTATTCCCGCGTTCGCGCTCGAGTCGATTCTGGCAGCCTGGCAAGGCGCGGTGCCGGTTCGGTAGCCGTAGCTACCGGGCCGTCGACGCAACACCGCCAGGGGC
>PXAT01000069.1 GCA_003565775.1 Ectothiorhodospiraceae bacterium | reverse complement strand
CCAGTCTTTCGGATGAGGCCCGTGCCCGCGGCGTGATCTGCGCCTCTGCCGGCAACCATGCCCAGGGCGTGGCGCTGGCGGCGCGCCAGATGGGGATCAAGGCGGTGATCGTGATGCCGCGGACCACGCCGCAGATCAAGATCGATGCGGTACGTCGTCTCGGTGGCCGGGTGGTGCTGCATGGTGACGGCTACGACGAGGCGGCCGCGCACGCCACCAGGCTGATGGAAGAGCGCGGCATGAGCTGGGTGCCGCCCTACGACGATCCGGACGTGATTGCCGGACAGGGCACCGTGGCGATGGAAATCCTGCAGCAGCACCCGGATCCGATTCACGCCATTTTCGTTGCCGTGGGCGGTGGCGGGCTGATGGCCGGTGTGGCGTCCTACGTCAAGCATCTGCGTCCGGACATCAAGGTGATCGGTGTCGAGCCGGAGGACGCGCCGACCTTGTACGAGTCACTGCGTCAGAAGAAGCGGGTGCAGCTCGAGCAGGTCGGCCTGTTCGCCGATGGTGTCGCCGTGCGGCAGCTGGGCAAGGAGCCGTACCGGATCTGCCGGGACCTCGTCGATGAGGTCGTGCTGGTCAATACCGACGAGATCTGTGCCGGCATCCGCGACATCTTTGACGACACCCGCTCGATCGTCGAGCCGGCCGGTGCCCTCGGTGTGGCGGGCATCAAGAAGTACGTCGCGCGCGAGGGCATCAGGGACAAGACCCTGATTTCCATCAACTGCGGCGCGAACATGAATTTCTCCCGTCTCGGGCATGTCGCCGAGCGGTCCGAGGTCGGCGAGCACCGCGAGGCGGTGCTGGCGGTGACCATACCCGAGCGCCCCGGCAGTTTCCGGAAGTTCTGTCAGGCGCTGGGTCAGCGGGGCATCACCGAATTCAACTACCGTTTCTCCGATCCGAGCGAGGCCCACGTGTTCGTCGGGGTGCAACTGAGTGACGGGCTGGCGGAGCGCGATGTCCTGATCAAGGCACTCCGTGAACAGGACTATCCGGTGCTGGACCTCACCAGCAACGATCTGGCCAAGACCCATGTCCGGCACATGGTTGGCGGTCATGGCCACATGGTCGAGGACGAGTTGCTGTACCGCTTCGAGTTTCCGGAGCGTCCCGGGGCCCTGCTGAAGTTCCTGACCCGGCTCGGCAAGCGTTTCAACATCAGCCTGTTCCATTACCGGAATCACGGCGCGGCCTACGGTCGGGTGCTGGTGGGCGTGCAGGTACCTCCGGCGCAGAGGTCTACCTTCGATGCTTTCCTGGAGAAGCTGGGCTATCGGTATCACGACGAAACCGATAATCCGGTCTATGGCTTGTTTCTGAGCTAGGGAAACGCTGACGTCCCGGCGCGGCCCGGCTCAGAACGAGAACTGCAGATTCATCGTGCCGATGTCGAGCTCGGTTTCCTCGAGTTCGTAGTGTTCGTACTCGAATCGCATGTCCAGCTGCTCGGCGAGGCCGAAGCGCAGGCCGATGCCATAGAACAGCTCGCGGCTGTCACGTCGCCCGGTCACATTGCGGGTGCTGCCGCCGTCATCGTCCCAGAACATCTGGCCGATGCGGGCGTATGGCGCGATCGAGCCGCTTAACGGCAGCGACAGCAGGCCGGAGAAGCTCCAGCCGGCCAGGTCCTGACCGCCACCCTCGCCGCGCGCGCCGCGCGCGCCCAGATCCTGGTAGCCGAGTTCCAGCGACATGAACGGATTGATGCGCAGTCCGCTGCTGATCCGCCAGTGGTCCTCGTCACGGGGCCGGTCGACTCGGTAGTCCTCGAAGCCACTGCTGTAGCGGTGGGGTTCGTTGAGGCTGCTGCCACCGAAAGATTCGAATTCCGGGGTCAGATACTGCTGCGCCTGCACGCCGCCCGCTGCCATGGCACAAAGTAGTGCGACGGCGGGGCTGATTGCTCTGACTGTTGTTTTTGTGTTCATCGCAGGATGGCCTGGATTCGATGTATTTGCCGGTACCGGCAGATTTGGCGCAACCGGTTGTCCGGTCGGTGCATTCACCCTTAAACAAAGGCTAGCTCATGGGTTAATAATATACACGGCATTTGTAAAATAAAGACAGTTTTTTCTGTTTGTTGCAGTTTCGAGACAGCGGTCACAAAACGCTGACCGCGCGGCGGTCAGCGAGAGTAGATGACGCCGATGCCGATATTGACCCGGGGGCTGCCGCGCGGCCGCTGGCGGGCCGCCGTCTCCTCCGGCCAGAGGTACAGGTCGTCAGCCCTCACCACCGGGTAACGATAGATCGCTTCGCCGACTTCGCCCTCTTCGCTGCGCTCCAGATTGCCACGCACGGTCACGAGCCGTCCGGTCTGCCAGTCCCCCGGTTCCAGGAAACCGGTCGTGCGGATCAGAAAGCGGCCCTGGGAAGCGCGTTGATGGGACGGCACCTGATGGCGACCCAGCGGGTAGCCCAGCAGTTCCACTTCGGTCACGTCCTCACCGGGCCTGGTCTCGATGATTCGACCGCCCCAGACCACCGGTTCGTCGACAAAGGCCTGGCCTGTCTTGCCCACGGCCTCCGGTGTCAGGTCCATGCGCGCCTGGTCAAGGTCGTAGCGTGGCCCCGAGGCGCAGCCCGCCAGCAATCCGGCCAGAAGCAGAACTGTTGCCACAAGGCAGACCCTCCGGCTGCTCATCGGAACCGTCCTCGCGGGCCGTAGGGGAAGAACGGGTCATGACGCGACCGCAGGAACGGATCGCGGTGGAACCAGGGGTCGTAGTAGTGCGGAGGGTAGTAGACCTCCCGGATTTCCGGCCAGAGGTGGTGCGAGCGCGCACGCAGCCGCGGATACGGATAATCGTGCTCCCCCACCTTGCGATCCACCGTGCCGTCCAGTCCGCCGACAACGGTGATCTGGCGGCCTTCCTCGTACACGGCAGGGTCAAGAAAACCGTCAAAGACGGCCAGGAAGCGCCCGCGACTCAGGCTGTCCGAAGCCGGTCGACCGTCGCGTTGCAGGTCATGACCGACCACTTCGATCAGGGTGTCGTCCTGCCGGTTCTCGACCCCGGCAATGCGGCCACCGAAGCGCGCGGTCTGGCCGCTGACGTCGTCCGGCTGCAGGCGTGCCTGATCCAGGGTCGGCGCCGTATCGGGCAGTTCCACATCAATCGCCTCGGGCACGGAGGCGCAGGCCGCGAGTGCGAGGCTGATCACGACGAGCAAGAAGATACGGTGCAGGGCCGGCAAGCTTGCCCGTGCGGGCGGTAGCGGCTCAGATGGTGCGGGGTGCGACATGACGATGCCCGGGGTCGACGGCTGATTGTCTCAGTCTAAGAAAACGCTGAGATATTTGCGTAGACCCCGGGCACGATGGCCGGTTCAGTCGTCGTCGCGCATGGCCAGTTGTGTCTCGGCGCCGTCCTGCAACTGGGCCAGCACACCGGCGGTCTGCTGGCGGAAGGCTGTCATCTTGCCTGCCGGAATCGATTCGCCGGTGGGCAGATCCACGCTCATCGGATCGTAGTGGTTGCCCTCGACCAGGAACTCGTAATGCAGGTGCGGACCGGTGGCCATGCCGGAGCGGCCCACGTAGCCGATCACTTCACCCTGTTCCACGCGGCTGCCGTTGCTGAGCCCGCTGGCGTAACGCGACATGTGCGCATACAGCGTCCGGTAGCGATTGTTGTGCTCGATGATCACGGTATGACCGTAGCCGCCCTTGCGGCCGACATGTATCACGCGACCCGCGCCGGCCGCCATGATCGGCGTGCCGGTGGGCGCCGCGAAGTCGGTGCCGAGGTGGGGGCGGCGCTTGCCGAGTACCGGATGCATGCGGTTGCGGTCGAAGCCGGAGCTGATCCGCGCATTCTGCACCGGGCGGCGGATGAAGGCCTTGCGCAGGTTCTCGCCGTCAGCGCCGTAGTAGCCGACCGTGCCGTCTTCCTGCTCGAAGCGCAGTGCGGTGTGCCGCCGATTACCGTTAACCAGCTTGGCGGCCAGGATGCGGCCGGCGCTGACCTGCTCGTCGTCAAGGAACTCCGCCTCGTACACCACCGAGAAGGTGTCGCCCTGGCGGATGTCCCGATTGAAATCCAGCTGCCACTCGAAAATGCTCATGAATTGCATGATCTGGCGCTGATTCAGGCCGGCCCGTCGGGCCGAGACGAACAGGGACCGATCGATCGTGCCCGCTGCTTCGACCACGCGCGTCTCGAGGACCTCCTCGACGATACGGGTGGTGAAGCCGTCCTCCGGATGCCGCTCCACGACCAGCGTGCGGACACTGTCCATGGCGTAACGCAGGGTCTGCAGATTGCCCTCGTCGTCGACGTGGAACAGCAGTTCGTCGCCGGGGTAGATGCGGCGGAGACCGCGAACCCGCTCGTCGGCATTGACCACGCGATGGGTTTCCTGGGCGCTGATGCCGGCGCGACTGAAGATCGCGGCCAGGGTGTCGCCCGAGCGCACGGTTACGGTCTGGAATTCGGGTTCCTGCTCCGGCGCCAGTTCCATGATGCGGCGGAATACGAGAAGCTCGCCGGTGGCGCCGTCGTGCAGGTTGGGCATCGGCAGCATGGCATCCAGAAACATCCCGGGCTGCCATGCGGCTGCAGTGCCGGTGCCGTCTTGGTCGGTCTGGCGGGTGTCTGCGGTGTCGCTGTCAGGGTCGATCTTGCCGGTGGTGGTCTTTTCCGCCTGTTCCGTGGCGCTCTTGTCTGTCTTGTCCGTCGTTTGGTTATCGCTGCCGGTGCTCGCAGTCCGTTCCCGGGTCTCGGTCGACGTGTCGTCGGGTAGCAGATTTGCCGGCAGCGGTGCTCGTGCCAGCCCTATGACCAGGCCGATCAGCACGATGCCGTAGAAGATTGGAGTGAGTCGTTTCCGGAAGCGGTCCCTCTGACTGAGGCGCGGACCATCAAGTTTGAAATCAAGATCGGTCAATCGCGTGCCCTGCACACCGTACCTCCGGGATTCTTGGTGCTGTCTGCCGTTTCGGTCCCCGAGCCGTGCGTGCGTGGCCGCGCGCACCCGAACTGCTGACAGTGGTTGGAAAGGTCGCAAGTTACCCCAATGGACCGGTCGACTCAAGCAGAGAAAGTGATTGCAAGATATTGCATGGACACGAGTTTTCCCCGGGTTGCCGGTGTGACGGAAAAGCCACAGGGCTGGCGTTCGGGCAAGGGCGGTCTAAACTGAAGGGGCGTAACAGGTTTTTTCAGGTCGGCGACAGGTGTTGTTGCAGATCACCGACAGCTGTTGCGCTCATTCCCCATGCTCGTTCTCGAGCGCGAGAATGGCCTGCCACTCGTCCTCTTCCACCGGCATGACGGACAGCCGGTTGCCCTTCTGCACCAGCCGCATGTCGGCGAGTTCCGGACGCGATTTCAATTCGTCCAGCGTGATCTTGCGCTTGAGGCGGCGCTGCAGCGTGACGTCGACCATGAACCAGCGCGGCTTGTCCGGATCGCTCCTGGGGTCGAAGTGCGGGTCTTCCGGGTCGAAGGCGGTATGGTCCGGATAGCCAGCGCGGCTGATTTCGACAATACCGACGATGCCCGGTGGCTTGGTGTTGGAGTGATAGAAGAACGCCTGATCGCCCACCTGCATCTGGTCGCGCATCATGTTGCGCGCCTGATAATTGCGCACGCCATCCCAGGGTTCGGTCTGTCCGGGGCGCTCGGCTAGGTGGTCGATGCCGAACACATCGGGTTCCGATTTCATGAGCCAGTAACGCATGTCTGTCTCCGTTTCCCTCCTGGACGCCGCGCAGTAAAGCAGGGCTATCGCCGGACATCAACGGATCCGGCGCAGGCCGTCCTCGGTCAGCACGCCGTGCAACGGCACGTCCCAGCGCGCCGCCGGTAGCGCCGGATGCTCCTGAAATCCGTATGCGACGCCGAGCAGCAGCGGTCGTCGCCAGCTCGGGTGCCGCTGCAGAAAGGCAAAGGTGCGATCGTAGAATCCGGCACCCATGCCGAGCCGATTGCCGTCGCTATCGAAGGCCACCAGCGGGGTCAGGATCAGGTCCAGTTCCCGCGGCCGGAAGCGGCGGGATGCCGGGCCGGGTTCCGGGATGCCGAACCGGTTGTCGATCAGCGGTTGATCCGGCCGGCTCTCGCGAAACCAGAGACCGCGTTCGCCGAATGGCTTGAGTACCGGCAGACAGAGCCGTTTGCCGCTGCGCGGCCGGTCGGCCATCAGCGGTCGCAGGTCGGGTTCGCCCTTGTGCGGCAGAAACAGCGCAACACGACGTGCCTGTTGCCACGGGCGAGAGCGAGTCAGGGCACGACAGATGGCCGCATCGGCCACGCGTCGTTGTGCTGCTGACAACGCCATACGCTGCTGGCGTAGCTCGCGCCGGATCGCCTGCCGTTCCGATCGGATGTCTTGCAAGGGTTTGTTCATGCGGGTTCAGGAGGCACTTCCTAAATAGAGACACCCCCCACCTGCGCCGTTCCGACGTCGCCCCTTGAACCCTGTGGTTCAGGTGGGGAGGACGAATGGGGCCTTAGGCTTTCCGCTCGAGGCGGACGTGCGCACTGGCGTCCATCACGCGGCTCCCCGGGCGAAAAAGTTGAGGCTCAAGAATCGCTATGCCGGGTATCGAACGCCGCAGGGGGTGTCCACGCTCATGGTGGGCCTAGCGGACCCGCACTGCAACCGCCGTGATGCGGATGGCCCTTAAGGAGACGCTGATTTATTCGCACGTTCGCGTTGGCATCGCATTTTTTCCGAGGCAAGGCGCGCTGCGCAGCGCCGCAGTCACTCTGCGGTCAAGCAGCGCAACACCGCAGTCGGGGAAAATGCGACGCCAACCCCTTGGGGCTCGGCCGATTTTGGCCCCTGGCGGTGTTGCGCCACCGGCCCGGTAGCTACGGCTACCGGGCCGGCACCGCGCCTTGCCAGGCTGCCAAAATCGACTCGAGCGCGAACGCGGGAATAAATCAGCGTCTCCTTGATTACCGGTCCTTGTCCGGAAGAATGCTGGCGATACGCTGGTTCATGGTGTGCAGCCGATCCTGAACCAGATGGCTGATGTCGGCGCCGTCTGCACTGGTCTGCAGCATTTCGTGGGTGATGTTCAGTGCCACCATCACCGCGATCCGGTCGGCGCCGATCACCTTGCCGCT
>PXAT01000001.1 GCA_003565775.1 Ectothiorhodospiraceae bacterium | reverse complement strand
CCGTGCGCCTCGCCCATCACCTTCGTCAGCGCCGCGGTCAGCGTCGTCTTGCCATGGTCAACATGACCAATGGTGCCAACGTTCACGTGCGGCTTGCTACGCTCAAACTTCGCCTTGGACACGACTCAATCCCCTTAGATGCTCAGCCGCCGAACAGGCGGCGGCTGGTGATACGTTGATAGAACCCGACCACGGAAGACGGTGTCGTCAGGACGCTTTCTTCTGCACCTGCTCGGCAACACTCGCAGGTGCCTCAGCGTAGTGACTGAACTCCATCACGTAGCTGGCGCGACCCTGGGTCGCGGAGCGCAGATCCGTGGAGTAACCGAACATTTCCTTCAGCGGGACGTCGGCGCGAATGATGCGGCCGGTGGCCGATTCTTCCATGCCCTTGACGGTGCCGCGACGCCGGTTCAGGTCGCCCATGACGTCGCCCATGTAGTCTTCCGGTGTCACCACCTCGACCTTCATCATGGGCTCCAGAAGCACCGGACTGGCCTTCATGACGCCTTCCTTGAACGCCATGGAGCCGGCAATCTTAAAGGCCATTTCCGAAGAGTCAACCTCGTGGAACGAACCGTCGTACAGGGTGACCTTGAAATCGACCACCGGGTAACCGGCCAGCACGCCATTCAGTGCCTGTTCCTGGATACCCTTGTCCACGGACGGGATGTATTCCTTCGGAATCACGCCGCCAACGATGGAGTTGTCGAACTCGTAACCACCGCCGGATTCCTGAGGTTCCAGGCGAATCCAGACATGACCGAACTGACCGCGACCACCGGACTGGCGCACGAACTTGCCTTCCTGCTCGATGACCTTGCGGATGGTCTCGCGGTAGGCCACCTGCGGCGCGCCGACGTTGGCCTCGACCTTGAACTCGCGCTTCATGCGGTCGACGATAATTTCCAGGTGCAACTCGCCCATCCCGGAAATGATGGTCTGACCGGACTCTTCGTCGGTACGGACACGGAACGACGGATCTTCCTGCGCCAGCTTGCCGAGGGCCACGCCCATCTTTTCCTGGTCGCTCTTGGTCTTCGGCTCCACGGCCACCGAGATGACCGGATCCGGGAACTCCATCCGCTCCAGCGTGATCTTGCCGTCCGGCGAGCACAGGGTGTCACCGGTGGTGACGTCCTTCAGACCGATGGCCGCGGCGATATCGCCGGCGCGCACTTCGGTCAGCTCCTTCCGCTCCTTGGAGTGCATCTGCACGATGCGGCCGAAGCGCTCCTTCTTGCTCTTCACCGGGTTGAACACGGCATCGCCGGATTTCACCACCCCGGAATAGCAACGGAAGAAGGTCAGCGTGCCGACGAACGGATCGGTGGCGATCTTGAACGCCAGCGCCGAAAACGGCTCTTCATCGTCCGGATGGCGCTCGGCCGGGGAACCGTCTTCCAGCTCACCACGGATCGGCGGCACATCCACCGGGCTCGGCATGTACTCGATGACGGCATCGAGCAGGGCCTGCACGCCCTTGTTCTTGAACGCGGTACCGCACAGCACCGGCACGATTTCGTTGGCCAGGGTCTGGGCGCGGAGACCGGCCTTGATCTCGTCGTTGTCCAGCACGCTGGTCTCGAGATACTTCTCCATGAGTTCTTCGCTGCCCTCGGCAGCGGCTTCCATCATGGCTTCCCGGAACTCTTCCGCCTTTTCCTGCAGCTCCGCCGGAATGTCCTTCTGCTCATAGGTCATGCCCATGTCATCCGGATTCCAGTAGATCGCCTTCATGCGGATCAGGTCGACCAGGCCTTCGAAATCGTCCTCGGCGCCGATCGGAATCTGAATCGGCACGGCGTTACAGCCGAGCCGCTGCTTCATCATCTCGACGCAGCGATAGAAGTCGGCGCCCATCTTGTCCATCTTGTTGATGAACACCATGCGCGGCACGCCATACTTGTTCGCCTGCCGCCAGACCGTCTCGGTCTGCGGCTCGACACCGGCGTTCGCATCCAGCACACAGACCGCGCCATCCAGCACACGCAGGGAGCGCTCGACTTCGATGGTGAAGTCCACGTGCCCCGGGGTGTCGATGATGTTGATCCGGGTTTCCGGATACTGCTGGTCCATGCCACTCCAGAACGTGGTGGTGGCAGCGGAGGTGATGGTGATACCACGCTCCTGTTCCTGCTCCATCCAGTCCATGGTGGCGGCGCCATCATGCACCTCACCAATCTTGTGCGACACACCCGTGTAAAACAGGATGCGCTCGGTGGTGGTGGTCTTGCCGGCATCGATATGCGCCATGATGCCGATGTTGCGATAGCGCTCTATTGGAGTCTTGCGTGCCACGATCAGTACCTATTTGCCGTTACCAGCGATAATGAGAGAAGGCCTTGTTGGCTTCTGCCATGCGATGCGTGTCTTCACGCTTTTTCACAGCGGTGCCGCGGTTGTCCGCCGCATCGCTTACTTCCCCGGCCAGCCGCAGCGCCATGGTCTTCTCGCTGCGCTTGCGGGACGCGTCGATGAGCCAGCGCATGGCCAGCGTGTTACGACGCTCGGGCCGCACTTCCACCGGCACCTGATAGGTCGCACCACCGACGCGGCGGGATTTCACTTCCACCGCAGGGCTGACGTTGGCGAGTGCCTGCTCCATGGAAGCCAGCGGTTCCGCCGACCCCTTGCGCTGCACTTCGTCCAGAGCGTCGTAGACGATCTTTTCGGCGATCGACTTCTTGCCATCCCGCATCAGCATGTTGACGAACTTGGTCAACAGCTCACTGCCGTGCTTGGGATCCGGCAACACCTTGCGTTTCGGAACTTCGCGTCTTCTCGGCATGTTTCTACCCGAACGTTGTCAGTGACGAAGGTTGAGCGACGCTCAACCCTTGGGGCGCTTGGCGCCGTACTTGGAACGACCCTGGCGACGCCCGTCGACACCAGCGGTATCGAGCGAGCCACGGACCGTGTGGTAGCGGACACCCGGCAAATCCTTGACACGACCGCCGCGGATCAGCACTACCGAGTGTTCCTGAAGATTGTGGCCTTCGCCGCCGATATAGGAGGAGACCTCGAATCCGTTGGTCAGCCGGACGCGCGCCACCTTGCGAAGCGCCGAGTTCGGCTTCTTCGGGGTGGTGGTATAGACGCGGGTGCAAACGCCCCGCTTCTGCGGGCTGGCTTCCAGGGCCGGCACGTTGGACTTTGCCGTTTTACGGGTCCGCCCCTTGCGAACCAACTGATTGACTGTCGCCATCGAAACGCTCACTCCAAGCTGAAAAGAAAGGAAACACTGAATCCGTCCGCGCGAAGGCGCCTGGACGGATTCAGTGTTTCCTATACGAAAGGCCACGTTGCGCCGATCTATCGAAGGGCCGCAATTCTAGACACTGTCCCTGGCCAAGTCAAACGAATCCCGCGCCAGAACTCGCCTCGCGCCGAATCGGCCCGGCAACGACCCGGCATCGCACGGCGGGGCCGTCGCGACACCGCCAACCAGATCCCGGACACGAAAAAACCCTGCCGGACGAACACCCGGCAGGGTTTCCGCTTACACCCCGGGATCAGGCCTCGTTGCCGGCCTCTCCGCCCTCGTCACCGTTGCCCGCCAGTTCCGAAGCGAGTTCGGCCTCGGCATCGGCCATGCTGGTGGCAGGATCGACACCGCGACGCTGGCGCCGACGCTCCTCGTGATAGGCGAAGCCGGTGCCGGCCGGGATCAGGCGCCCGACAATGACATTCTCCTTGAGGCCGCGCAGGTCGTCACGGGCACCGCGCACGGATGCCTCGGTGAGCACCCGGGTGGTCTCCTGGAACGAAGCCGCCGAGATGAACGACTCGGTGGACAGCGACGCCTTGGTGATACCGAGCAGCACCGGCGACCAGTAGACCAGGTCCTTCTTGGCCATCGCCAGCGTGTCGTTCTCTTCCATCACCTTGGCCCGGTCCATCTGCTCGCCGCGGAGCATCTTGCTCTCGCCGGAATCGGTGATCTCCACCTTGCGGAGCATCTGCCGGATGATGACCTCGATGTGCTTGTCATTGATCTTCACACCCTGCAGGCGGTAGACGTCCTGGATTTCCTTGACCACGTAGGACGCCAGCGCCGGCACGCCCAGCAGACGCAGGATGTCATGCGGACTCGGCTCGCCGTCGGCGACGACTTCGCCCTTCTCCACATGCTCACCCTCGAACACGTTGACCGTGCGCCACTTCGGAATCAGTTCCTCGTAGGTATCGCCTTCCTGCGGCGTGATCACCAGACGCTGCTTGCCCTTGGTGTCCTTGCCGAAGGACACGGTGCCGGAGATTTCCGCCAGAATCGCGGGCTCCTTCGGCTTGCGCGCCTCGAACAGATCGGCCACACGCGGCAGACCACCGGTGATGTCGCGGGTCTTGGACGACTCCTGCGGGATACGGGCCAGCACGTCACCCACATCCACCTGGGCGTTGTCCTCGACACTGACGATGGCACCGGCCGGCAGATAGTACTGTGCCGGGATATCGGTACCCGGAATCATGATGTCGTTGCCGTCCTCGTCCTCGAGCTTGACCATCGGACGCATGTCCTTGGCCGCCACCTTGGCCTCACCGGACTTGGTGGTGATGATCTGGCTGGTGTGCTCCTGGTTGCCACGGGTCTTGGGATCCGTGATTTCCAGCGCCGACAGACCGGTGATCTCGTCGATCTGACGGACCACGGTCACACCCTCGATGAAGTCGAAGAAGCGCAGACGCCCCTTCACCTCGGTCACGATCGGGTGAGTATGCGGATCCCAGTTGGCGACGACCTGACCGGCCGCAACCGATTCGCCGTCCGCCACCGAAATCACGGCACCGTACGGCACCTTGTAGCGTTCCTTCTCGCGACCCTGATCATCCATCACCGTGACTTCACCGGAGCGGGACACCGCCACCAGGTTGCCGGAGTGATGCTCGATGACCTTCAGGTTGTGCAGCCGCACCTTGCCGTCGGACTTGATTTCCACATTGTTGACGGCGGCGGCCCGCGAAGCGGCGCCCCCGATGTGGAAGGTCCGCATGGTCAGCTGGGTACCCGGCTCGCCGATCGACTGGGCGGCAATGACACCCACCGACTCGCCGATGTTGACCTGATGGCCACGCGCCAGATCACGGCCGTAGCACTTGGCGCAGACACCGTGCCGGGTCTCGCAGGTGATCGGCGAACGCACCTTGATCTCGTCGATGCCCAGCTCTTCCAGGCGATCCACCCAGCGCTCGTCCAGCAGCGTGTCGGCCGGTACACCGACCTCGTCGCTGCCCGGGATCAGCACGTCGTGCAGAGTCACCCGACCCAGCACCCGCTCGCGCAGCGGCTCGACCACGTCACCGCCTTCGATGATCGGCGCCATGTAGACGCCCTCTTCGGTACCGCAGTCGACCTCGGTGACCACCAGATCCTGGGCCACATCCACCAGGCGGCGGGTCAGGTAGCCGGAGTTGGCGGTCTTCAGTGCCGTATCCGCCAGGCCCTTGCGCGCCCCGTGGGTGGAGATAAAGTACTGCAGCACGTTCAGACCTTCACGGAAGTTGGCCGTGATCGGGGTCTCGATGATCGAGCCGTCCGGCTTCGCCATCAGGCCACGCATGCCGGACAGCTGCCGGATCTGCGCCGCGGAACCACGCGCCCCGGAATCGGCCATCATGAAGATCGAGTTGAACGAGGTCTGCCGCTCCTCGACACCCTCGGCGTTGATCACCGCCTCGGTGCCGAGCTTGTCCATCATGGCCTTGGCCACCTGGTCATTGGTGCGTGACCAGATGTCCACCACCTTGTTATACCGCTCACCGTTGGTGACCAGACCCGAGGCGTACTGGCCCTCAATGTCCTTCACCTCTTCCTCGGCCGCCGCCAGGATAGTTTCCTTCTCCTGCGGGATGGTCATGTCGTTGACCCCGATGGAGACGGCCGCACGGGTCGAATAGGCAAAGCCGGTGTACATCAGCTGGTCAGCGAAGATCACGGTGGCCTTGAGGCCGACTTCGCGGTAGCAGGCATTGATGGTCGCCGAGATCGCCTTCTTGTTCATGTTGCGGTTGATCATCGAGAACGGCAGCCCTTCGGGCACGATCCGATAGATCAGGGCGCGACCGACGGTGGTGTCGTGCCGGCTGATGGTCTCGACCATTTCGCCGGTGGTCTCGCTCTTGACCAGCTCGCGCACGCGCACCTGAACCCGCGCCTGCAGGTCCACGGTGCCGCTGTCGTAGGCCCGGTGCACTTCGTTCAGGTCGCTGAACTTCATGCCCTCGCCGCGGGCATTGATGCGCTCGCGAGACATGTAGTAGAGACCCAGCACCACGTCCTGGGACGGCACGATGATCGGGTCACCACTGGCCGGGCTGAGGATGTTGTTGGTGGACATCATCAGCGCGCGCGCTTCCAGCTGGGCTTCCAGGCCCAGCGGCACGTGCACGGCCATCTGGTCACCGTCGAAGTCGGCGTTGAACGCGGTGCAGACCAGCGGATGCAGCTGGATCGCCTTGCCCTCGATCAGCACCGGCTCGAACGCCTGAATGCCGAGACGGTGCAGGGTCGGCGCCCGGTTCAGCATCACCGGATGCTCGCGGATGACGTCTTCCAGGATGTCCCAGACTTCCGGCGCCTCGCGCTCCACCATCTTCTTGGCGGCCTTGATGGTGGTCGCCAGTCCCAGCCGCTGCAGCTTGGAGAAGATGAACGGCTTGAACAGCTCCAGCGCCATGCGCTTGGGCAGGCCGCACTGGTGCAGACGCAGGGTCGGGCCGACCACGATCACGGAACGACCGGAGTAGTCGACGCGCTTGCCGAGCAGGTTCTGCCGGAAACGGCCCTGCTTGCCCTTGATCATGTCGGCCAGCGACTTCAGCGGGCGCTTGTTGGTGCCGGTGATGGCCCGGCCGCGACGACCGTTGTCCAGCAGCGCATCCACCGACTCCTGCAGCATGCGCTTTTCGTTGCGCACGATGATGTCGGGCGCGTTCAGCTCGAGCAGCCGGCGCAGGCGGTTGTTGCGGTTGATCACGCGACGGTACAGATCGTTGAGATCCGAGGTCGCGAAGCGGCCGCCGTCCAGCGGCACCAGCGGCCGCAGATCCGGCGGCAGCACCGGCAGCACCGTCAGGATCATCCACTCCGGCTTGTTGCCGGACTCGAGGAAGGCCTCGATGATCTTCAGGCGCTT
>PXAT01000205.1 GCA_003565775.1 Ectothiorhodospiraceae bacterium | reverse complement strand
CGGCCGCGCGTCGCGTACCGGCCGCCCCCGACGTAACACATCGCCGCAAGCATGGTGTCGGCCCCGATCCTGAGTTCTGTAGAGGCGTACAGGACGCATCCTGCGCCGATGTTGACCCGTGGCCCGATGGTCAGCGCCCCGTCCTTCCCGGAGACGATACAGCCCCGGCTGATCAGTGTGCCCGCGCCGATACTGAATTCGCCTTCGGCACAGCCCTGTGCATCCAGCTGGCAGTGGTCATCGATGACGACCGCATCGCCGATATCCATTTTGCCCGGATGGCGCAGCGCGATGTGACGGCCCCACACCACCCGGTTCCCGACCGAACGGAACAGGCGGGGCCAGAGCATCCGGCGCAGCGCCAACCCGAGGGCACCGGGCGTTCCGGACAGCCAGGCGCCGATCAGTTCGTGTTTCAGAAGCTGCAGCCACGAACGTGTGCCAACCACCAGATCCATATAGGCGCCGATGGCGCTCCCGCCGGACTGGTTTGCAGCACGGGCAGCGGCGACCGGGTCGTCGCGTTTTCCGTTCATCATTGCCTCCTGCTACCACCGTCTGCGGATACGCCATTGCCCAGCTCATGGTCCCGCTTTTCTGCAATGCCGCATAGTGCGATCAGGTGCCAGCCGGTGGCGCGAAACCAGGCGTCGGGGAGCACTCGGCGTGCGATCCGAAGACCTGCGTTGAATAGTGTAGCCCCCGCTCCCGTGCGCCGACTCGTTGTCGAAGGCAGTTGCTCATAACGGACCTCGCAGCTATCGAACGGAGATAGCAGCGCCTCGAATTCCGTCCGTGTGTGCGTACGAAAACCAGGCGCATCGGCGTGGCCGAGAGGCAGGCCTGCGACCCTGTGCGCCATGTATATCGCGGAACGTCGGTTGTAGACCATCAGAATCGCCAGTCCATCGGGGCGGAGGATGCGCCGAACCTCGGCAACGACGGCTTTCTCGTCGCGCAAGAAAGAAAGGACGCCGTGACAGAACACAAGGTCAAAACTCGCTTGCGCGAAAGGCAGCTGGGCTGCGTCAGCACGCATCAGACTGGCATTGAGACCCGAGACTCGCAGGTAGTCGCCCGCCATCGCCAAAGCGCCAGCGGAGAGGTCTACTCCAACGACACGCGCGCCGGCCCGCGCAAATCGAACCACATCCAGTCCGGCACCGCAGCCCAGATCCAGCACGTCTCTCGCGCGCCAACATTCGAAATCCAGGAGATCAGACAAATAGTCGAGCCGGCCGTAGCGGTAAGCGTCCATCGCGGCATAGAATCCCAACGACCCCGGCGGGTCCTGCGACAAGACGGTGTCATGAATCCGGCGATCCCAATAGGCGCTGATCTCGCTGTTCGCAGGAGCAGTATGCGCTGGGTGGCGAGGCGTCATACTGCATTCTAACCTTGCCGATCGACATGTAACCATCGGCCAGAGTAAAACGGGAACATGTTTGCGTTCGGGAGAGCGGTGGGAAGCAAATGAGCAAGCTCAAAGACGTTTATCGATCCATGCGGCGCTGGCTGATCCACGCTACCCGGCGACCGCGCGTCGGTCACGTTCAGTTGGGGGACCTGAACCGGTTGACACCCATAAGCCGCGACTGGGGTTTTGATCGCGGACAGGCGATTGATCGCCTTTACATCGAGCGATTTGTCACAGCCTATGCAGACGACATCCGGGGCGAAGTGCTGGAAGTGTCCAACAACGAATATACGATTCGCTATGGCGGTTCGAAGGTCGCCCGCAGCGACGTCCTCCATCCTGACGATGGCAATCCGCGTGCCACTATCGTCGCCGACCTCGCGGTTCCGAATCCCGGCCTCGAAGGGCGCTTCGACTGCATCATCTGCACCCAAACTCTGCAGTTGATCTATGAAGTTCGCAGTGCGGTCACGCAGCTCCACCGCTGGCTGAAGCCCGGCGGGGTGGCGCTGGTGTCCGTTCCCGGTATCAGCCAGATCAGCCGAGAGGACATGCAGCAAACCGGGGATTACTGGCGCTTCACCGGTGCAGCGGTGCGCAGAATGTTTGACGAGGAGTTTGGTGAGGGCGCTGCAGAGATTGAGGTGCTCGGAAACGTGCTTGCTGCAACGGCCTTCCTTCACGGCATGGCCGCCGGGGAATTCGACGAAGGTGATCTACTCGAAAAGGACCCGCAGTTCCAGATGCTCACCACCGCGCGGGCAGTGAAGCAAAAGAGTTTGTGATGGATTACCCGGGTCGAAAAATACTACACCGAGCCCTGCGTCCGTTGGAGCGCAGGTTTTTCCCGGGCGCTGTCGTGCTGGGTTATCACCGGGTGGCGGACGGCCGTTGGGACCCGCTGGGTTTACAGGTGAGGCCTCAGCACTTCACCGCGCAGTTAGCCGAGTTGCAGCGTCTGCGCACCGTCATCAGCCTGCGCGAGCTCATGGAGCGCAAGGCTGGGGGAGAGGCGCTTGACCGGTATGCGGTCTTAACCTTCGATGACGGCTATAGCGACTTTGCTGAAACCGTAGTGCCTCTCGCGGCTTCAGCGGGCATTTCGGTCACGGTTTTTGTGTCAAGCGGTTGTACGGGAGGCGAATTCTGGTGGGAGGAACTGGCTGCCCTGATGGCGCCGCACGGCCAGGGTTCGCCGGTTCTGGAGCTTCGTCTCGATGACTCGCAGGTGCTGCGGTTCACCGAACTGGATCGCCCGGCTGCCCGGGCCGCAGCGGTAAATGCCATCGGTTCAAGGCTGGCTTGCGCCGGCCGCCAAACCCTGGGCGCGGTCCTTGAGCAACTGCGTGCGTGGGCTGGCCCGGAAGCCACCCCTTCCCCTGCGGGTGTTCCGATGGATGCGGGCACGCTCGCTGCATTGGCAGGAGTCCAGCACGTGGAAATCGGTGGGCATACGGTCTCGCATTGCTGCCTGGAACGGCTGACCTTGGACGAGCAGCGCAGAGAGATTGCACAGAACAAGACCGATCTGGAGGCCCTGTGCGGCGGCCCCGTGAATGTGTTTTCTTATCCGAACGGGTCACTCTCGTCGCGAACGCCGCGCCTCGTCGAGTCGATCGGGTACTCCTGCGCTTGCGCCAGCGGCGATGGTTTGGTTTCCAAACGAACCGACCGCTTCCGAATCCCGCGCATCTGGGTGCCGGACATCGACGGTCCGGGCTTTCGCCGCTGGCTCGGCAACTGGGTTTCTGAAGCCTGTGCCTGAAGGCCGCGACTCGAGCAAGATCACCAGGATCGGGCGCGGCCTCACGCGCCCATGCCACGAAATCCCGCTCAGACTCGCTGGACTGAACCGCCCCATGAAGGCAGACCTGTGACAACCGGCGGCAGCATCGCTCGTCTGCTCCGCCTCCTGAGGCCCTATCCCTGGCTTCTTCCCGTGCTGGTGGGTCTCGGGATCGCCGCGTCTCTGGCCGAGGCCGTCGGGATCGGGCTTCTGATCCCCTTGTTGGGGTTGTTGCTCCAGCCGGCAGATCCGGAGGCATTGTCCGGCGTCGAGCGCACGGTTCGCGCGATGATGGTCAATGCGGATGGCAATATCCGCTACATGTTGGTGGCCGGTGTCATCCTGCTGCTCATCGTGCTCAAGACGCTGATCCTGGCTGCCTATGCGTTCGTCGCATCCAGCATGACGGGTCGAATCGCGATGGACATGCGCGTGGAGTTGTGGGACCGCGTCTCGAATGCCGAAATGTCCTGGTTCTCGCGCAGCGATCAAGGGCGGCTTCTCAATATCATAGAAAACCAGACCTATCGTGCGACTGAGGCCCTGTCGTCGCTGACCGTGCTGATCGTCTCGTTCAGCACGGTGCTCGTGTTCGGTGTGTTCCTGATTGTGCTGTCGCCACCCATGGCTCTGGTGGTCGTGGCTGCAGGCACCCCCGTGTTCTTTCTGGTGCGCCGAATCACGGCTCTGGCAAAGCGTTTCGGGAGTGAACTGGGACACGCCTACTCGGGATTGGCAGGTCGGGTGATGGAGCTTCTTTCGGCCATGAAGACCATCCGCGTATTTAATCAACAGGAGGCCGAAGCGCGGCGCTTTGCGGATTCCGCCGAACGGGTGCGCGTGACTTTTCTGCGCACCGAGATGATGGCTCGCCTGATTGGCCCGATACTCGAGCTGCTTTATCTGCCGGTATTCTTCGCCGTGGTCGCGTTTGCGCTGATGCAGGGAATCGGCATTCCACTCCTGCTGGCGTTCCTCCTTCTTTTGTACCGGATGCAGGCGCCGCTGAAGGCACTGGATGGCGCGCGGGTAAGTGTCGCAGAGTACACGCCGGCTCTCGAAGACATCGACTGGCTCCTGGAGAACGCACCGGACGAGCGGGCTCGTCGCGGCCGCCGGCCTTCCTCGGGGCTCAGGCACCGCATCGTGATCGATGACCTGTGGTTCTCGTACCCAGGCAAGGATGTGCCGGTGTTGCGAGGCGTCTCGACCGAGCTGACCCACGGTGAGGTGGTCGCGCTCGTGGGCCCATCCGGAGCAGGGAAGTCAACGCTGGTGAACCTCCTCTTCGGCCTGTATGCACCCGATTCGGGCTCCATCCTGATCGACGGCGAACCGCTGGAAGAAATCGACGCATGCAGCTGGCGGGAGCATATCGCCTTTGCCGGCCAGGACAGCGAATTGTTGTCGGGAAGCGCACGGTACAACATCGGATATGCTGCTCCGGACGCGTCACTCGAGACGGTGCAGGCTGCCGCGCGCTCGGTTCGCGCACATGATTTCGTGGCCGAGCTGCCCGGAGGCTACGATGCCGACCTTGGCACCCGAGGCGCGCTTCTGTCGGGCGGCCAGCGACAAAGGATCGCCCTGGCGCGGGCGTTGATGCGCAAGCCGGACCTGCTGGTCCTGGATGAGGCCACCAATGCGGTTGACTCCGCTACCGAACTGGCGATTCAAGGCACCATCGAACGCCTGGCAGGAAAGACCACGATATTGATCATCGCGCATCGCACCTCGACGCTGATGAGCGCGGATCGCGTGTTGGTGATGGATGCCGGTCGCATCGTCGAGGATGCGGCTCCCCGGGAGATTTCTCCCCGTGCGGTGCAGTTCCTCGGGCTCAATCCCGTGCCGGAAGACATCGCGAGCGAGTGAGCATGGCGGATCAACCCGGACTCGTTTCCGTAGTCATCAACTTTCTGAACGCCGGACGTTTTCTCGACGAAGCGATCGCCAGCGTATTTGCGCAGACGTATCCCTCGTGGGAACTGCTGCTCGTGGACGATGGCTCGACCGACACGAGTACAGGGATTGCGCGCCAGCATGCGGAAGCTGTTCCGGAACGGGTGCGGTATCTCGAACACCCCGGACACGAAAACAGGGGCGCCAGTGCAGCACGCAATCTCGGTATCGTGCACGCGCGCGGCGAATTGATCGCCTTCCTGGATGCGGATGATGTGTGGTTTCCAAGCCGGCTCGAACGAAGTGTCGAGCTGCTGCGCAGACACCCGGAGGCCGACATGGTCTACGGCGAAAGCGAGTACTGGTGCAGCTGGAGCGGCGGACAGGCGCCGTGCCGTGATCGAGTGCAGCGCCATGGGTTCCGTGCCGACCGGGTCGTGCCGGCCCCGGAATTGCTCATCCGTTACCTGACGCATCGGGCCGTGTTGCCGTGCATGAACAGCTTGACGTTGCGCAGCTGCGCGGCACGTGAGAGCGGGGGCTTCATCGAGTCGTTCACAGGCATGCACGACGATCAGGCATTTCTTGCGCGGTTCTGCCTTTACCACGACGTCTACGTGGCGCACGAATGCTGGGACCGCTACCGACAACACGACGCGAGCCTGTGCGCCACGGCGGCTCGACGTGGCGAGGTTGCGAGGGCCCGACAGGAATACCTCGTCTGGCTGCGCGCTCTTCTGGCCGAGAGGGGTCTGCGGGGCACGCGTGTGTGGGACGCCCTGCGCTATGCCGAGCGGGTGAGCAACCATGAAGAAGGACTGTTTGCACAATTTGCCCGCAAAGCGCTCAAGCTCGCGACCACGGTCAGCATGCGGCTGAAGCCGAGAGTGCGGCCCGTTCCCCCGCCAGCCTCGGCGACGTCTCTCAGCAGCGTCTCGGTGTCGACCAGCCAAAGCGCCAGGAACGAGGGTTCGTGATCATCAGGGCAAGCGGAAAAATTGCAGGTTGCGCGAAGTCACCGACCCTTGGAGAAGCGAAAATACGGTAACTTGGCTATGAAGCGCGAGAGGCGGCCGAAGGGTCGGGAAAGGTAGTGGCCACGCACGTTTCGATCACGCATCAGAGAAAGCCGATCCCGCCAGGTGGAAGCGAATTCGCTTTTTGTAAATTCGTATGGCTTGAATAACTCCTCAGTGCTATACCACGTCAACCGCATGCCTTGTCTCATGAAGAGGAACGGCGTCGCTCCGAGGTAACGTGCACTGCTCCTGAGGTGGGTTGGAAGGGCTGGAGTGAGGTCACCGAAGTCGTCTGTGACGAAGGCAAGGCCACCCGTCTTCAGTATGGATGAGATCTGGACAATTTGGGCCAGCGGTTCGGGCAGATGTTCGAGCACCTCAAAGGAAACAACCACGTCGTATTGCTCGGTCATCTGAGACAGTGGTGATTCCGCTGGCAGAATGCGCGTTCCCCAGAGGCCGCATCGACGAAATCGAGCCACCGCGAAGTCATACGTCCTGCTTCCGGGTATTTCATGGTAGTGCACCGTCACGCCCCTACGCGCGAGGAACAGCGAATCGTTACCTGGGCCGTCGCCAAACATGAGAACCCGGAGATCTCCGCCCTGCCTGTGCGTCCGTTCCGCATGGGTCTGGATCCGGTCGAGTGTATGGCGAATCCACGACTGGCGGATCGGGCGGGCCCAGAATAGGAGGGAGTCGAAGATGAATCCGTCACCCTCCCCGTAAAGACGAGCCATGTGATCGTCAAAGTGGAAGGGCGTCACGCCGAAGCGGGCCACATCACGCCGTACATTCCACCCGGGTTCGATCACCTCGTTCCAGACGCGCGCCTCCGCCTCAGCATGAGGCATACCCGTAAACTCGGTGATCGTCGATACGATCGCATGGAATGTGGTGGGGTTACAGTCGTCCAGCCGGTTGGGGTGCTCCTTCGGGTTCATCGATCAGGTCCTCGTTCGTTTCCAGATTGCCTCTGGGTCTCCGAGCCAGAGGGCGAGCATCAAGCGCATCACTGGGTCGTGACCCTGGATCTCCGAGCGCCGCAGCGCGTGCGCTGGCGTGGTCGGCGTGTTGAGCCCCGCATCCACGGTGCAGCCCGCCACGTAATCGGACCTGACTACCATCTCCTGGACGGCCGGGTCGTGTCTGCCGAACGGGTAAGCAAATGTCTCCACGGGACGTCCGAGCTCGCTCTCGATATCGGTTCTGGAACTCGCGATCTCGATTTCCGCTTGGGAGGG
>PXAT01000108.1 GCA_003565775.1 Ectothiorhodospiraceae bacterium | reverse complement strand
CGGAGCACGGGCCGCGTGCCGCAGCGCAGACACTTGCCCCACTGCAAATCCGCGCCCTGGTTGCCGACGATGTCGCCGACACGCCCGGTGCCGCGTCGATCCTGACCGACACCGATATCGAGACCTACCGTCCGCTGACCCTGCACGACGCCCTGGACTTCACCTCCGGCGTGCGCACCATCGACGATGATGCCCTGGGTCGCCGCAGCGGCATCGGTGTTCGCGGGGCACCGCCGCGGCGCTCCCGCAAGGTGCTGCTGCTGGAAGACGGCACGCCGATCACCGCCAGCAACTATCTCGACCCCAGCGCCCATTACACGCCGCCGATCCAGCGTCTGGAGCGCGTCGAGGTGCTGAAGGGCGCCGGACAGATCGTGCATGGCCCGAACAACAACCACGGCATCGTCAACTTCCGCAACAAGCGCGCGACGCTGACGCCGGAAACCACTTTCGAACTCGGTGCGGGCAACCAGAATCAGTTTCACCGGCACCTGATGCACCGCCGCACAGAGGGTGATGTGGGACTGGTCTTCGCCTACACGGGCTTGAATTCCGATGGCGTGTTCGACGTTGAAGATCACCAGTTCGATGACTTCTACGTAAGCGCCGACTGGGACGTGAACGAGCGGCACGATCTGGGCGCCTCAATCACCTATTTCCGTGAGCGCTCTCAGGGCTATGACGAGAACAACCTGACCAAGGCGGAATTTGATGAAGACCCGCGTGGCAAGCGCCGCTTCGGCGCCGGTCGCCGCGACAACAACATCGCCGTGGATTACTGGAAGCTTGATCTGAACCATGAATTCCAGGCCACCGACCGATTGACGGTCTCGAGCCGGGTGTTCTACACCGACCTCGACCGACCGAGATTCCAGAGCCGCAATCCGGGCGATGCCCAAGAGGATCGCGTGATGGAAGGTCGTGACCGTCGCTATGAAACCTTCGGAGGCGACACCAGGGCCAGCTACTCCGGCATTCGCACCGGCATGGTGGAGCACACGCCGGAGGCGGGCCTGCGCTTCGAACGGCATGATTTCGAGGACCGTCGTCCGGTTGGGCGCCCGGGCGAGAAGCTGAACCAGAATCGACGTGGTCGGCTGCGTGCCGTTGCCGGCGAGGACGGCTATACGCGGGATGGTCGCCTGGTCACGTTCAAGGCAGAGGCGTACTCCGGCTACGTACAGAACCAGATGGAAATCGGTGACTTTGTAATTACTCCAGGAATTCGGGTGGAAAGCTATCGGCAGGAGGCAAACACCCGATTCCGTCCGGGAAGCGAGACCGGCTCGGAGAGCGAATGGAACACGCTATATCTTCCCGGCATCAGCTTCCTTTATCGCGGCTTCGAACACGTCGACACGTACGCGGGTCTGCACCGTGGCTTCTCACCGGCTTCAGCCCGTGGAGAAGACTTCCCGCTGGAACCCGAAAAGGGCACCAACGCCCAGATCGGTGTGCGCAGCAAGGGGTTGCGCGGCGTTTCCTTTGACACGGCGGTGTTCTACAACCGAATCAAGGACACCCTCATTCGTGACGATGTCGATCAGTTCGGCGATGCGCTGTTCATCAACTCCGCCGATTCCGATATCTACGGCGTTGATCTGGAATTGCGCATCGACTCGGCACCGTTCACCGATTCGGATTACAACTTCTTCGGCCTGGTAGCCTGGAACTACACCAAGGCGGAGTTCCGAAGCGGGCCGCTGGACGGCAATCGCGTGCCGGAGATCCCCAGTCAGGCCGGCAGCCTGACCCTCGGCGTGGACCACGTCTCTGGCATCGAGCTGAGCGCGACGATGAGCCATTTCGGCGAGTTTTTCTCGGATGTGGAGAACACCCGGCGCATCGAGGACGATGGCAGCAACGGGCGTGTGCCAAGCCGCACCCTGCTGTCCGCCCGGGCAAGCTGGCATACCGATGTCGGCGGCACGCCGACGACCTTCTGGGTCCAGGGTCGCAACCTGACCAACAAACTCTATGTCAGCGATGTGCAGGACGGTATCCGCCCGGGCGCCGAGCGGACCTTCCTGGCCGGCTTTACCACCCGGTTCTAGTCACCGGGCCAGGACTCCTGGCCTCGCCCTCGGATGGGGTGAGGCCAGGAAGGGGATCGCCGGTTCCTCAGGGACTTGCTCGGCCGGCGGGACATTCCCGAATCAGCGTGTGACTTCGCACGCTCCCTCCTCCAACGAGCGGCAGGAAGCATCTTGGGCCCAGGGATGGGCCCGTTTTTTTGAGCGGCCCGGCGGTCGCCCAGTCATGCCGAATCAACCGGTTGATTCGGCGGCAACGCGGTCATCTTCGGGAGCCCAGAGCCGAACACGGGTACCCCGACCCGGCTCGCTGTCGATGGCCACCGAACCGCCCAGCCCGGCCATGCGCTCGCGAATCCCGAGCAAGCCGAACCCCCCGGCCACCTGTTCCACGTCGAAGCCGCGGCCATCGTCCCGGATTTCCGCCTGTACCGCCTCGTTCTGCCGGGTCACGCTGATGGTCAGCCGGTTCGCTCCGGCGTGACGACTGACATTGGTCAGGCACTCCTGCACAACCCGGTAGACATGGATCGCCAGGGCCGGCGACACCCGATCCAGTCCGTCGGACAGCTGCAGTTTCAGTTCGATCCCGGGGTTGCGCCGCCCCCAGTCCGAGACCATCTGCCGGATCCCGGCCTCCAGACCGAGTTCCTCGAGCGCCGCGGGATGCAGCCGGTGGATCATGTTGCGGGCGATGTCGTAAACCTGACCGGCAGTGCGGGCAATGGACTGTGCCGCCTCCTGGACCGCCGAATTGCCCGGACCGGCCGCCTGCCGGATCGCCGCCGCCTCGGCGCGGATCGCCGACATGCACTGACCCAGCTCGTCATGCAGTTCCCGCGCGAGATGCCGACGCTCGTCCTCCTGCACTTCGAGGATCTGGCGGTTGAGCCGACGAACCCGGCCGCGACTCTGCTCCAGCGCCGCCGACAACTTGTTGAACTGCCGTGAAACACTGTTGAACTCGGGGACCGAGAATTCCGGCAGCACGCTGGAGTAATTGCCATGTTCCAGTCGGTCCAGGCCGTGCAGAATCTCGCGCAGCGGCCGCAGGGCACGGTTCACGACCAGGAAAATGGCGAGATTCAGCGTAATCGCGAAACCGATCAGCAGCGCCAGCAGGCCGCGGGCGGCCTGCCAGGCCTCGGTGATCTCGTCAGCCGGCTCGGCATGGACCACGAACCAGGCATCCTGACTGCCACTGACCGGAATCGTGCGATGGAAGCTCTTCACCGGTGGCTTGACCGCATAGGTGAACCAGGCGGGCGCGTCAGGGAGGCGCGGTCGCGGCGCATCGGCCGCCGGCGGCGGCGAATCGCCGCGGTGCACATCCAGCCGGATATGCCGATGCGCACCCAGGCCCTGGATCTGGGACAACAGTTCCTCGGGGCTGACTGCGCCGGGACCGCCAATCTCGCTGAGGCTGTCCAGCGATGCCTCCACGAGTTGTACGGTCAGGTCGGAGGCCGAGCGCAACTCCGCTTCCACCGCGGTGCGGGCGTTGTGCACGACGATCAGGACGCCGGCGAGGAAGGACACCAGGGTCAGCACCAACAGGAGCAGGCTGAGACGCGTTCGCAGGGTCATGGCGGCTTCCTCTGGCGTCAGGGACTGACAATGCCCTCGCGAATGGCCAGCCGGGTGAGATCCGCGGTATTGGCGGTGCCCAGCTTGTCGCGGATGATGGTGCTGTAGTTGGCGACGGTCTTGTAACCGAGGTTCAGTAACTCGGCGATCTCGGAGACCCCACGACCCTCGGCAAGCAGACGGAAAATCTCGAACTCACGCGGTGACAGCGAGCGCAGCGCGTCGCCGACATTGCCTTCGCCCTGATGCAGATTCAACGCGTCGCGCACGTCCGGTCCGAGAAAGCGACCGCCGGCGGCCACACCGGCCACGGCTTCCACCAGCACCTCGGGTGCGCTGGACTTGGTGATGTAACCGGCCGCACCGGCCTCCAGCGCCTGTTCCGCGAACACGGCCTGATCATGCATGCTGAATACCAGCACCCGGATCCTGGCATCGCGCTTGCGCATGCGTCGGAGGGTCTCGATGCCGCTCATGCCCGGCAGAGACAGATCCATTACCACGACGTCGAACGCTGTTTCGTGACTGAGCCGATAGGCGCCCTCACCGGTGGCGGCTTCTTCCACCACCCAGTCGACATCCGCCTGCTCCAGCAGCCGCCGGTAGCCCGCGCGCACAACCGCATGATCATCAACCAGCAGAATTCGAAGCATGCAGACCTCATCGAAAAACCGGATACGAAAGTCCGCGCGGGCCCGGTGCGGTACTCGTCTGAGCCTATTGTATGCTCACCGTCGGACAACCACCGAACCGGGGTCGGGCAAACCAAATCCCGATTCCGGCTGTCCATGCCACATCAACACTCCGGAGGAGACCAATAACGATGCGCCTGACGTCCCTGCTTTTTCTTTGCCTGTTCGCGTTCGGTAGCGCGCCGGCCCTCGCCGAACCGCCGGCACCCGCCCCGGAAGCCGCCGAAGCCGAACAGGAGGACCGCACGATCCGCGTCCGTGGCGACCGCGGCCAGGGCGCTTTCGCCATGTCCATGCAGCAAATGACCCGGCAGTTTCGTTCCGGCCAGGAACGGCTGGCATTTCGCAACGCCTTCAACGCTGTGTTCGAGCAGCACGAGCGCAAGAAGGGCATTCGCGACGCCTATGAAAACGGCGAACTGACCGAGGCCGACTACGAACGCGAGCGGGAACGCGTCTATCGCGCCATGCACGGCATGAGCGCCGACGAGATTCTGGAAGCGGCAGACGCCATCATCGACAACGACGTCCGAGACTGACGACCGGCTGCGGTCCGCACGCCCCGCGGCCGGTCACTGTCTGCTGTCAGTGATGATCGTGATGATGATGGTCATGCCCGTCGTCATCACGCTCGGGTCCATCGCGTCGGACCGGCATGTCGATGGTGAGAATCTCGCCGCTCTGGAACCGCATCTGCAGCTCGACGATGTCGCCCTCCTCCAGCGCATCACCCAGTCGACCGATCAGCATGATGTGATAACCGCCCGGTTCCAGCACGCGTTCGTCACCGGCGCCAATCCGCAGTGTCGACCAGTGCACCATGCGCGCCTGACCGTCTTCGTCGACGGACTCGTGAATCTCGGCGCGATCGAACTGCGGGCTGTCCACGCCGATCAGTATCTGCCGCTCTTCGGCAGGCGCCTGAATCCGCATGTAAGCCGCCGTTCGGTCGGAAACTTCCGGCACCCAGCGCACCCATGGGTCGTGAACCTCGACACCATCCGCAGTCGCCAGCGGGGCGAAAAACACGGAAACCAGCAGCGTCAGCGCCAGCCATGGCCGATGACCGTTCCCGATTCGTGGCATGCTCATGATTCCTCCATGATCCGCTCGAGGGCGGCAGTGAAACCCATCATCGAGATCGGCAGATCGAAGCTTTGGTTGCGCGCATCGCGGATGGTCACGGTGCCATCCGTCCCCATGCGGAACTGGCGCAGCATGTCCTCATCGAACAGCATCGATGCCATGCAGCCGTCCTCACCACAGATATCCACGGCGATGCGGACCGGCTCGTTATTGTCCACCTGCAGTTCGAGACCGGGTTGCAGACGGATTCCGAGGGGCACGGAGAACAGCGCCATCGGCATGCCACGGTCCGGCATGTAGCCGACCACGACTTCCATGATGACCTCGCCACTGTCTTCCACGGTCACCCGCTGAAGCATCTCGCAGGCCCGGAACGTCTCGCCGTCTTCCTCGAAATCCTCACAGTAGACAGTCCAGTCCTGGAAGCGCTCCAGCTCACCCTGCTCGCGCTCGCGATCCGGAATGGTGCCTTCGGTCTGCCCCGGATCGGCCGAGAAATCCTGTTGTGCAGACACCGTCGACCCTGTCCCCAGGAGCGCGAGCGCCGCCGTCACCGCAAATACACTGGACATGATTTTCATAACGTGGAAACCCCTTGATATATCCCTGATCTATTCGCAAACAGGACCTGACTGGTACACTTTCACGAGCATTGGCGAGACACTGCCTTCACCGGACAGTTGCGTCGCAACGTACCGAACGATCCGTCGTCTTGAAAAGAGACCATGAGCCAGCCCAGCCGTTCCGACAAGACAGATCTGCCCGGCGGTCAGTCCCGCATGGAGCGCCGCCGCGCCCTGATGCGGTTCGCCTGGCTGTCCATCGTCGCATCGATCCTGGTGATTGCCCTGAAGACGCTGGCGTGGTGGCTGACCGGATCGGTCGGTCTGCTGTCAGATGCTGCCGAATCGGTGATCAATCTCGCCGGCGGCATTATGGCACTGGTGATGCTCGGAATCGCGGCGCGACCCGCCGACCACGATCACCAGTATGGCCACGACAAGGCGGAGTACTTCTCCAGCGGCCTCGAGGGCGCGTTGATTCTGCTCGCGTCGGTAGGGATTACCGTGGTGGCGGTAAACCGGCTGCTGGATCCGCAACCCATCGAAATGCCGGTCATCGGCCTGGCCCTGTCGGCCGTGGCCACGCTGATCAATCTGGCCGCGGCGCGGATTCTTCTCAATGTCGGTCGGCGCGAGGAGTCCATCACTCTGGAAGCCGACGGCCACCATCTGATGACCGATGTCTGGACCTCGGTGGGCGTGATCGGTGGTGTTGCGGTGGTCGCGATCAGCGGCTGGTACATCATCGATCCGCTGATCGCACTGCTGGTCGCGGCGAACATCAGCTTCACCGGCTGGAAGGTGTTCATCCGCTCCGTCAACGGCCTGATGGACAGCGCACTGGACGAACACGAAATCGCCGAGATCCAGCGTATCCTCGACGACTTCGGGCGCCGCCACCAGGTCAACTTCCATGCCCTGCGGACACGCCAGTCCGGCGCCCGCCGCTTCATCTCCATGCACGTCCTGATGCCGGGAACCTGGAGCGTGCAGCAGGGCCACGACGTGGCCGATGCCATCGAAAATGCCATCCAGGAACGGCTCAGCGGCGCCAGCGTGATCACGCACCTGGAACCGATGGAAGACCCCCGTTCCTATCGCGACATCCTGCTCGACCGCGATTAGATCAGCGTCTCCCTGGCGATCAGCGACGGTCGCCGGTGGCTTCCTCGGCCATCTGCTCGAAACTGACGTGACGAACGTCCTTGCCCAGCACGAAATAGATCACGTATTCGCAGATGTTGCGTGAGCGATCGCCGATGCGCTCCAGCGAGCGCACCGCCCAGATCATGTCCATCACCCGTGGAATGGCCTCCGGATCGTCACGCATGCGCTTCAGCAACTGGCGCATGATTTCCTCGTACTGGCTGTCGGCGCTGAAGTCCATCTGCGCCGTCCTCACCGCCTGGTCCGTATCCATGCGCGCGAACGCGTCCAGTGCCGTATGCAGCATGCGGCGGACATACTCGCCCAGCGCGGCGATATCGGCCATCGGGTGCAGCTCGCGATCCTTTTCCAGCAGGTGCAGCGCCATCTTGCCGATACGCTCCGCCTCGTCGCCGATGCGTTCCAGATCGGTAATGGTTTTGATCACCGCCATCACCAGGCGCAGATCACTCGCTGTCGGCTGCCGCCGGGCAAGGATGTAGGTGCATTCCTCGTCCAGCGCCACCTCCATGGCATTGACCTGGTAATCCCGCGTCACTACCAGTTCGGCCTTGCCACTGTCACCCTCGGCCAGCCCGGCCATGGCGTCAGCCAGCTGCTGTTCCACCAGCCCGCCCATCGCCATGGCCCGGTTGACGATATCCTCCAGTTCCTCGTTGAACTGGGCCGAAATGTGCTGGGTAAATATCGACTTATCCATGGTAGGCCTCAATGGTCGGTGGACCGTGATCGTTGGTCTGGGACTTCCGAAAAGCTGCTGCAAAAACGTGTTCAGTGATTCAGGTTTCAGTGTTCAGGACAGTCAAAGCCCACCCGTTCCCTGAAGCCTGAAAGCTGAAACCTTGAACCCACGGGCCGTTACCCGTAACGGCCCGTGATGTAATCCTCGGTCTGCTTTTTCCCCGGGCTGGTGAACAGGGTGTCAGTGTCGGCGAATTCCACCATCTCGCCCATGTACATGAAGGCGGTGTAGTCCGAAACGCGGGCCGCCTGCTGCATGTTGTGGGTGACGATCGCGATGGTGTAATCCTCCTTCAGCTCGAACATCAGTTCCTCGATCTTCAGCGTCGCCAGCGGGTCGAGGGCCGAAGCCGGTTCGTCCAGCAGCAGTACTTCCGGCTCGATGGCAATGGCGCGGGCGATCACCAGACGCTGCTGCTGACCGCCGGAGAGGCCGAAGGCGTTCTCGTTCAGACGATCCTTCACCTCGTCCCAGAGCGCCGCACGGCGCAGGGACTTCTCCACCACTTCGTCCAGCACGCGACGGCTCTTTACACCCTGCAGCCGCAGTCCGTAAGCCACGTTTTCGTAGATCGACTTGGGGAACGGATTGGGTTTCTGAAACACCATGCCGACCCGGCGCCGCAGCTCGGCCACATCCACACCCTTGTCGTAGATGTTCTCGTCATGCAGCAGGACCTCGCCCTCGATGCGGGCGCTGTCGATCAGATCATTCATCCGGTTCATGCAGCGCAACAGCGACGACTTGCCGCAACCACTGGGACCGATGAAAGCCGTGATGCGGCCCTTCGGAATCATCAGATCGACGCCTTTCAGAGCCATGTCCTTGCCATAAAACAGCTTGAGGGCCTTGATCTCCATCGCCGCCGTCTCACGGCTCAGCACCATCTTTTCGCTGCTGCGACCGCGCATCGCTGCGGGGTCCACGCCATGCGTCAGCACCTTGTTCTCTTCTTTCATTTTGGACACCGTTCATCTCTCTTGATCTGGGCTGAGGAAACACCGGTTCGCTCTCCCGTTTTTCCTCAAGTGGGCGCCGCCAGGGCAATCCGCACGGGGCCGTGCCGCCGGCTAATCGCTTTCGCTCTTGTACTTTTCGCGCAGGTGGTTGCGGATCGTGACCGCGGTCACGTTCAACACGATGATCAGCAGCACCAGAATCAGGGCCGTGGCGTATACCAGCGGACGACCGGCCTCGACGTTCGGGCTCTGGAAACCGACGTCGTAGATGTGGAAGCCCAGATGCATGAAGGCACGATCCAGATGCAGGAACGGGAAACTGCCATCGATGGGCAGGTTCGGCGCCAGCTTGACCACCCCCACCAGCATCAGCGGCGCCACCTCGCCCGCGGCGCGAGCTACGGCCAGGATCAGGCCTGTCATCATGGCCGGGGCCGCCAGCGGGACGACGATACGCCACAGGGTTTCGGCCTTGGTCGCGCCCAGCGCCAGACTGCCCTGGCGGATTGTGCTGGGAATTCGTGACAGGCCCTCTTCGGTGGAGACGATCACCACCGGCAATGTGAGCAGGGCGAGGGTCAACGACGCCCAGATAATGGCCGGACTGCCATAGGTGGGCGCTGGTAGCGCCTCGGGATAAAACGTTCGGTCTATGGCTCCGCCAAGGAAATAGATGAAGAAGCCGAGACCGAAAACGCCGAAAACGATGGACGGCACGCCGGCCAGGTTGTTGACCGAAATACGGATGGTTCGCACCAGCGGCCCCTGCTTTGCGTATTCGCGCAGATAGATGGCAGCAAGCACGCCGAATGGTGTCACCACGATGGACATGATGATCACCATCAGCACCGTGCCGAAAATCGCCGGGAGGATGCCGCCCTCGGTGTTCGCCTCGCGCGGGAACCCGCTGACGAAATCCCAGAAGACGCTGACATATTCGCGCGCCTTGGCCGGCACACTCATGTCATTGGGCCAGGTGGCGCGCACGATATCCGCCAGCACCACCTCCTGCTCCCGTCCATCCATCAACTCTGCGGTAATCGCGAAACGCCGGACCTCGCGACGCAGTTCGTTACGCCGATCCTCAAGCGCGTCATAGCGTTCCTGGAACTCCGCGCGCTGTTCATCAAGTAGTGCCGCCTGTTCGGCACGCTCCTCGTCGGACAGCTGCGGATTCAGATCCAGCGCGCGCTGCTGCAGCCGGATCTGCTCGATCTCGTAGTTCACCGCGCCGATCTCGAAACGCTCGATACGGCCGATTTCCTGCACGCTGGCGCTTGTCTCCTGCAGTCGCTCGGTGAAACGTTCTCGTGCCTCGTCACCCTCGGCCACGACCTCACCGTCCTCACGATAGTCCTTGAGGTATCCGATCAGATCGCCCCAGGTCAGGCGCTCCAGCACCATGGCGTTTTCCGGATACCGGAATTCCGAAGCGTTTTCACCGATATACCAGACGAAGTCACGTCCGGTCGCATCCCGGTTACCGCGCTTGATCAGGTGCCGGGTAACGATTTCCTCGTCCTCGGGCACGACGTAACCGGCCTCCCGCATCGCCGCGGCCGTCATGGTCTCGGAACGGCTGACCTCGCCGAGCACCCGCTGAACTTCGGCATCCTCGCCTTCGGTGTAATCGAACTCCGCAACCGCCTTGGGCCAGAAGTGCCCCAGGCCGTTGACCGCAATCATGCCCAACAGACCTGCCACCATAATCAGGCTGATGCTCACCGCACCGGCATTCAGCCAGACCCACGGCGTTCCGTTTCTGAACCAGTTATTCATTGTCTTTCCCTGCCTCGGAACGTGTGGTCAAAGTGAGCTGTACTTGCGGCGCAGACGTTGCCGCACGAGCTCGGCGGCCGTGTTCACGACGAACGTCAGAACGAACAACACCAATGCGGCGAGGAACAGGATGCGGTAATGCGTCCCTCCCACGGCCGTCTCACCCATCTCCACCGCGATGTTCGCGGACAGCGTGCGCATGCCCTCGAAGATGTTGAAATTCACCACCGGACTGTTGCCGGTCGCCATCAGCACGATCATGGTCTCGCCGACGGCGCGGCCGAAGCCGATCATCACCGCCGAGAAGATGCCCGGGCTGGCAGTGAGCAGGACCACCTTCATCATGGTCTGCCAGGGCGTGGCACCCAGCGCCAGCGAGCCCTGGGTCAGGTGCTTGGGCACGTTGAAAACCGCGTCTTCGGAGATCGAGTAGATGGTCGGGATCACAGCGAAGCCCATGGCGATGCCCACCACCAGGGCATTGCGCTGGTCGTAGGTAATGCCGACATCGGTGAGCCACTGCCGCATGTCGCCGGAGAAGAACCAGATTTCGATGGACGGACTGATCCAGACGCAAAACCAGCCCACCAGCAGCACCACCGGAATGAGGATTGCCGCCTCCCAGCCATCGGGGATGAGGCGCCCTAGGCTTGGGCTGATCACCCGCGTCCAGAGCCATGCGAAAAGCAGCATGCTCGCCGGCACCAGAAGCAGAATGCTGAAGACGGACGGCAGGTTGGACTCGACGAAGGGTGCCAGCCAGAGACCGGCAAGAAAGCCGAGAATGACCGTGGGTAGCGCTTCCATGATCTCGATGGTCGGCTTGACCGTGCTGCGCATCCTTGGAGACATGAAATAGGCGCTGTAGATCGCGCCCATGATCGCCAGCGGGATCGCGAAGAGCATGGCGTAGAACGCCGCCTTCAGCGTGCCCACGGTGAGCGGCACCAGGGAGAACTTCGGCTCGAACTCATCCGTCGCGGACGAGGACTGCCAGACGTAGGCGCCTTCCGACCGGCCCTCGTACCAGACCTGACCCCACAGGGCGCCAACGGAAATCTCCGGGTGGGCGTTGTTCACGTCGACGATATGGAAGCGTTCGTCCTCGTCCACGGCGTAAAGGGCATTGGCCCGTGGCGCGAAGGCCAGGGTGCGGATCGACCTGTTATCCGCAACGCGCTGCGTCAACAACGTCCGCTGTGATGTGGAGTAATGCACCTTGACCACGCCCGATTCGTCGGCCGTGGCAAAGCCTTTACGCCCGTATTCCGGAGCAATGGTACGAATCGGCGCATCGTGCGATTCGAAGGAACGGACCTGCTGCAGGCGGCGGACGTTGTCCTCGTCGCGTACCAGAAACCACTGCGTGACCCGGCCGTCGGAGCCACCGACGATCAGCGACTCCGAACCGAGCAGATACTCCATCGCGGTGACCGACACATCATCGTCTTCCATGACCTGGCGGACATCGAGGCGTCTCGCGTTCGCCGGCCGGGAAATGTCGAAGTAATGCACGCGGCCGGCATCATCACCGGCCAGCAGCACACGCCCGGTGATATCCATGAGCATGCGGGTGATGGAGGCATCCTCGGGCGATTCCAGGCTGAAGCGCTTGATCTCCACCGTGGTCTCGCCGGTCATGAACGAGGTGGTTTCCGCGAAGTTGATCAACTCCAGACGGCCGTCCGCCAGCTCCACCGCCAGACTGATACCACCGGATCCCCGCTGTACCGCCAGATTGCGCACCGCGGTCCCATCTTCGGCGATGTCCAGCAACGGGCCGTCTTCGGACTCCATCGGAAACTTGATATCGCCATCCACATGGCGCTGACCGTCCGAAAACGTTTCACTGAATTCCTGTTCGACGATCAGTACCTCGCCGGTCTCCAGCCCGACCGCGGAGATTCGGGTACGCGGCTCCGCCTGTGCGCGGGCGGTGACGACCGCATCCTCGGGCAGGGGCAGATCAACGGTCTTGGTGATGTCTCCGGATATCGGCTTGAAGAAGATCGCGCGGCGGTCGTCAGTAAAGCGCACGGCCAGGGAGCGGTGGCGATTCGAACCCACGTGGACGGTTTCGGCGTCACTGCCACCGGGCGCCTCGTAGCTGCTGCGGACATCGGAATCCCCCGACTGCAGCAAGGGCATGACTTCGCTGAACAGGTAGATGAAGATCAGCGCCAGGGCCCCGACGACGGCCAAACCGAAGGTCGCAACCAGGACTTTCGCCGAGACATCCTTGACCCCACGCCAGCGACGGAGGCGAGCCCTGGCGGAACCCGAGGGAAGCTGGCTGGCAGCGGCGCCCTGCGTGACGCTGTTGTCACTGGAGACGGTGTTCATGGTGAGTTCCCGGCTGGCTGATTAGTCTTTGAGCCGGATGGTACTGGCGGGATATGACAGTTTGGTGACCGGCGGATGATGCCTTGATGACGCCATCTGGCGCCGGAACAGCAACAAAAAAGCCCTGCCGAACCCGGCAGGGCCATGAACTGCAGGCTCGCATGAAGCGTAGCTTAGAGCCCCAGCTTCTCGCGTTCCTGCGCCGCCACTGCGGCCGGCAGCGGGATGAAGCCGTCACGCACGGTGACTTCCTGACCCTGCTTGGACAGCACCAGTTTCAGAAACTCGCCAACCCGCGGTTCCAGGTCGCGCTCCGGGTTCTTGTTGACATAGACATAGAGGAACCGGGCCAACGGATAATCGCCGGAGGCGGCGGACTCGGCGTTCGGCTCCGCCATCACGCTATCCTCGTCATGCGCCAACGGAATCGCACGCACACCGGAGGTTTCGTAACCGATACCTGAATAACCGATACCATTCAGGGATTCAGTCACACCCTGGACCACCGAGGCGGAACCCGGCTGTTCGTTGATGGAATCCTTGAAGTCGCCATCGCACAGCGCATTCTGACGGAAGAAGCCATAGGTGCCAGAGACCGCATTGCGCGAGTACAGCGTGATGTCTCGATTCGCCCAGCTGCCTTCCATGCCCAGCTGACCCCAGCGGGTGATGTCTTCCTCATAACCGCAGCGGCGGGTGGAGGAGAACACCGCATCCACCTGCGGAATGGTCATACCCTCGATCGGGTTATCGCGATTGACGAAAACGGCGATGGTATCGATGGCGGTGCGAACCGGGGTAGCCGGATAGCCGTGGGCGCTTTCGAACTCGGCTTCTTCACTGTCACGCATGGTGCGGCTCATCGGACCGAACTGGGAGGTGCCCTCGGCCAATGCCGGGGGGGCGGTACCGGTGCCAGCGCCCTGAATCTGGACGTTGACGTTGGGGTAAAACGCGTTGAACTCCTCGGCCCAGAGGGTCATGAGGTTGTTCAGGGTGTCGGAACCGATCGAGGTCAGGTTTCCGGAAACGCCCGAGGTTTCCTCGTAGACAGGCAGATTCGGATCGACCTGAACCTGCTCTTCGGCAGATACCGTCGCGCTGAAGGCGGTCATGGTGGCAGCGGCCATCATGCCGGCCAGGGTTTTGTTCATCATGTCGGGAGACTCCGTTGTACTCGTTCGCAGGACAGCAGGTGCGTGTCATGGGCCACGTTGACCCTACGACGAGGCGGAGTATGGGCAGCCGATGTGACAGGATTGTGAAGCGGACGTGAAGCGGTGATGACCGCGGAGCTCAGCGCCGGCCGGCAGTCTCGCTGATCATCGTGGTATCCACGTACGGCAGCGTCAGGCGCTCCGGGAAAGTGATACTGAACCGGCTGCCCTTGCCGACTTCGGACTTGATCTGCAGGCGCGTACCGTAGCGTCCGAGGACGTGCTTGACGATTGCCAGGCCCAGACCGGTGCCGCCGGTCCGCGACGAGCGTCCGGAGTCCAGGCGGTAGAAACGCTCGGTGAGCCGCGGCAGATGCTGCGCCGGAATGCCCGGGCCATCGTCTTCGACCCGGAAATACGCGCGATTGCCCCGCCGCTGCCAGAGCACCTGGATGTGCCCCCCGGCCGGCGTGTATTTGACCGCATTGAAGACCAGATTCGACAGGGCGCTGCGCAGCTCCGACTCGTCGCCATAGACCCACAGACCCGGGTCGGTGTCGAGCTCGATCCGGTGGTTTCCGTCACCGCTCAGGGTGCGCGCCTCTTCCACCAGCAGGCCGAGCACGGCCGGCAGATTCACCGGCTTCATTTCCACGGGCTTCGGTTCGGTTTCCAGCCGCGACAACATCAGCAGATCCTCCACCAGGCGCTCCATGCGCAGGGTCTGCTGGTGAATCAGCTCGATGGATCGCCGCGTCCGGGGGTCGCCGTTACCCACGGTATCGGCAAGGGTTTCCGACAGCCCGTGAATCACGGTCAGCGGGGTGCGCAGCTCATGCGAGATGTTGGCGACGAAGTCGCGCCGCATGCGCTCCAGCCGATACAGCCGGGTAATGTCCCGGGCCAGCAGCAGGCGCTGATTCTCGGCGTAGGGGATGAGCCGGATCTCCAGCATCAGATCTTCGTCCACCGGCGACGGCACGGTGATGGTGGACGTACCCTCCTCCTCGCGCCGGATAAAGCTGCCGAAATCCGGATGCCGGAACAGATTGGCGATGCGCTGGCCTTCGTCCTGCGGCCATTGCAGGCCGAGCAGATCCCGGGCCGGACCGTTCCACCACTGGATCTCGCTGTTCTCCCGCAGAATTACCGCAGCATCCGGCATCGCGTTGATACTCTCGCGGATGCCCTGCAGGATCGTTGCAAGCTTCTGGCGACGGCTGCGCTGACGCCGTTGCAAACGATGAATGCCATTGAAGATGTCGCCCCAGAGTCCGCGGGAATCCGGCGGTTCCAGGGTTCGCCCCTCGCGCAGCCAGCGCTCCAGCTGCACCTGATTCACCAGATTCCATACCAGACAGGCGGCGGTTCCCAGGAACAGGCCGAGCACCACATGACCGATCAGATAACCGAGGCCGCCGGAAACGAGGAAAATCAGGGCAAGGCGCAGGGTGACGGCGGGCCAGGGCGAGCCGGCCGCGCCGGAACGGAAACTCACGCGACGCGGAGATGAACGAGGCGGCAAAGACATGGAACGGACTGCGCCGGGTCAGGCATCAGGGCCTGACCGAGAACCGGTAGCCGGCACCGCGCACGGTCTGCACCAGGCGGTCATGGCCGGTATCGGCGATGGCCTTGCGCAGGCGACGGATATGGACATCCACGGTGCGTTCCTCCACGTACACGTTGGTCCCCCACACATTATCCAGTAACTGGCCGCGGGTATAGACGCGTTCGGGATGGGTCATGAAGAAATGCAGCAGGCGGAATTCGGTGGGCCCCATGTCCAGGGCCCGGTCTTCGACGCTGATCCGGTGACTGACCGGATCGAGACGCAGGCCTTCGACCTCCACCACCTCTTCCGCGCTCATCGGCGCGGCGCGCCGAAGTACCGCCTTGATGCGGGCAGTCAGCTCGCGGGGCGAGAACGGCTTGGTGACGAAATCGTCGGCGCCCGACTCGAGACCGCGCACCTTGTCCTCTTCCTCGCCACGGGCGGTCAGCATGATGATGGGGATATCACTGCAGAGCGGATCCTTCTTGATCCGCCTGGCGAAGTCGATGCCGCTCATGCCCGGCAGCATCCAGTCCAGCAGGATCAGGTCGGGGACGTGCTCGTTGAGCAGCGAAAACCCTTCCTCGCCGGACTCGGCCTCGTGGACATCGTAGCCGGCACCGCTCAGGGCGATCACCACCATCTCGCGAATCGGCGCTTCGTCTTCCACGATCAGTATTTTCACGGCCATTGTCGACGCACTCCCTACCTCTGGTTGGGCGTCATTTAATAGCAACCTCGTGACGGTTTTGTGACAACAGCATGTCGCGCATCCGGCGTTCCACGGCGTTGCGCAGAGCGGCGCGATCAAGGCCGTCACTGGACAGCGGCGCGCCACCGATGATGCGCGCCTCGACGCCGGACTCGCCAGCCAGCCGGATCACCTGGACGATCAGATTCTGCTTGTCGACAAATGGCGCTCGCGCATTGACGCTGCCGTCGGCGTTCAGGTAACGCAGCAACAGCGGCTGTACCGGGGCGCCGGCGTCGATCGCAGCCTGGAACAGACGGTGCTTCAACGGCAGAAGACCGGTACCCCGCGTGGTCGTGCCTTCGGGAAAGAACACGACGCGGTCCGGGTAACGCAGTCGTTCGGTCATGTCGGCCACGACCTGCGGCGCGGCGCGGGGATTGCCCCGCTGCACATAGAGTGTGCCGAGACAGGTGGCGACGAAGCCGATCCCCGGCCAGCGACGCACCTCCTCCTTGCTCAGGAAGCTGACCCGGTGGTCGGCGGAAATGACCAGGATATCCAGCCAGGAGATGTGATTGGACGCCAGCAGCACCGGCGGCGGGGCGATGGGTTCGCCGGTCTGGCGGATGCGGACACCGAGCAGCCAGCAGATGCTGTGGCACCAGACGCGCTGGGCGCGTCGGCCGAGGCCGCGGTGCAGCGGTCGACGCAGCAGGCGATCGATACCGACACAGGCGAGAATGACCAGCACGCCGACAGCGACATGCAGCAGGAGCACCGGAATCCGCAGAACCCGACGCAGATTCGGCCAGAACCAGCGTCTCACGCCACGCTCACCTGCTGCCGCAGCTCCGTCACGACATGCGTCAGCGCCTGGTCGAACAGAGCGGCATCATCCAGCTGCCGCAGGCGACCGCTGGCCAGTTCCTCGGCCATCGCGCGCCGCGGCAGCTCGGCCATGCGGAACCCGGCGCGGTTGACCAGAACCAGCCATGCACCGTTCGAAAAACGGGCCGCCAACCGGCAGCGCACCGGAGCCTCGCCCTCGTGGCGCCACTCCAGCCAGCTGTCCACCGGCAAGCCATCGACCGCCTCGAGAAACGGTTCCAGATCGGCATTCGGTACGGTTGAATCATCCGGTGGCAGGCCGAGATCCATCTCCGCAGCCGGTGCCGCGGCTTCGTCGAGAGGTCGTGTCAGCACATCGATATGCGCAGCCTCCAGCGCGTCTAGCAGGGCGCTCATGCGTGCCTGGTCAAACATGATGGCGTTGGCGCCACCCCGGAGATCCTTCAACAAACCGGGGATTTTCAGGACCAGATCGCGACGTTCCTCGTGATCGCTGCTCATCTGAACGGTCGCCAGCAGGCGCTCCACCGTCAGCAGATGGCGCTTCCAGACATCACTGCCGTCGCCCTCGCGCAGCAGGGTCATCGACAGGACGCGCATCCAGGGGCCCTGGAGGATATCGCGCACCGCGGCCGGCACATGCTGACCCACGCAGCGTTCGCGGATCTCGCGCGCCGCACGCTGTTGCGCATCGCTGAGTCGCGCCTTGCCCTCCGCCACCGCCCGCGTGCGCGCCTCGACCTGCCGCACGCGCTGCAGTTCGCCGGCACGAAAGTCCTCGAACGTGTCCAGTTCCTTCGCAAAAACGGTAATATCGTCGCTAAAACTCTTGTGGATCCGGTGCACGATCCCTTCCATGCACTGCAGCAAGGGATCGGGCTCGTCCTCGCGACCATCCACCTCGCTCCAGGTGGTCGCCGCCCGCGCCAGCTCATTGATCAGTCGGCGCGCCGGGTGGGAACGCTGACTGAACAGCGCCGGATCCAGCAGCGCCACCTTGACCACCGGAATCTGGAGCTCCGACAGCAGCAGCTTCATGCGTTGCGGGATATCCGGATGCTCCAGTACCGACTCGAAGACCAGACTGACGATCTCGATGGCGCAGGCATGCAGCGGTTCCATCCGCTCGCCACCCGCGCCGGTCGCCAGACCCTGCCGGACCTGCTGGCGAATGGCGGCCGAAGGCAGATAGACCGACGCGTCATTACCTGCCTCCCGCGGCATCTGCTGCAGGGTCGAGAGCACCGCCACCACGTCCGTGACACTGGCCGGCAGTCCGGGCTCGTCGCCCTCCTCGGCATCGATCTCGTCGAGCAGGCGCCGCGGCACCGGAAAACCACCGACCGCCCCGGCGTCCCCATCAGCCACGGAACGAATCAGGCTTGCCAGCGCCTGGATCAACGCGTCGCCGGCATCGGATGCGGCCGCGGATCCCGGGCCGGCGGCGCCAGCGGCGTCGTTGCTAGCGCGGGCGTCACCGGCCTGGCGGCGTGCGCGCGGCTCGGACCGACCCGCGCGGCCAGGGAGAACCAGGCCCGCATCGGCGAGCATGCGGTTGAGCTCACGATAGAAATCCGGGAGTTGCGGCAGCAGGCGTTGCTCGAACAGGGCAAAGAAAGACAGCCAGGCGTCACTGCTGGCCTCCACCAGTTCCAGCGCCTGCTTGAGCATCTCGCCAAGCTGGCGCGGATCCACCGGGTTGTTGCCCCCGTCCACGGATTCGACCGGGGCGACCAGCGAGAGGCGCTGGACGAGCTGCGCCAGGGCCGACTTGTTGGCGTTTCTCGCCTTGCCGACGATGGCTTCCACTGCCAGGTCCCGCTCCAGCGTCTCGCTGGACACCAGATCCAGCATCGACAGGTCCGGCTTTTCCGGCTCGGTGGAGGACGGCTCGCCGAACAGGCGATCAATGCGCTCGCCGAGCAGTCCGACCAGGCGCTGCTCGATGGTGAAGCGCTTGCGCCGCAGTTCGGTGGCCAGGGCATGATGGGCGGTGTAGACGTCGAGGTCTTCGGTCGCGTCGACCCGAGCCATCAGCCCGGTATCTGCGGAATCCAGCAAGCCACGCACCAGCTCGAGCAGGCGACGTTCCGCCGTGCGACGGAACCGCTCGGCGACCTGACCCGACGGCATGCGGCCCTGGGTGACCGGCTTGCCCTGATTGTCTCTGGTGTCGCTCATTCACCTTCCAGCGGACTGGTCGCAGTCCTTCGACCATACCCGAGAATCATACCGATTCGTGGACTACGTCGGACTTTCGGCGAAGTGAGTATCCGAAATCCGTGATTTCCTTGCAGTATGACGCCGATTGGCGACGCTGCCGGCCGGAAAAGGATGCCCGGAATCCCGGAATCGTGCGATCTCCGTTCACCTTCCCTATAATTCGGCCCCTCGGGAAAATACTGAAGCCCTTCGCCGGTCGCGCCGCATCGGCAATTTTTCCGGGCCTGATGCGCTGTATCGTGTCGCGAGCGGCTGCTCGACCGGCAAGGCGACCCGGGCTGTCGGCCCTGCCGGATTGCCCGGAGGCGCCGGCTCCGCGACTGCGCGTCCCGGCCCTGGCTCTCGAGGGGCAGGCACGGCTTGCCCGGCCGGTGGCACCAGCACGGTTACCACTGAACACCAATATCCGCGCCCGACGATGGTGCGGATGAAATACATACGTACGACTATTCAATCTTTCGGGGGAGTAGAGACACCATGACCGATATTCAGAAACTGCTCGGCGCCGAGGCCGATTCGCTGCTCGGCCATCGCTGCAACGGTATTCCCAGTGATCAGATCCAGCTACCGGGACCGGATTACGTCGAGCGCGTGGTGTCGCAGAAGAGCCTGAAGCCGACGGTCCTGCGCAACCTGCAGACCATCTTCAATACCGGGCGTCTGGGCGGCACCGGCTACATGTCGATCCTGCCGGTGGACCAGGGCATCGAACACTCGGGCGCCGCCTCTTTCGGCCCGAACCCGGCCTACTTCGACCCGGCGAACATCTGCAAGCTGGCCATCGAGGGCGGCTGCAACATGGTTGCCTCGACCCTGGGCGCACTGCATTCGGTGTCACGCACCTACGCCCACCGCATCCCGTTCCTGGTCAAGCTCAACCACAACGAACTGCTGACCTACCCGGAAATTTTCGACCAGACCATGTTTGCTTCGGTCGATCAGGCCTTCGACATGGGCGCCATGGCCGTGGGCGCGACCATCTATTTCGGCTCCGAGGATTCCCGCCGCCAGATCCAGGAAGTCAGCGAAGCCTTCGCCCACGCCCACGAGCTGGGCATGGTCACCGTGCTCTGGGCCTACCTGCGCAACAACGCGTTCAAGAAGGACGGCACCGATTATCACGTCTCCGCGGACCTGACCGGTCAGGCCAACCACATCGCCGCGACCCTGAACGCCGACATCGTCAAGCAGAAACTGGCGGAGAATAACGGCGGTTACACCGCGGTCGGCTTCGGCAAGACCCACAAGCGGGTCTACTCCGAGCTGACCACCGATCACCCGGTGGACCTGGTGCGCTACCAGGTGGCCAACTGCTTCATGGGCCGCGCCGGCCTGATCAACTCGGGCGGCGGTTCCGGCGAAAACGACCTGCAGCAGGCCGTGCGCACCGCAGTGATCAACAAGCGTGCAGGCGGCATCGGCCTGATCTCGGGCCGCAAGGCGTTCCAGCGGCCGATGAGGGAAGGCGTGCAGTTGCTGAACGCCATTCAGGACGTGTACGCGGATCCGGCCATCACCATCGCCTGATCGCGGCGCCCGGATGAGGGCGGCCGGGGAAATGCTGGTTCATTCCCGCGTCTGCACGGGGACCGGTTCCAGCGCTTCCCGGTCGGGCCGCCCTTGCCTGACCGAAGGCGCATCCGGTATGTTCCCATCCTTTGGCGTCACACCGGACGGGGGTCCGGTGAGCATGCGCCGCTGGCCAGCCCGGCAGCACTGAATCCCGTCGCAGGTCGCGACTCTTCGACCCCGTGGACTGCACGTCACGGTGCGTTCCAATGATTCATCAAGCCGCCGGCCCGAGGGATTCGGTCACCTTCTGAGAGGTTTTCGCTGACGATGCTCATCGCCGTACTCTCCGGATTCATTCTCGCGGCCTTTGCGCCGTGGCTGACCCGCGCCTTCGGCGACAAGGCCGGCTGGCTGCTGGCCATCCTGCCGGCCAGTCTGTTCGTCTACTTCGCCAGCTTCATCCCGGCGGTCAGCGAACAGGGAGCCGTGGTTCTGGAATACAGCTGGATTCCGGGACTGGATATCAGCCTGAACATGCTGGTGGATGGCCTCAGCCTGCTGTTCGCCCTGCTGATCAGTGGCATCGGCACCTTCATCATCACCTACGCCGGTGGCTATCTGAGAGGCCATGAATACCTGCCCCGCTTCTACGGCATCATGTTCAGCTTCATGGCCGCCATGCTCGGCCTGGTGCTGTCCAACAACCTGATTACCCTGTTTGTCTTCTGGGAACTGACCAGCATCACCTCGTTCCTGCTGATCGGCTTCAACCATGAGGACAAGCAGGCGCGCTGGTGTGCCCTGCAGGGCCTGCTGGTCACCGTGGCCGGCGGCCTGGCACTGCTCGCCGGGCTGGTCATGATCGGCATCACCGCCGGCAGCTTCGAACTGTCGGAAGTCCTGGCCGGCGGCGACGTGCTGCGCGACAACCCGCTGTACACCGCGATCGTGCTGCTGGTGCTGGCGGGCTGCTTCACCAAGTCGGCGCAGGTGCCGTTCCACTTCTGGCTGCCGAACGCGATGGCGGCTCCGACGCCGGTGTCCGCGTTCCTGCATTCCGCCACCATGGTGAAAGCCGGCGTCTACCTGATGGCGCGACTGAACCCGGGCCTCGGTGGCACCGACCTGTGGCTGTATCTGCTCGGCATCGTCGGTGCACTGACCATGTTCACCGGCTCTTTCATGGCCCTGCGCAGCACCGGCATCAAGGCGATCCTCGCCTACACCACGATCATGGCGCTGGGCACACTGACCATGCTGATCGGCATCGGCACCGAAGCCGCAATCATCGCCGCGATGACCTTCCTGCTGGCCCATGCGCTCTACAAGGCAGCCCTGTTCATGCTGGCCGGCGCCGTGGATCACGAGACCGGCACCAAGAACATCCTCAAGCTCGGGGGCCTGCGCGGCCTGATGCCGATCACCTTCCTCGCCGCCTGCGTCGCGGCGCTGTCGCTGGCCGGGCTGCCGCCCCTGTTCGGTTTCATCGCCAAGGAACTGATGTTCGAGGCGACCATCGGCGCACCGGGCATCGCGTTCTTCGTCTCGCTGCTGGCGCTGGCCTCGGCCATGATGATCGCGGCCATGGCCGCGGTGTTCGCAATCAGGCCGTTTACCGGCGAGCTCAAGGAGACGCCGAAAACCCCGCATGAAGCGCCGCCATCGATGCTCGCCGGGCCGGTGGTACTGGCCAGCCTCAGCCTGATCTTCGGCCTGCTCGGTTTCATCCCGGCCGGTGCCGTGGTCGGCTCTGCGGTGCAGGCGGTCTACGGCAGCCCGCTGGAGGTCGAACTGTACCTCTGGCACGGCTTCAATCTGCCCCTGCTGCTCAGTGTGCTGGCCATCGTCGGCGGGGTGGTGCTGTTCCTGCGTTGGGAGCAGGTGCTGGACACCTTCAGCCGCATGACCTTCATCGACCGCTTCGGCCCCGAACGCGGCTACGAGAAGAGCATGGACGGCCTGACCTGGCTGGCCGCCTGGCAGACCCGGACGCTGCAGAACGGGTATCTGCGCACGTATCTCTCGGTCACCGTCCTGACCACCGTGGTCCTGACGCTATGGGCGTATTTCGTCCGGGCCGGGGCGCCGGTGCATATCGGTGATCTGGACTTCACCTTCTACGAACTGGCGGTCGCCGGCCTCGTCGTGGTCGGTGCCATTGTCGCTTCGGTCACCAGCTCGCGACTGGGTGCCGTCGCCACGCTCGGCATGGTCGGCTTCGGCGTCGCCCTGATCTATGTCCTCTTCAGTGCACCGGACCTGGGTATAACCCAGATCATGGTGGAGACCCTGACGGTCATTCTGCTGGTCCTGGTGCTGTATCGCCTGCCCGGCTTCCTCAAGCTGTCGAGTCCGGCGGCACGGGTCCGGGATGCGGCGATTGCCGGCTCGCTCGGCGTGACCATGACCCTGCTGATCCTGGCCGTGAACGGCGTCACCGTGGTCGAGCCCATCTCCGATCAGCTGACCGCCTGGAGCTATCCGGAAGCCCACGGCCGCAACATCGTCAACGTGATCCTGGTGGACTTCCGGGCGCTGGATACCCTGGGCGAACTGTTCGTGGTCGGCCTCGCCGGTATCGGCGTCTACGCCATGATTCGACTGCGTGCGGAGGATAAAGGCCAATGACCTCCATGGGCTCACTGATTCTGCGCACCACGGCGCGCTTCCTGCTGCCGCTGCTGCTGCTGTTCTCGGTCTTCATTCTGCTGCGCGGTCATGATGAGCCGGGCGGTGGCTTCATCGCCGGGCTCATCGTCTCCACCGCGTTTGCGCTGTATCTGTTCGCCTTCGACGTGGCGCGGACCCGTGAACTGATGGGCGCCGATCCGAGGTTCCTGCTGGGTCTCGGCCTGTTGATCGCGACCCTGAGCGGGATTCCGCCGATCTTCTTCGGGGAACCGTTCTTCACCGGCCTGTGGTGGCCGATCGACGTGCCCGGCTTCGGTGAAGTCAAACTCTCGACGCCGCTGATCTTCGATATCGGCGTTTATCTCGTGGTTTTCGGTGCGGTGATGACCATCGTGCTGGCCCTGGCGGAAGCGGAGGAATAACGACGTGGAAGCAATCATGGCCCTGGTGGTCGGGGCGCTGTTCGGCGCCTCGGTTTACATGATGCTGCGCCGATCCATCGTCAAGCTGGTGATCGGACTGATCCTGCTGAGCAACGCGGCCAACCTGCTGATCTTCACCGTGTCCGGGCTGACCCGCGGTGCGCCGCCACTGATTCCCGAAGGCATGCAGATGCCGGATGGCGCATGGGCGGATCCCCTGCCTCAGGCCCTGATCCTGACCGCCATCGTCATCGGGTTCGGCGTGCTGGCCTTCGCCGTGGTGCTGATCCACCGCGCCTATGAAGTGGTGGGCGAGGATGACCTGGACCAGATGCGGAGCACCGATACGTGAATCTTGTTGTCGCTCTCCCCGTAATGATCCCGCTGCTCGCGGGCTCGCTGTCGCTGGTCTTCTTCAAGTCCCACGCGGCGCAGCGCTGGATCGGCGTGCTCGGCACGGCAGCCCTGCTGATCGCCTCGCTGGTGCTGCTCGCGAAGACCTGGAACGAGGGCATCCTGGTCATCGAGATGGGCAGCTGGCCTGCACCGTTCGGCATCGTGCTGGTGTCCGATCTGCTGGGCGCGATCATGACCGTGCTGGCCGGCATCATGGGCTTTGCCGTAGCGGTGTATTCCCTGCCCAGCATCAGTCGCGAGCATGAGGCCTTCGGCTACTATCCGCTGACCCATCTGCTGCTGGCCGGCGTCTGCGGCGCCTTCCTCACCGGTGACATCTTCAACCTTTACGTCTGGGTCGAAGTGCTGCTGGTGGCGTCCTTCGCGCTGCTGATCCTGGGTGGCACGCGCGGACAGATGGAAGGGGCGGTCAAGTACGTCACCCTCAACCTGTTCTCGTCGATCATGCTGCTGGTGGCGGTCGGCCTGACCTACGGCATGACCGGCACGCTCAACATGGCCGATCTGGCGGTAAAGCTGCCGGAAGTGGAGAACCAGGGGCTGGTCACCGTGGTGGCGATGCTGTTCCTGATCTCTTTCTCCATCAAGGCCGCCGCCTTCCCGCTGTTCTTCTGGTTGCCGGCGTCGTACCACACCCCGCCGATCGCCGTGTCGGCGCTGTTCGCCGGGCTGCTGACCAAGGTGGGCGTGTACGCGCTGTACCGGTTCTTCACCCTGCTGTTCGCCCATGACGTCGGCTACACCCACGAGATCCTGCTCTGGGGTGCCGGCTTCACGATGATTACCGGGGTGCTGGGGGCGGCCTACCACTACGAGATGCGACGCATCCTGTCATTCCACATCGTCAGCCAGATCGGCTACATGATCATGGGGCTGGCGCTGTTCACGCCGCTGGCCCTGGTGGGCGGCGTGTTCTACATCATGCATCACATCATCGTGAAGGCGAATCTGTTCCTGGTCGCCGGCGTCGCCTACTTCATGCGCGGCAGTTACGAGCTCAAGGAAATCGGCGGCCTGTGGCGGACGCGGCCCTGGCTGGGTCTGCTGTTCCTGGTGCCGGCGATGTCGCTGGCCGGGATCCCGCCGCTGTCCGGCTTCTTCGGCAAGTACATCATCATCCGCGCCGGTGTCGAGGCGGAGAGCTGGGGCATTGTCGCGGTGGCGCTGGTGGTCGGCCTGCTGACCCTGTTCTCGATGATCAAGATATGGAACGAGGCCTTCTGGAAGGCCCAGCCGGAAGAAACCGCCGCACGTGCCGAACAGTTCGAGAAGGCCCTGAACCAGCGCGCCGTGACGCTGATGGTGCTGCCGATCATCGGTCTCGCCATCATTACCGTGTTCATCGGCCTTGCGGCCCAGCCGATCTACGAGATCGCCGATGCTGCCGCGGCACAGCTGCTGGACTCCTCGGACTATATTGAAGCGGTACTGGGGGTGCAGCCATGACCCTGTTCGTCTGGAATATCCTGCTGGCCATCGCCTGGATTTCGCTGACCGGCAACTTCAGCGGTGCCGGCATGCTGACCGGCCTGATTTTCGGTTACTTCGTGCTGCTGGTGATCACCCGGGTCTCGGGTCAGCGGCCGACCTATGTACGCAAGGTGCCGCAGATCATCGGTTTCACCCTGTTCTATATCTGGGAACTGACAAAATCCAATGTGCGCGTTGCGTACGAAGTGCTGACGCCGACCCACACCATGAAACCCGGCGTTATCGGCATAGAGCTGGAAGGCGATACGGACGCCGCCATCACAATCCTGGCGAACCTGATTACGATGACCCCGGGCACGCTCAGCCTGGACGTGTCCAACGACCGCCGCATGCTGTTCATCCATGCCATGTACATTGATGACGAGGAACAGCTCCGCCGTGAACTCAAGGACCTGGAACGCCGGGTTCTGGAACTGTTGAACTAGGGGACGCGCACCGTGACTCCATGGGTAGTATCCGTCGTCTTTCTGTTGCTGATCATCGGCCTGGTGCTGTCGTTCATCCGTCTGGCCCGCGGCCCCAGTCTGGCGGACCGCGTGGTCGCGCTGGAACTGATCGCATTGATCACCGTCGCGCTGATCCTCACGCACGCCATTGCCACTGATGTCTCCGACTTCATCGACGTCGCGCTGGTGCTCGCACTGACCGGCTTCATGGCCGCGATCGGCTTCGCCCGCTTTCTGGAGCGCGGGGGTGCCGGCAAATGAATACCCTGGTCGCCTTCCTCATGCTGCTTGGCGCCGGCTTCGTCTTCATCGGTGCGCTGGGTGCCATCCGTATGCCGGATCTCATGCTGCGCATGCATGCCACCACCAAGGCCGGCGCCCTCGGTGGCGGCCTGATTGCCATTGCCGCCGGCCTGCATTTCGGCGAGGCGGCAGTCGTGGTACGCACCATCGCCATCCTGTTCTTCGTCGTGCTGACAGCCCCGGTGGCGGCCCACGCCATCGCCCGCGCGGCCTACTTCACCGGTGTCAAGTTCTGGGACCGGACCCTGAAGGACGAGATGCGCGAAAAACTGGATACCAAGGGCAACTACCTCCGCAGCGGGCTGGAACAGCCCGACGATGATGCCGGCGACGACCAGCGCGGCTAAACCGCAGCCCCCGCCGACCGCTGCCATCGAAGCCGATGTGCGCCGGGCACTGGACGAGGATGTCGGCAGCGGTGACCTGACCGCAGAGCTGATTCCGGCAGAGCGGCAGTTGCGGGCCACGGTCATCACCCGCGAGAACGCCGTCCTCTGCGGCACCGCCTGGTTCGACACCGTGTTCCGCCTGCTGGACCCGGCCGTACAGGTCTCGTGGCACGCCGGGGATGGCGATCAGGTTCA
>PXAT01000203.1 GCA_003565775.1 Ectothiorhodospiraceae bacterium | reverse complement strand
CTGTTCTTCTGATGCCCGGGCGAGGCGACAACGGCAGGCCAACTGCTAGCACAACCCGGGGAGCAGGGCAGCGATGTTCCAGTTAGGCACCACCCTGCGCCTGCTTGGCATCCTGGTGACCCTGTTCAGCCTGACCATGCTGCCGCCGGCGCTGATCGGCTGGATCTACGACGAGTCCAGCCGCTGGGTGTTCCTGCAGGCCTTCGCCATCCTCATGGGTACGGGTCTCCTGATCTGGGCGGCGTTCTTCCGGTCGCGCGGAGACCTCCAGGTGCGCGACGGCTTCGTGGTCGTGGTGATGTTCTGGCTGGTTTTGGGGATCTTTGGTGCCCTGCCGCTGTACCTGGATCCGATGCTGCACATCTCGGTGACCGATGCGGTGTTCGAGTCCATGTCCGGGCTGACCACGACCGGCGCAACGGTGATCGTGGGGCTGGACGATCTTCCGCGCGCCGTGCTCTGGTACCGCCAGCAACTGCAGTGGCTGGGGGGCATGGGCATCATTGTCCTGGCCGTGGCCATCCTCCCGCTGCTGGGGATCGGGGGCATGCAGCTCTTCCGCGCCGAGATGCCCGGGCCCATGAAGGATACCAAGCTGGCTCCGCGCATCGCGGAGACGGCGCGCAACCTCTGGTTTGTGTATGTCGGCCTCACCGTGGCCTGCGCACTGGGCTACTGGGGAGCGGGAATGGAGGTCTTCGACGCCATCGCGCATTCCTTCACGACGGTCGCCATCGGCGGCTTTTCGACCTACGATGCCAGCATCGGCCATTTCGACAGCACGATGATCGAATCGGTCGCGGTCGTGTTCATGCTGCTGGGCGGGATGAACTTCGCGCTGCATTTTCTGGTTTTCCGAAGGGCGAGCTTCGCACCCTACCGGCGTGACGAGGAGGTCCGCCTGTACCTGGTCCTGCTCGGCGCCGGTTCCGCGATCGGGGTTGCCTACCTGTTGTACGCAGGCGTGACCGGCACCATCACGGAGGCACTACGCTGGGGAATTTTTCATGCCGTATCCATTGGCACCACCACGGGATACTCCACCACGGACTTCCACCTCTGGCCGGGATTTCTGCCGCTGATGCTCGTATTCCTGTCCTTCGTCGGCGGCTGTACCGCCTCGACCGGTGGGGGCATGAAGGTGATCCGGGTGCTTCTGCTGGGCAAGCAGGGGCTGCGCGAGATCCAGCGGTTGATCCATCCCCATGCGCACATCGCGGTCAAGGTGAACGAAAAGGTCATGCCGAACCGTGTGGTCGAAGCGGTCTGGGGATTCATGGCGGCCTACATCCTGGTGTTCGCAGTGATGGTGCTGTTGCTGATGGCCTCCGGCCTCGACCAGGTGACGTCCTTCTCGGCGGTGGCGGGGACCCTGAACAACCTGGGGCCGGGTCTCGGCGATGTCGGGTCGAACTACTCCAGCATCAACGACTTCAGCAAATGGGTGCTGGTCGTCGCCATGCTGCTGGGCCGGTTGGAGATCTTCACCGTACTGGTGCTGCTTTCCCCGGCCTTCTGGCGTCGCTGAAAACCCTGCTGCGCCGGCCGTCCGGAAGCGGCTTCCGTTGCCGGCGGCATGCTGTCGGCCGGCATCGAGGTCGCACTGAAGGGGACGGATCGAGAGATTCCACAGTGTCTGGGTCGGTTGAATGCTCAGGGTCCCCGGCTTAGCCTGAGTTCTACGGCGGTGGATCCAATCGCCGCGGTATCCCAACATCATCCAAATCAAGGTACGAACCATGAAGAGTCTTCGCATGATCCTCACCGCTGCCGCGCTGTCGGTAGTCGCCGCCCCCGTGCTTGCGGACGAAGTGACCTACCGCGAGGACATAACGCCTCTGTTCGAGAACCACTGTGCTGCATGCCACGGTGCCCAGGCGCCGTATGTCGGTGAGTTCAACGAGGAGAAGGATCGCTATGAGGAAATGAATCAGGGCCCACGCATGGATTCCTATGCCGACCTGATCATGTTCGTGGTCTACCCCGATACCGGTGCGCTGATGCGCCGACTGGATGACGGCAGCAACCATCCGGAGGGCAAGCCGGGCAACATGTACGAGCACCTGGGAGAGGACGCGAGCGAACGCGAGCGCAACCACGCGACCTTCAAGGCCTGGGTCGGCGGGGATGAAGCCTGGAACCTGGAGCGCTGGGACGACGTCACCAAGGAGCAGCTCGACGCGTTGATGCTGACGTACTGACAGGTGCTGCGATAGGGTGCGGGGGTGCGCAAGTCCCCCCGGGCGCTATCATTCCCGGGAGGGCCGACGGCGCGAACTGCGGAGAATGCGATGGTTCCCAGGTGAAGTCCCACGCAGTACCGGCGGCAGGCGCCGATGGAGTCGGGATAATGGACCCCGCTGTCAGGATCGGTATGCTAGCGGGTCTTGCCAGATCTCAGTGAGACGAATTACAGCGCATGTTTACCTATATCGACCCTTCGGTCCGTACCCGCCTGCTCGAGCAGGGCAAACTCACGCGGATCAATGCCGCGGGTGAGGACATCGATGCGACCTCGGCGGATATTCCGGCCGAGCCGGCACTTGAAATCCTTGGCCCCATTCCGCTGCCCATCGCCCTCACCGATGAACCGCTGACGGCACAGTGGTATGTCTTCGTCCGGCGCACGGAACTGGCCAGGGTCGATGGATTGGCGGCTGAACTCCGGCAACAGGGAGGCCAGCATCTGTTCGCGTCCCTGACCTCATCCATGGCGGTGAACAGTCTGCTAGTGATCGGTGATCCCGATCCCTCCAGTGAGCCCTTGGTCCGGGTCCACTCGAATTGTCTCACCGGGGATGTCTTCGGCTCGCGCCGCTGTGATTGCGGCCCGCAGCTGGCTGCCGCGGTTCGCCAGATCCAGCAGGATCCCGCAGGTGGGTATCTGGTGTACATGGCCGGGCACGAGGGGCGCGGCATTGGCCTCTGGGCCAAGGCCGCGACCTACCTGCTGCAGGACGCCGGCGAAAACACCTCCCAGGCGAACCGCCCCCTCGGGCTGCCGGACGATTCCCGTGACTTCTCCGACGCGGCGGCCATTCTCAAGTGGCGGTTGGGAGGCAGCCCGTTCCGATTGTTGACCAACAACCCGAAGAAGCTCGAGGATCTTGCCGCCCATGGTCTGGTGAATGTACGGAGGGTCAAGCACCTCGCCGGCGTGGACGAGTGGAACCGGCGCTACCTGAAGGCCAAGCAAGGCTGGGGCCACGCCATCTCCGAGGAAGATCTGGGCTGAGCTCCGTCCCCCCTCGTCGGGTTCGTCAAGAACCTATCCAACGAATTTGCACGGAAGGGGGCGTTCCCGTTGTGATGATCTTCGGCTTCGGTCTGACCTACGAAGGTTCGCAGACGGTATTGATCTGCGTATTGGAAAAGAAGCTTTCGCTGGCGGTGATGAAGGCGCTGACGCAGGAACTGGATCTGGCCAAGCATTCCCACGGGGTCGTATTTACCGTGCCGCTGGACCACATCGCCGGCATCGATACACGGCAGCTGGAAAGCTTCGAGGAACACCTCAGGGACGAAATCTGAAGCAACGCGTCCTGTGTGGCCAGTCTGAAGGCATGGCTGGCAATTTCGCGGTCCGGGAACGTACGGTCGTTTGTTCTTTTGCGCTATCCGTTTTTCTGGAGGCAACATGCTGGTCAAGGACATCATGCAGGCTGATGTGGTCACCATCTCGCCGCTGGCAACCCTGCGCGAGGCGATGGATGAAATGAAGCGCCACAAGGTCAAGTCCCTCGTGGTCGAGCGGCGGGACGAGCACGACGCCTATGGCATCATTACCTACACCACGATTCTGCGCACCATCGTCGCCGAGGAAGGAGACATCGACCTGGTCAATGTCTATGACGTCTGCACCAAGCCCGTCATCACCGTGCCGCCGGGCATGGACGTCAAGTACGTGGCCCGGCTGATGGTCGCGCAACGACTGCGTCGTCTGGCGGTGCTCGAGAGCGACCGACTGGTGGGGCTGATCACCATGAACGATATCGTCGGCGAGGTTCTGGCGATGGCGGAGAAGGCGCACGTCGAGGACTAGGCATGCCTGTCGCCGGGACGCATCGGGCCGATCATTGGGCCTCCATGATCAGGTAGGTCTGGTTCACGTTGGCGCGGTGCCAGGCGTCGTAGTGCAGGAGGTGCTGGAACTGAGGCAGGTCGGCAAGGCGCTCGACGGTTTCGTCGAGTGTTTCCCAGTCCTCGATGCCCGCCCGCACCTCGCTGACCAGGATCTCGAGGTAATCCCCGGTATCGCGACTCGCGGTGGCCATGTCCGTGGCGGCACCGTGGCCGGGGACCACGATCTCCGGGTTCAAGGCCTCCAGTTGGTGGAAGTTGGCGAGCTTGCCCGCTGGGTCCGACTCGCGCTGAATGCCGAGCAGGCGCTCGGTATAGACCACATCACCGGTGAACACGACGCTCTCCTCGGGCAGGTGCACCATGATGTCTCCAGGGAAGTGTGCATCAGCCGTGAAGATCATTTCGATCCGCACACCGCCTACCTCGAGTTCGTGGCGATCGGCATCGATGGGTTCCGGTGCCAGGGAGGGTACCGTATCCGCCATCACCTCCTCGCCAAGATTCCGGGTCGAGCGGCTCATGTGTGAGGCGGCGTAGCGTTCCTGGGTCTCGGCCGTGCGGCGCAGTGCGACGATCTCTGCGCCCTGTTCCAGGAACCAGCCGTTCCCCAGCCAGCGGTGATCCTGGCTACCAATATTGATGACATGGGTGATGGGCTGCTCCGTCACGCCGGCGACGGCATCGGCGATGCGGGCGGCAACCTGGTGGCTGGGTCCACTGTCGATCATCACGACGCCGTCGTCGGTCACGACGAAGCCCACATTGTTGTTCATCCCCAGGTTGTGGGGCGAGCGCCCCTCGATGGACCCGTAGAAGTAATACACGCGGTCGGTCAGCTGGACCGGCTCAAGGATCTCGTCGATCGAGCGATCCGTCTCTGCGTGGAGCGCGGCCATGGGCAGGACGATACAGAGGCTGGCGAGCAGGGCACGGAATACGCGTGATGGCATGGGATCGGATCCTTTGAGCTGGTGTCTGACAAGAGAGGACGCAATAGCGCCACCCAACTATTCCCTCGAAACGACGCAGATGTTTACCGTGGCGGAGTTTACTCCCTTCCTGCGGGTGCCCCCCCCGGTCGAGCGGTCTCGGGCAAGGTCATTTCCAATCATGATCGCCATTGTGGACCGAACGAGTGCCTACGCCCCTTACCATGCCTGCCTGGATCCCCCGGATCATGGGTTCGCACAGATCGTGTAACCGGGGGTAGGAGGCAACATCCATGGTTCGAGTCGGGGAATACTTTCGCCGTTGTTTCGTCGATTACCCAGGCCTTCATGGGTAAGTGCATCGGTCTTCCTGTACCCCGTGGATTCCGCTGGTGGGGCGTTTCCCCGCCCTGGCCGTTGGATGCCAGCCTTTCAATCTGCAATCTGGAGCAATGCCATGAAGAGAATGCCCTGCACGAATACCGTCTACGCCGCCTTCGCGGGGCTTGCTCTGATGACTGCCAGTGTCGGCGTGCTTGCCGAAGATGATGCCGCACTGTGGGCAGCCCTGGCGGAGGGTGGGAAGATCGTGATGATTCGTCATACGCAGTCCGAGGAGGCCACCGCAGAGGTATCGAAGCATCTGGCGGAGGATGGCGATTGCAGCCGGGAGCAGAACCTGAGCGCCGAGGGGCGGGAGCAGGCCGAGGCGCTGGGTGCACGGTTTCGGGAGCATGGTGTTGCCGTGGATGCGGTGTTGAGCAGCGAGTTCTGTCGGGCGAGACAGACTGCCGAAGTGGCCTTTGGCGAGTACGAGAGCTGGAGTGCGCTGAATCTGGCCGAGATCCTGCCTGCCTCCGAGGCGGAGTGGCTGATGGAGGACGTACGCGAGCGCATTGGTGACTTCTCTGGCGAAGGCAGCCTGGTGATGGTGAGCCATCGCAGCAACATCAACACGATCACCTTCCAGCAGACGGAGCCCGGTGACATGGTGGTGGTGGAACCGGATGACTTCGGCGGGTTCACCGTGTTGGGTACGCTTGTCCGCGAGTGATCAGGCTGGAAGGGCTGATTCTCTCCCTCAGTCAGGAACGGGAGTACAGGCGGACGGCCGCTGGCGCTGCGTTCAGCACTGAAAGGGGGGAGCAGGCGGGGCCCATCATGACGGGGGGTGGCAACTCGTTGCCCCCATGCGCCTTCCCAGGGTATAGCCGACCCAGACCGCGGCCATCCATCCGGTCAATGACAGGGCCACGACCAGGCTGGCCGTTCCCGGGCGACCCGTTTCCAGGAGTCGTATGGTTTCCAGGCTGAAGATTGAGAAGGTCGTGTAGCCGCCGAAGAGCCCGGTCATGAAGAAATGGCGCCGGATCGGCCCCGCCGTCAAACGACCGCCGGGCCCCGCGAGCGCTGCATACAGGCCGATGAGGAAGGACCCTGTGACATTCACGAACAGCGTGCCCCAGGGGAATCCGGTGCCGAGCGGGACAAGCATGAGATCCGACAGGAGCCAGCGGATGCTGCCGCCGATTCCGCTGCCGAGGCCCACGGCCAGGTAGAGTGCGGCAGCGGCGCCGAGGGGCGCCGGAGTTCGTGCCGAGGCGGCTACCGGTGATCGGCGCGTCTCGCCCTGGCTGGAATGGTATGGGGGCTTTCCTGGCGACGCCATGATGCGGAATCAGCCCATGGCCGTGAGGTTGGTTCCGACCAGGAGGCCGAGCGCGGCCGCCGGCAGGCACAGACCCAGGGAAAGGGCGACGTTGCCGGCGGCCCGCCATCCCTGGCCGTTCTGCATCAGCAGCAGGGTTTGAAGGCTGAAAGCGGAAACGGTGGTGTAGCTTCCGAGAAATCCGATTCCGGCCAACAGCCAGGTCGTTGGATCCCCGAACCAGCCATCGCCTGACGCCGCGGCGGCCGCGAAGATCCCGATGACAAACGCTCCGCTGATGTTCACCACCATGGTTCCCCAGGGGAATGCCTCGCCAAGGCGGCGTCCGACGATACCCGATACCCAAAGGCGCGCCATGCCTCCCAGGGCACAGCCGAGCATCACCGAAGCCAGGTCTTGCATGGCCTTTCTCCGACAACCGAGACGGACGGGAACGAGTCAAGGTGCGCCACAGGTTCAGCCGCGCAGTGGCAATCAACCCATACCGGACTTCGCGGGTGAATCAGCAGCGCATGTCCGGGCCGGGACTCGAACAGGGCTTCACGTCCTTGCCGGCGGCGATCCAGGACACGATGCCATGGGAGACGTTGTACACCTCCTCATAGTCGGCCTGTTCGGTGAGGAGGCGCGCCAGGGTGTTGGTGCGGTTGCCGGTCCGACAGATCAGCACGACGGGCTCGTTCGGGTCGGTCAGCTGGCCAAAGCGGGCCGCGAAGTCGGGCATCATGCGTCCGCGCTCGTCAAACGCCGTGATCAGGTAGCTTCCCTCGACCACGCCTGTCTGACGCCATTCCTCGGGGCGGCGAATATCGATGACCGTGGCGCCGTCACGGACCATCTG
>PXAT01000098.1 GCA_003565775.1 Ectothiorhodospiraceae bacterium | reverse complement strand
CCGAGTCCGCATTATCTCCGAGGCAAGGAGTTTCCTGCACCCGTCGCGGTCTGACTCGCGTGTACCTTGATGACAAAAGTAGAAACAGAGGAAAACCGTCATGCTTGCACGTCTCCTGACTACCGCCCTGCTCTCGCTGACGCTGTTCGGCGGCCATGCCGTCGCCGAACTGCCCGATGCCGACGAGAGCCGTGAAATCCGCAGCGTCATCGACGCCCAGCTCCAGGCCTTCCGCGATCGCGACAGCGAACAGGCCTTCCAGTACGCAGCGCCAGCCCTGCAGTCCTACTTCGGCAATCACCAGGCCTTCATCTCGATGGTCCGGACGCAGTACATGCCGATCTATACGCATCGCGAAGCGCAGTTCCAGGAAATGGTCGAACTGCCCGGCGGTATTCCGGCACAGGAAGTCTTTCTGCTCGGACGCGACGACGAAGGCGTGATTGCCACGTACGCCATGGAACAGCAGTCCGACGGCGAATGGCGGATCGGAGGTGTCGTGCTGCGTAAGGCAGAAGGAAGGATGCTCTAAGCATTCGCAGCGCGCCCGGCGCCCGGCTGTCGACGTTCGACTGGTAAAGAGCCGGTGTTCTTCGGGCGCTGGGTGCCGGGCGCTTTCCCGGGGTTACACCATCGTTGAGAGGGCTCAACTCCTACGCCTCAGGGAATGTTCCAACCTTGATGGGAGCGGCGCCCTCGCTTCGATTCACGGGCGCCGGGCGCCGGGCGCCGGGCGCTTTCCTGCCCCAATCGCGGCGGCGAGTTCCCGCAGCTGTTCTCCGGCGCGCCGAATACTGCCTTCGCCGATGTCGTGACCGCCCTGCTCTTCGACGTACAGACTCGGGTTCCCACCGGCATCCGACAGCCAGCGGAACAGGCGCTCGGCATAGGCCAGCGGCACCACGTCGTCGTCGGCGCCGTGAAACAGAGCCTGGGCCGTTTGCGAGACGGCAGCCGTGTCCAGCGTGGTATCGGGAATCACCTGACCGCTGAAACCGAGAAGCCCGGCGTAGGGGGGATCGGGCTCCCGCAACAGACCGCTGAGCAGCACCGCGCCCTGGGAAAAACCGGCGACAACAGTCTGTTCGCGACCGAGTCCGAACTGGGTCTGGAAGCGCTCGATCAGCTCGGCGACGAGTGACTCGCCGTCTGCCAGACGCTCCTGCAGATTGTCCGGCCCGATATCCTCGATTTCGTACCACTGGTATCCGCGCACGGCCGCCATGCACGGCATCGGCGCCCGCGGGGCATAGAACACCGCGTCGGGCAGATCGTGGGCCCAGGCCTGGAACGCCGCCTCGAACTGTTCCGGACCGGCGCCGGCATCATGAAAGGCGACAATGCCCATGGACGGCTTTCCGGGCGGCTGGCGCAGGATCGGCCGACCGTCACGAGCCACCGCCATTAGCGGCTCTCCACGTCCAGCACGAGCTTGCCCCGCGACTCGCCCGATTCCAGCCGCTCATGCGCTTCGGCCACCTGCTCAAGACGGTATTCGTTCGGATCGAGCAACGGCCGGTACTGACCCTGCGCAACCAGTCCGGAGATATTGCGCAGGATCTCGCCATGCACGGAGCGGCCGCGGTTGTAGAGCACCGGAATGATCATGAAAACCACGTGCAGGGTCAGCCCGCGCAGATGCATCTGAGTCAGGTCGGCCTCGTACTGGGAGACGATGGTTACCACCTGACCGTTCAGACGTGCCGCCAGGAACGAGGTCGGCAAATCACTGCCGCCGGTGGTGTCGAACACGATGTCGAAGCCCTCGCCGTCGGTCAGCCGCTGGACATAGTCCTGCACCGCCTCATCCCGGTAGAACACCACCTCGTCGGCGCCGAGATCGCGCGCGATGGCGGCCTTGGCGTCAGTGGAGACCGTCGCGGTCACATGCGCGCCGTACGCCTTGGCGATCTGGACCGCGGCATGTCCGACGCCGCCGGCGCCACCATGAATCAGTACCTTCATGCCCGGCTGCACCTCGGCGCGGATCACCAGACCCTCCCATGCGGTGATCGCCACCAGCGGAATGGCCGCGGCCTGACGCATGCCCAGGGACTCGGGCTTGTGCGCCAGCAAACGTGCGTCGGCGGTCGCGTATTCGGCATAGAAGCCACACGTGCCGCGCACGCCGCCCGGCGAACCGTAAACCTGATCGCCGACGGCGAACTCGGTCACATCCGGTCCGAGCTTCTCGACAGTGCCGGCGAAGTCGCAGCCGAGCACGCCGGGCAGCTCCGGTGCGATGGGTGGGCCGTTCTTGCGGATCTTGGTATCCACCGGATTGACACTGGCCGCGGCGATCCGCACCAGCACCTCGCCCGGGCCCGGTTTCGGTACCGGTCGGTCACCGAGCCTGAACACCTCGGGGCCGCCGAACTCGTGAATCTCCATTGCGCGCATTGGGCTCCTTCCTGCTTTGACCGCTTGGTTCCTTGAGCCGGCAGTATAGAGCTCAGGTGTCAGACCTTGAACCGACGGCGAGCACTGCTCGATTCCGGCCCTGGCGTTTCGCCTTGTAGAGCGCGCCGTCGGCGCGACCGAGGAGCGTGCTGCCCCCGTCTCCCCTCCGATGCTCGGCGATCCCGGCAGAGCAGGTCTGCTCATCAGGCACTGCACGGCGAAGCCGCTCGACCACGGTTCGGCATTGCCCGGCATCGGTGTCCGGGAACAACACCACGAACTCCTCTCCGCCAATCCTCACCAGCAGATCCGTCGGCCGCAGGATCTCCCGCCAGCGGGACACGACATTCTGAAGCAGGGCATCCCCCATGGCGTGGCCATACGTATCGTTGAATCGCTTGAAGTGATCGAGATCAAGATAGGCGAGACTCAGCGAGCCGCCTGCCCGGTCGGCACGGGAGACCTCATAGGCGAGCGTTTGCTCGAGGTGTCGGCGGTTCGCCGCGCCGGTGAGCGGATCGGTGCGAGACAGATGTTCCAGCGCCTCTGCCTGCTGATGGGAGCGCTTGATCAGCCCTGCCATGCGATGCAGAACCAGGAGGAAGATCAGGATGGAGCCAATCGCGGCAACCCGCACAATGTCGAAGTTCGCCCCCGCAGTCAGAAGAATAATGCCGGGAGGCAGCACGGCTGCCGCCCCGAGAATGATCAGCCTCCGACTTGAGAACCGGGCGCTCGAAGCATGAGCCCGGGGTTTCTCGGCCGCCGATGGGTGCCACACGGCAGCGGCAAAAAAGGTATACGCAAGCAGCCACAAGCCATCGGTGAGCCCGCCAGGCAGGTACCAGCCCACCGCGTTGCCATGGGCATAGAGCATATCCGCACTCAGATAGGCGACCATTCCCGCCAGCAACAGCAGATGGGCGAGGATTCGGCTTCGGTACAGGAAGACCAGTCGCAGAATCAGTGGCAACACCATCAGGTCGGCGACCGGGTAGGCGGTGGAGATGAGTAGCTGCCCCAGGGTCAGACTGGGGTCGTACACGTACGGGGCGATGAGTAGAGCCCAGCCCAGCACCGCCGCCGATATGCCGACGATCAGCGCGTCACTGAGCGCCGCACCGCCGCCACCGTCGTTCCGACGACCAAGCAACCATAGCGCCAGTATGAAAAGCGGATAGACGCCGATATAGAAGGCGTCGGCAAGCGAAGGAAAGGGTTCGAGACCACGGATATCGAGCCAGTACCAGATCGCATGCCCAATCGTGGCCAGTGCCAGCGCACAAGCGATCAGCGTCCAGGCCGTCGGACAGAAAATGGCATTACGTCGGCGCACGGCCAGGCCAACGCTCACGGCGGTCATCAGGGTGGTGCCTACGTAAATCGTGCTCGCGGCCAGTCCGTAGGGTATGACGACGTAGACGGCGGCCAGCGATAGACCGACCGCAAGCAGTACCCGCCAGATCTGGTAACCGCGCGATAATTTGCGAAGGCTTCGCGAGACGGAATCGCCGGTCAGTGCCCAGCGGCGATCAAGGGTCGGAGAGTTTTCTCGCTTCATTGCGGTCAGTCCGGCCGAAGTGCGTTCCCACGTCGGATATCGGGAACCTGGAGTTTATCCGCCGACCGACGGAGCCCTTTGCCTTGCGAGCCAGACCCTATCCGTTTCCCCTGATGATTGGGCCTTGATGTTAATCGGCTTGAGCACCGGCTAGTCGCGAACGAGTTCGCAGTCCTGCGAGACGGAACGATAAGGAACGGTGGGCCGAAGCGTTGCTGCCAACCGCTGGTCGGGGCGGGCTCTCGCTGCGCTCGAGTCGAACCGGCGCATTCAGGGACAATGCGGCCCAACCGGAGGGAAGAATGCATCGTTGCATGCCTCTTTCGAGGCTTGGCCGGTTTTTGCCCCTGGCGGCACACCTTGCCGGACGACCAAACCGGTCTCGGGTACAGACGCGGAAACGAATCAGTGTTTTCCTGACACGACTATTTGCTAGCGGGTGGTTTTCGGATGATCAGGATTCTAATCATCGGGTCGCTTGTGCTGCTGCTGCCGATGTCCGGTATCGCAGTGGCGTTCTCGTTCCCGGGCCATACCATGAACCTGACAGAGCGCCTGGGCTGGCGCATGGCCGGCTTTCACGCGCATACCGTCGAGGTTATGGGACATGAAATTCGCTACGTCAGTGGCGGCAGCGGTGCCCCTCTCATACTGCTGCATGGTTTCGGTGGTACCAGCGCGAACTGGTCCGGTATCGCCTCTGAGCTTTCCGAGCATTTTCAGCTCATCATTCCGGATTTGCCCGGCTACGGCCGCAGCAGTCGACTGAACGACGAGTCCTATGTGGTGGCAGAGCAGATTGCGCGGCTGCATGCGTTTACCGAAGCGCTGGGGCTGGACCGCTTCTATCTTGGTGGCAATTCCATGGGCGGCCACATCGCCGCCGGCTACGCTGCAGAAAATGAAGAACGGGTTCAGGGCCTGTGGCTGATCGCGCCGGCCGGCGTAACCGGCGGTATCGCTCCCGAATTCATGCAGCATCTCGAAGACGGCAGGAATCCGCTGCTCGTCGACTCACTCGAAGCATTCGACGATATGCTCGAATACACCTTCGTGGACCCACCGGCGATCCCGCGGTTTTTTCGCAGGCAACTGGCGAAAGATGCCATCGACAGCCGTCCCTTTCTGGAAAGCACCAGTCTCGCCATGCTCGCCGACCCGTATCCGCTCGAACCGAAGATCGAGGGTCTGAAAACGCCCGCGCTGATCACCTGGGGGAATCAGGACAGAGTCCTGGATCCTCGCTCCGCGCAGACGTTTGCCGACCTCCTTTCGAACGCCGAGGTGCAGTTCATCGAGGGCGCAGGGCACCTGCCGATGATGGAAAAACCGGAAGTGGCCGGCCGGGCCCTGCTGGAATTTTTCGGCAAGCGGTGAGGTATTTCGGTTGATGCGGCATCAGCGCCTGGCTTTCCGATTGATGGGTAGTGCCCCCCCGGGCGGCGTTGTTCCTGGGTTTCGGATGGCGCGCCCGGAAGGATTTTGGTCTGCTGGCAAGGCGCAGTGTGGGGTCGGTAGTGGGCTACCGGGGGACGGGAGTCGTTGGGCTCGTGCTTAGGACCCAAAACGACGCTTGGGTGGCAGCTGCGGATGGCGCGCCCGGAAGGATTGTCGCCGGCGTTCAGCCGGCGGGCTCTCGCTGCGCTCGAGTCGAACCTACTTTATTGAGGCGACGCCGACGCCAGCTCGGATCAACGGACAATGGATCGGCCATTGGGCATGTGGGTGGGTTTGGGAGCTTGAAAAGCGTCTCGCTCCAAGGGTTGCCGAGGCAACTGAGCGCAGGGCGCCCGGAAGGATTGTCGCCGGCCTCCGGCCGGCGGGCTCTCGCTGCGCTCGAGTCGAACCATATCGTTTGATGTCGGAGGTTCGAATCCCGACTTGTCGGATCAATAAAAAAGGGCCACCCGTTTGGGTGGCCCTTTTTTATTGATATGGCGCGCCCGGAAGGATTGCTGACACCCTGCGGGCCGCAGTCGCTGGGCTCCTGCGTGGTCCTTCGCGTCGCTCAGGACTCGAACCAACTTTGTTATTCGTCGGAGGTTCGAATCCGCATGTTTTATCCAAAAAGAAAGGGCCGCCCTTGCGGACGACCCTTTCTTTTTGGATATGGCGCGCCCGGAAGGATTCGAACCTCCGACCGCCTGGTTCGTAGCCAGGTACTCTATCCAGCTGAGCTACGGGCGCGTTGTCTTGAGGGCGCAGAGTATCCACAAATTGCCGGGGGCAGTCAAACGTGTCCGGCTACCAGTAGAAGGGATGGTGATAACCGCCCCAACCGCGGTGGAAGCGGGAGTATCCGTAGCCGGGGCCGTAGCGATGGCCGAAGCCGTGGCCAACACCGAAACCGACATTCACGCCGCGACGGGAGTGGAAGCTCCGGCCGCTGCTTATGCCAACGTAAGTACTGGTCCGCAGCCTCGGCTGGCGCTGCTGCACGTAGACAATCTGAGGCGCTGCAGCGGCCTGACTGGCCTGGCGCTCGGCGCGTTCCACGGCGGCACGCTGGCTGCTGTCCAGGCGGTCGCGGTCGCAGATCGGATCACCGCGCAGGCAGGCATTGTAGTTACGCTCGGCAATGCGGCGCTCGACCTCTTCGCGCTGGGAACTGGTCAGGGCACTGCGGTCGCACTCGGGGTCGCGTGCCACGCAGGCCTGGAAATTACGCTGCCTTGCAGCCATCTCGACATCGGCCTGCTCGCCGGGACTCAGACGTTCCCGGTCACATGGCCCGCCGGCAAGGCAGGAATCGAAGTTGCGCTCATCGGCACGGTCTTCCGCCTCGATCCATTGGGCACTGGACAACTGCTCCTCGCGACAGGCGGCATCGCCTGCCAGACAAAGGCTGTAGTTGATCGAGTACCGCTCTTCGTCCACTTCGTAACGCTCGGCCTCGGTCAGTCGATCCCGTCTGCAATCGGCAGTGCCACGAATACAGGCCTGAACGTTGCGCCGGGCCGCTGCCTGATCCACCACCTCACGCTGGGACCTGGACAGCAGGCCCACGTCGCAGAGCGCGTCATCACCCTCACGGCAGGCCAGGAAGTTGTCGCGATCGCCGATCAGCGCCTCGGCCTGAAGCAGGCCGGGCAGCAAGGACACGGACAGCAGCAGTGAACGGATGAGATGGTGCATTTTGTCGCTTCCCGGATGGACTATGCCTGTTTGAAACCGGCGGTCGGTGAAGGTTCGGAGGTGCACCAGAAGCATACGTGATCGATGGACTGGTGGATGCGGGATGGGAGATGGTGGCAAGGGAGGGATTGCCGCAGTCGCTGCGCTCCTGCGTCTTCCCTCGCTGCGCTCGGGAATCGAACCCTGCTGGTTAATTTCCGAGGGTTCGAACCCCTCCCACGCTTTCCTCTGATACAAATGAAAAGGGGCTACCCATGCTGGGTGGCGTGAGCGGCCAGTCGGCCTGCGAAATCTGATGAGAATGGCTTCGCCCAGGTCGGTAAGGCGGCTGGTCGGGGAGGGATTGCCGCAGTCGCTGCGCTCCTGCGTCTTCCCTCGCTGCGCTCGGGAATCGAACCCTGCTGGTTAATTTCCGAGGGTTCGAACCCCTCCCACGCTTTCCT
>PXAT01000198.1 GCA_003565775.1 Ectothiorhodospiraceae bacterium | reverse complement strand
TCAGTGTTTCCTTAAGCTGTCACGTTCCCCTGTCGGGCAAGACAACAACAAGGGAGCTATCCCATGGGTCTGGGTCTGCTGTTCATCCTGGCATTGATGCCGGTGCTTACGGTCTTCGTGTTTCTCGTGGTGCTGCGCTGGCCGGCGAAACACGCCATGCCGCTGGCCTATCTGGTGACCCTCGTGATCGCCCTGACCCTCTGGGGAACCGATTTCACCACCGCGATGGCCGCCTCGGTCAACGGCATTGTTACGGCGCTGAATATTCTGTTCATCGTCTTTGGCGCCATCCTGCTGCTCTATACCCTGCGCGAGAGCGGTGCCATCGCCGTGATCCGACAGGGCTTCATGGATATTTCGCCGGACCGGCGCATCCAGGCCATCATCATTGCCTGGCTGTTCGGTTCGATGATCGAAGGGGCGTCCGGGTTCGGCACGCCGGCCGCCATTGCCGCACCGCTGCTGCTGGCGATCGGTTTCCCGGCCATGGCCGCGGTGCTGTGTGCGCTGATCATCCAGAGCACGCCGGTGTCCTTCGGCGCGGTGGGTACACCGATCCTGGTCGGGGTGACCTCGGGGCTGGAAGATCAGGGAGTCGTGCAGGGGCTGATCGGTGACCTGCCACTGGCCGATTACGTGTTCCAGATCGGTACCCACGTAGCTCTGCTGCATGGCCTGGTCGGGATCCTGATCCCGTTGATCATGGCCGGCATGCTGACCCGGTTTTTCGGTGAAAACCGATCCTTCCGCGAAGGGCTCAGGGTCTGGAAATTCGCGATCTTTGCAGCGCTGGCCTTCATCCTGCCCTACAACCTGGTGGCCAACCTGCTCGGGCCGGAATTCCCGAGCCTTGTCGGTGGTCTGGTCGGTCTTGCGATTGTCGTGCCTGCGGCCCGCGCGGGATTCCTGCTGCCGCGGGACACCTTCCAGTTCCCCGAACGCAGCCGCTGGGAGGCGGAGTGGGTCGGTCTCCTGCAGGACGTGCAGGAAACCACCAGCCATCCCGATCATGGCTTCGGTCTGCTGCGCGCCTGGATGCCGTATGTGCTGGTTGCGGTGCTGCTGGTGCTCACGCGGACGCTGGATCCGCTGGTGAATCTCCTGCGGGCCGATGTCGTCACCATCCAGCTGCAGGATATCTTCGGCAGCGGGATCAATGCCGCCTCGCAACCGCTCTACCTGCCCGGATTCATGTTGCTGGTCGGCTCGTTGCTGACCTACTTCATCCATCGCATGTGGACGCGGCCCGGGGCGTATCTCACCGCCTGGCGCGAGTCCGGGAGGATGATCGTGGGTGCCGGCGCGGCGCTGATCTTCGCCGTGCCGATGGTGCAGGTGTTCCTCAATACCGATGCCGCGGTGCTGTCCGGCAGTGCCGAGACCTACAGCATGCCCGAGATCATGGCGCTGTCACTGGCGAGAGCCACCGGCGAGTTCTGGCCGTTGCTGTCGCCGCTGGTCGGTGCCCTCGGTGCCTTCATCGCCGGTTCCAACACGGTCAGCAACATGATGTTCTCGCTGTTCCAGTTCGCGACAGCAGAGTCCATAGGCCTCGATGCAAACGGTGCCGCTCTCGTGGTGGCGCTGCAGGCCGTGGGCGGAGCTGCCGGAAACATGATCTGCGTGCACAACGTGGTGGCAGCCTGCGCCACGGTCGGTCTGCTGGGCCGCGAGGGCGCGCTGATCCGCAAGGCCCTGTTGCCGATGACGTATTACGTGGCCGCCGCCGGCGTGCTGGGCATGGCGCTGATCTACAGCAGCACCTGGCTGCTGCTGTGGCTGGCCGTGGTGGGCGGTTCGCTGGCCTTCATGTGGTTCTATCCGTCGCGGAAGGTATAGGACGCGGGAATAAATCGGAGCTTCCCCGGAAAGTGGCGGACACGGGACATGGCCCGTGTCCGCTCTGCCTCATTGAGGTGCCTGCCGCTCTGTTTCCTCCGCCTCACCGGTCGAAACGGCATAGGGGAGGGAGGCGATTTCGGCGGGGGCGCCGGCCACCTGCAAGTCCTGACGGTCGGCGAACGCGGCCTTGAGCACGACCAGCAGCTCCGGACCGTCCGGGCCGGGCGCGGCGATCACCACGTCACCGGCGCTCTTGCCGTCGCCGGCCGTGACGCTGTCGCCGGGGGCCGGAACCTGTTCCGCCATGGGCACACGGAGGCGGTACATGCGTCGACTGGGTTTGCCGAGATAATGCATGCGGGCGACGATTTCCTGGCCCGGATAGCAGCCTTTCTTGAAATTCACGCCGTCGATCAGCTCCAGATTCACCTGTTGCGGAACGAAAGACTCGCGCGTCTCGCTGGTCACCACCGGCAGTCCCGCACGGATGTCCATGAGAGACCAGAGGCTTTCCGCACCCGCTTCGGTGTCCCCGAGCAGGCTTGCCTCCAGCTCCGAGATCTGTGCGGTGGGGCCGATCACGAGCTGGCGCCGGCTGTCGCCAGGCTGGTTCAGGACCAGAAGGTCGCCCGCCTGATGAATCGCACGCGGGCCTTCGGGCATGCTGCCAACGGTCTCTTCAAGCCGTTGCAGGGGCCCTTCGCCGATCACTCCCAGCATGCCGTGCTGGTCGGATACGTCCTCGATCGTGACTTTCGACCGCAGGACGAACATACGGAGTCGCGGCAGCAGGGTGTCCAGAAGGTCGCGTCGGGTCAGCAACAGAAATCCGGCATCACTCTGTACGACAGTGCACAGGCCCAGAAGCCGGCCCTTGGGATTGCAGTAGCCTGCCAGCGTCCACTGCGCGTTGGTGGCCGCGGCCACGTCCTGGGTCAGCTGGGCTTGCAGAAAACTGCGGGCATCGGCGCCGCTGACCGCCAGCATGCCCGGGCTTTCCAGGCGAATCACGGCGCCGTTCTGAATCTGATCTGTGATGGCGGTGTCCCGCGGAACCATTGTCTGTGTCATGCGTTATAACTCTCCGGTAGCGGCAGTGCGGACAGAACTTGCTGCGATGCAGCGACATCATGGAACATAAGCGGCATTGTTGCGGACTATAGGTAACACTGATGTGGGCGCGCGGCGACCGGTAACGGCTGGTGTCATCGGGCCTCACCTCGGGAATTACACAGGACGTGGTGTCGTTTTGTATCTCTCGCAAGGGTAACGTTTACCGGGAGGCCGGAGCGACCGCGCACGGGCAATCGGGAGTTCGTCGATGCAGGACAGCAAGCAACAACAGAATGCCGAGCAGGCGCTGGCCGAAGCGCGCCGCCGACGTGAACGGCGACAGGGCCAGGGACTGCCGCCCGAACAGGGTGGTCAGGCAGGGCCCGAGCCGACACGCTACGGTGACTGGGAGAAAAACGGACGAGTGACGGATTTCTGATCGCGAGCACCTTGGGCGCTCACTTACTGACTAGTTAATCAAAAGTTGTTGACCAACCTTGAGTTGGCTTCTGGCGTGCCTTTCGAGGAATGTTGCAGCGAAGCAAAAAGTCCGTCCTTCGCTTGCATGCGCCTGAGTCACGGGGTAGTTTGACGCCCCGTTCCAGACCACCTGAGTGCCTCGGAGTCCGTTCTTATGCATACCAAGCAGCGGCCACTTTCCCCGCATTTGCAGGTCTACCGACCACAGATCACGTCCGCGATGTCGATCTGCCACCGCATTTCGGGCGTCGCGCTGGCGGTCGGCGCGCTTTTGCTTACTTACTGGTTAGTCGCTGCCGCGGCCGGGCCGGAAGCCTATGCCGGCGCGCAAAGCCTGCTGGGTGGCTTTTTCGGCAAGCTGATCCTGTTCGCCTTCACGCTGGCCCTGTTCTATCACCTGTGTAACGGGATACGGCACCTGGTCTGGGATACCGGTCACGGTTTCGACATGCCCAATGTTTACCGGTCCGGCTATGCGGTGATGATTGCGGCCGGCGTTCTGACGGTGCTGGTCTGGCTGCTGGCTCTGATCTTCGGAGGTGCATGATGCGGTATCGCACGCCAACCAAGAATGCTCTGGGGCTCGGCTCGGCCAAGGACGGCGTTCACCACTGGTGGATGCAGCGCATGACGGCGATTGCGCTGGTGCCGCTGGTGCTGTGGTTCAGCTTCAGCCTGATCAGCTATGCCGGCGCCGATTACCACACGGTCACGGCATGGATCGGTTCACCGCTGGTCGCCGTGCTGCTGATCGCTCTCATTGCCAGCGTCTTTTACCACGCACAGCTTGGCCTGCAGGTCGTGCTCGAGGATTACGTCCACCTGGAATGGCTGCGCATCGCGTCCATCGTGGCGGTCAAGTTCGTCACCGTGCTGCTCGCCCTCGCCGGCATCCTCGCCGTCCTTCGCATCGCTCTCGGAGCCTGATTCATGTCTGAATACGAGATCATCGATCATACCTACGACGTGGTCGTGGTGGGTGCCGGCGGCGCCGGACTGCGCGCAACGTTCGGCATGGCCGAGAAGGGCTTGCGCACGGCCTGCCTGACCAAGGTCTTCCCGACCCGCAGCCACACCGTGGCCGCCCAGGGCGGGGTGTCCGCGGCACTCGGCAACATGGGCGAGGATGACTGGCGCTGGCACATGTACGACACGGTCAAGGGTTCCGACTGGCTCGGCGACCAGGACGCGATCGAATACATGTGCCGCGAGGCCATCCCGGCGATCATCGAGCTGGAGCACTACGGTGTGCCGTTCAGTCGCACCGAGGAAGGCAAGATCTATCAGCGGCCGTTCGGTGGCATGACCACCCGTTACGGGGAGGGGCGCGCGCAGCGGACCTGTGCTGCTGCCGACCGCACCGGCCATGCCATCCTGCACACGCTCTATCAGCAGGCGCTCAAGCATCAGGCCGAATTCTTCATCGAGTACTTCGCGCTCGATCTGATCATGGATCAGGACGGCCAATGCCGGGGTGTGATCGCGCTCAACATGATGGATGGCACGATTCACCGGTTCCGTGCACATCAGACGGTGCTGGCCACCGGCGGCTACGGACGGAGTTACTTCTCCTGCACCTCGGCCCATACCTGCACGGGTGACGGTAACGGCATGGTGTTGCGTGCCGGCCTGCCGTTGCAGGACATGGAGTTCGTCCAGTTTCACCCGACCGGTGTCTATGGTGCCGGCTGCCTGATCACGGAGGGCGTGCGCGGCGAGGGCGGGTACCTGACAAATTCCGAGGGTGAGCGCTTCATGGAGCGCTACGCGCCCAACGCCAAGGATCTCGCATCCCGCGACGTGGTCAGCCGTTCCATGACCATCGAGATCAACGAAGGCCGTGGCGTCGGTCCGGACAAGGACCACATCTTCCTGCACCTGGAGCATCTGGGCGCGGACGTGATCAACGAGCGGTTGCCGGGGATTGCCGAGACGGCGCGCGTGTTTGCGGGCGTCGATGTGACCCGCGGACCGATCCCGGTGTTGCCGACGGTGCACTACAACATGGGCGGGATTCCGACCAATTACCACGGTGAGGTGGTGACGCTGAAGGACGGAGATCCGGATGCCGTGGTGCCCGGTTTGATGGCTATCGGCGAAGCCGCCTGCGTGTCGGTGCACGGTGCCAACCGTCTGGGCTCGAATTCGCTGCTCGACCTGGTGGTGTTTGGCCGTGCTGCCGCGATTCGCGCCGCCGAGCTGGTGGCCGAGGAGGGCGCCAATCACAAACCGCTGCCGGAAGACTCGGCCGAGCTGGCGTTGACGCGCCTGGATCGGGCCCGCAACGCCAAGGGCGAGCGGCCCACGTCCGAGCTGCGCGGCGAAATGCAGAAGACCATGCAGACCTATGCGGCGGTGTTCCGCGAGGGCGATACCCTCGAGACCGGCTGCAAGAAAATGGCCGAGGTCTATGCCGGTTACAGCGATGTCGGCGTGTCCGATCGTTCCCTGATCTGGAATTCCGATCTGATCGAGACCCTGGAGCTGGAAAACCTTCTGGGGTCGGCGGTCACGACGGTGGAATCGGCGCGTAACCGGACCGAAAGCCGGGGCGCGCATGCCCGCGAGGATTACACCTCGCGCGACGACGAGAACTGGATGAAGCACACGCTGGCGTGGATGGATCAGTCCGGCAAGACACGGCTCGACTATCGCCCGGTGCATCTGACCACCCTGACCGACGAGGTGGAAGTGTTTCCGCCCAAGGCTCGTGTGTACTAAATCCCGCCCGGCGGCACCGGCCGCCCGGCCTCTTGTGACGAGGACGCTGCATCCATGGCACAGCTCAAGCTACCCGTGAACTCCCGGATGACCGAGGGCAAGACCTGGAGCGCCAAAGGCGCCAAGGGCGAAGTTCGCAACTTCCGTGTCTATCGCTGGAACCCGGACGATGAGGCCAACCCGCATGTCGATACCTACGAGGTGGACATGGCGGAGTGCGGTCCGATGGTTCTTGACGCGCTGATCAAGATCAAGAACGAGATTGACCCGACGCTGACCTTCCGGCGGTCCTGCCGCGAGGGTATCTGCGGTTCCTGCGCCATGAACATCGACGGCACCAATACGCTGGCCTGCACCAAGGCCTGCGGGGATGTCGACGGTGACGTCAAGATCTACCCGCTGCCGCATATGCCGGTGGTCAAGGATCTGGTGCCGGATCTGACGCACTTCTATGCGCAGTACGCCTCGATCAAGCCCTGGATCCAGACCGAAACACCGGCACCGCCGGATCGTGAACGGCTGCAGAGCCCGGAGGATCAGGCCAAGATCAACCAGCCCAGCGCCTGCATTCTCTGCGCCTGCTGCTCCACCTCGTGCCCCAGCTACTGGTGGAACGGCGACCGCTATCTCGGCCCGGCCGTCCTGCTGCAGGCCTACCGCTGGATTGTCGACAGCCGTGACGAGGCCACCGGCGAGCGTCTCGACGAGCTCGAGGATCCGTTCAAGCTTTACCGGTGCCACACGATCATGAACTGCACCAACACCTGCCCCAAGGGCCTGAATCCGGCGAAGGCCATTGCCGAGATCAAGAAGCTCATGGTGGCGCGGCGATAAGTCATGGATGAAGCCCGCTCCATGTCCAGGCTGCGCTGGCGCTGCCGGCGCGGCATGAAGGAACTGGACATGCTGCTGGAACGGTTCCTCGAGCGTGGCTATGCTGAGCTGAGCGAGGCGGAGAAGGGTGACTTCGATGCCTTGCTGGCTCGTCAGGACGACGAGCTCTGGGCCTGGTTCTATCAGGGCAGGGAGCCCGATGACGCCGCGCTGGAGCGACTGGTCAACCGCATCCGCGAAAACTTCGTACTTTGAAATCCTGCCCTCGCGGGTGCTGCGTGCCGGGCAGCTTTTCGCTTCTGCGAGCGCCGGAACGGCAGCGATCGGGCTGTCTCTCCAGGGAAACAATCTGCCAGCGGTAGCGACCGCTACACTGGCCACCGGCCTGTTGCTGTTCCTCGCCTTGCAGTCACCGCGTTATTCGATGCTTTCTTCCCGCGAGTTCCACGACTGGACCCTGCTGTGCCGACGCTCACAGCAGCTCGAACAGCGGGAACTGCTCGACTGTTACTGCAGCCGCTGGCTGGTCTGTCTGCGCTTCGGACGAGTGGCAGGACACCGCTTCAGTCTGCCGGTGACGGTCGTTTTGCCCGCAGATGCCCTGACCCCCGAGGCGCATCGAAGAATGCGGATCGGTTTGCTGCGCCTGGGGAGGTGATGAGCGCCCG
>PXAT01000042.1 GCA_003565775.1 Ectothiorhodospiraceae bacterium | reverse complement strand
GGTCGATGGCCTGGGCCAGACTGGTGCGTCCGGCCAGCACCCGTGCGCCTTGCGCCCGATCGCGGATGGTCTGACAGACGTCGCGATCCTTGTCCGATCCCAGCAGCCAGACCTGCCAGCCGGCCTGAAGCCGGCGGCGCGCAATGTCCGCATAGTAGTCTGCGGGCCAGCGCTTTGCGGGACCGAACTCGGCTCCGGGGCAGAGCGCCAGCACCGGGCTGCCGTCGTTCGCAAGATCGAGCGCCAGTCGCGCATCGCGGGCACCTTCGTCTGATGTCTCCAGATGCGGCACCGGAGGCGGATCGGGCAGCGGACTGTCCGGCTCGAAAGCCAGCGACAGGAAACGGTCCACGGTGCGGTAAGCGGCCTGCTCGCGGTCCCGCAGGTCGTTCAGCAGCAGGCTGCGGAATTCGCCTTGGAATCCGGTGCGCAGCGGGATGCCGGCGGCACGCAGCGGGAGTGCCGCCTTGGCCGAACGCGGCAGGACGATGCCCTGCTGGTAATGCCGGTTACGCAGTCGACGTCCCAGTTGCCAGCGCCGGCGCAGCGCCAGTTCGCCATGGGCCACCGGCAGGCTGATTGCTTCCCGCACCTCGGGCATGCGTTGCAGCAGTGGCAGGCTCCACGGCGGTGCAATCACGTCCACCGCCGGCCGTTCCGGCCGCGCATGCAGGGCCATGAACAGGCTCTGTGCCAGCACCATGTCACCCACCCAGGCCGGACCCGCCACGAGCACCGCGGCGTCGGTGTTGCTTGTCGGCAGCGTTGTCATGGCGGCGATTGTAGCGCGCCCGGCAGGCAACGTGGTCGGCCCGGTCTCGGGCGCCGCCCCTGCGTGGCCCCGGTCTGGGTTACCGGTCTCGCCTTTTAGGAGCTCAGCCCTCTGAGCGATTCCGATTTGAGCCGGGCGCCCTGCGCCTGGCTCAATACCCGGCCATCCGGCGCCCGGGGAAACCTCATCGCTCAGAGGGCTGAGCTCCTACAGTGGGACGTCAGATCCGCTGGATTTCGTCAGCTTGCGGATGCGGCGGAGCACGCCGTCGGCATCCAGGCCGGCAGCGGTCAGTAGATCCTCCCGACTGCCGTGGGGCAGGTAATTGTCGTTCAGGCCGATGTGCCGGACTGGCGTGTTCAGGTGGCGTGCTGTCAGCCATTCGGCCACCGCACTGCCGGCACCGCCGGCGACAGCGTTCTCCTCCACCGTGATCAGCATCGCGTGACTGGCGGCCATGCGTTCCAGCATGGCGCCGTCCAGCGGTTTGACGAAGCGCATGTTGACCAGGCTCGCGTCCAGTTCCTCGGCGGCCGCGGCCGCCGCCGGGACCAGACTGCCGAACGCGAGAATCGCGATTTCGCGCCCCTGGCGTCGCAGCTCTGCCTGGCCCAGGGGGATTTCCTCCAGGTCATCCGGCACCGCTATCCCCGGTCCGCCGCCCCGGGGATAGCGGACTGCCGACGGACCTTCCAGGCGATAGCCGGTGGTCAGCATCCGCCGGCACTCGGCTTCGTCAGCCGGCGCCATGATGGTCATGTTCGGAATGCAGCGCAGGAAGCTCAGGTCGAAGGCGCCGGCATGGGTCGGCCCGTCCGGGCCCACAAGTCCGGCCCGGTCGATGGCGAACATCACCGGCAGGTTCTGCAGCGCCACGTCGTGAATCAGCTGATCATAGCCGCGCTGCAGGAAGGTGGAATAGATCGCCACCACCGGACGCAGGCCCTCGCAGGCCATGCCGGCGGCCAGGGTGACCGCATGCTGCTCGGCGATGCCGACATCGTGGTACTGCTCCGGGTGTTCGCGGGAGAACCGCACCATGCCCGAACCCTCGCGCATGGCCGGGGTGATGGCGGCGAGCCGATGGTCCTGCGTTGCCATGTCGCACAGCCAGTCACCGAACACCTGGCTGTAGCTGACAGCGCCCGGTTTGCTTGCCGGTTTCAGGCCATGCGCCGGATCGAACGGACTGACCCCGTGATACCCGACCGGGTCGCTCTCCGCCCTGTCGTAGCCCTTGCCCTTGCGGGTGACGACATGCAGCAGGCGCGGGCCCTTCTGGCGTCGCAGGTTGCGCATCACGTCGACCAGCGCATCGATGTCGTGGCCGTCCACCGGGCCGTAGTAGTCGATGTTCAGCGCCTCGAACAGGCTGCTCGGCGACATGGCCAGGCTCTTCATCTGCGCCTCGACACGACCGGCCAGCTCGCGGGCCGACGGCAGTTGTCCGAGCACCCGTTTGCCGCCCTCGCGCAGACCGCGGGCGATGCGGCCGGACAGCAAGCGGGTGAGATGTCCGGACAGGGCGCCGACGTTGGGCGAAATCGACATCTCGTTGTCGTTGAGGATGATCAGCAGGTCGGCATCGGCATCCCCGGCGTGATCCATGGCCTCGAAGGCCATGCCGCCGGTCATCGCGCCATCGCCGATGATCGCCACCGCATGGTTGTCGTGGCCGCTGCTGCGGGCGGCCAGGGCCATGCCCAGGGCGGCGCTGATCGAGGTGCTGGAATGGCCGGTGCCGAAGCAGTCGAAAGGGCTTTCATCACGTTTCGGAAACGGCGACAGACCGCCAGTCTTGCGGATGCTGGCCAGGCGCTCGCGGCGTCCCGTGAGGATCTTGTGCGGATAGGTCTGATGACCCACGTCCCAGACCAGGCGGTCCTGCGGCGTCTGGAAGACGTAATGCAGAGCGATGGTCAGCTCCACCGTGCCGAGCCCGGCGCCCAGGTGGCCGCCGTTCTGCGAGACGGTCTCCAGCAGGAAGCCACGCAGCTCCGCCGCCAGGGCCGGCAGGCGATTCGCCGGCAGGGCGCGCAGATCTTCGGGGTCGGCAATGCTTTCGAGCAGGGGGTAGCGGGCCTGGTTCATGGGCACCTCACGGTCGTCTCATCGACAGGACACGGTTGCGGGTCTCTCCGACAGACCAGCGACCAATCGCCCGGGGTTGCGATCCAGTGCTAATATTCCCCGTTTTTTCCGGCCATCCGGGGATCGAAGCATGAGCGAACAGCCGCTGGTAGGCGTGATCATGGGCAGCAAGTCCGATTGGGACACCATGTCACAGGCACACGAAGTACTGGAAGAGTTCCAGGTGCCCCATGAATGTCGTGTGGTGTCCGCGCATCGGACGCCCGCACTGATGAATGATTACGCGGCCGGGGCCGAGGAGCGCGGCATTCAGGTGATCATAGCCGGTGCCGGTGGCGCTGCGCACCTGCCGGGCATGGTCGCGGCGCAGACCGTGCTGCCGGTTCTGGGCGTGCCGGTGGAGAGTCGCGCCATGAAGGGTCTGGATTCCCTGTATTCCATCGTGCAGATGCCGGGCGGCATTCCGGTGGGGACGCTGGCCATCGGCAAACCGGGTGCGCGCAACGCCGGTCTGCTGGCGATCTCGATCCTCGCCAACGGGCGCCCGGATTTGCGGGAACGTCTGAAACAGTTCCGCAAGCAGCAGACGCAGGCCGTGCTGGCGGCGGAGTTGCCGTGAGCAGCAGACCGATTCTGCCGGGATCCACCATCGGTGTTCTGGGTAGCGGCCAGCTCGGTCGCATGTTCGCGGTGGCTGCCCGGCGCATGGGCTATCGGGTTCATACCCTGTCGCCGGCCACGGATTCGCCCACCGGCCACCTGGCGGATCGCGAAGTCACGGCAGCCTATGATGACCTGGATGCCGTGGCCGACTTCGCGCGTCAGGTCGATGTGATCACCTTCGAATTCGAGAACGTGCTCGCCGCCACCACCGATTGCGCCGCGCGCCATGCGCCGGTGCGCCCGGCCGGCGGTGTCCTGCAGATCTGTCAGCACCGCCTGCGGGAAAAGACCTGGCTCGAGCAGCAGGCGTTTCCGGTGACACCGTTCCGGCGCGTCGCCAGTCGCGAGGACCTCGAACAGGCGGTCGCAGCGCTTGGCCTGCCCGCGGTCCTCAAGACCGCGGGTTTCGGCTACGACGGCAAGGGCCAGATGAAACTGAACCGCCCGGAGGATCTTGAGAGAGGCTGGGAGGCGATGGCGGGGGTCGAAGCGATTCTCGAGGCCTTCGTGCCGTTCGAACGCGAGGTCTCGGTCACCGCGGCGCGCGGCCTGGATGGCAGTTTCGCGCACTGGGGGGTGGTCGAGAACGAGCACCGGAATCACGTCCTCGACGTTTCCACGCCCGAAGCGCCAGTGTCCGACACGCTTTATCGCGAGGCCATCGACGTGACCCGTGGCATTGTCGATGCGCTCGGCCTGGTCGGTGTACTCTGCGTCGAGTTCTTTGTCGGCCCCGGCAATCGCCTGATGATCAACGAACTGGCGCCACGGCCACACAATTCCGGGCATTTCAGCTTCGATGCCAGTGTCACCAGTCAGTTCGAGCAGCAGGTGCGCGCGGTGTGCGGGCTGCCGCTGGGCTCGACGACCCTCTTGCGGCCGGCCAGCATGGTCAATCTGCTGGGCGATCTGTGGGCAGGCGGCGAACCGGACTGGTCGGCGGCGTTGACCGATCCGGATGTGAAGCTGCATCTCTACGGCAAGACCGACGCGCGCCCCGGCCGCAAGATGGGGCATATGCTCGCCTTCGGTCGCGACCGCGATGATGCCCGCCAACGCGCCATTGCCGCCCGCAGCGCGCTCACCGCCGGACGGTAGTTCCAGGTTCAAAGTTCAAAAACTTAAAACCCCTAAAACACGGCGACTATGGGGCCGTGCAAGGCCACGCCGCCCGAAACCCGAAACCCGAACACGGAAACCTTTCCTCCATGTGGTTCAAGAATCTCTGCCTCTATCAGTTCGAATCCGCCTTCCCGCTGGACGCCGAGGCGCTGGCGGACAAGCTCGCCGCGTTCGCCTTCCGGCCGTGCGGCAAGCTGGATCTGGAAGCGGCTGGCTGGGCCTCGCCGCTGGGTGACGCCCACGAGCCTCTGGTGTATGCCGCCGGTGGCTACCTGATGATCTGCCTCAAGGAAGAGAACAAGCTGCTGCCGGCCTCGGTGATCAAGGAGGTGCTGGACGAGCGCGTGGGTGAATTGCAGGACAAGGAAGCGCGCAAGATCCGCAAGCGGGAGAAGGACCGGCTCAAGGACGAGATCGTCATCGACCTGCTGCCGCGCGCCTTCAGCCGCAGCCGCCGCACCTACGCCTATATCGATACCCGCGAGGGCTGGATGGTGGTGGACGCCGGGACCTGGAACAAGGCCGAGGATCTCACCGAGCGGTTGCGGGATGCGCTGGGCAGTCTGCCGATTACACCGCCGCAACTGGAAACCGCACCGCAGGCGGTCATGACCCGCTGGCTGGCCACCGGCCAGATGCCCCCGGATTTCAGTCTCGGCGAGGAATGCGTGCTGGTGGATCCGGAGCTGGAAGGCGGCGAAGTCCGCTGCAAGCGGCAGGACCTCACCGCCAACGAGGTGCGCAACCACATCAGCGCCGGCAAGCGCGTCGGTCGCCTGGCCCTTAACTGGCAGGATCGCATGAGTTTCCTGCTCGATGCGGACAGTAGCGTCAAACGTCTGCGCTTCAATGATGTCATTGCGGAGGACAACGGCGATCTGGAGGCCGAATCCGATCTGGAACGCTTCGACAGCGACTTCTCGGTGATGACGCTGGAGCTGGCGCGGTTGATCCCGCGGTTGATGGAAGTTCTCGGCCCCGAGGCGGAAACCAAGCCGGTTTAAGGTTCAAGGTGACCGACTTTGGACGTTGAACCTGGAACCCTGAACGCCGCTGCTCAATTGAGCAGCGGCTCCAACTTCTCCCAGATGTTCTCGAGGATCATCGGCTGCGCTTCTTCCGTCGGATGAATGCCGTCGTTCATGAACAGCGCGGCATTCTCGTCGATTCCGGCGAGGATGCCGGGCAGCAGGGAGCTGTCGGTTTCCTCGGCAACATCGACGAAAACCTGCTCGAAGCGCTCGGTGTAGGCAGCGCCGTAATTGGATGGAATGCGGACACCAGCCAGCAGGATCCGGGCGTCGCGTTCGCGGGCGGCTTCCGCCATGCCGGTGAGGTTGCGGCGAATTTCCGCCGGTGGCAGGCCGCGCAGGCCGTCGTTGCCGCCGAGGGCAATGATGACCAGTTCGGGTTCGTGCTCGTCCAGCGACCGCGCCATGCGGCTCAGGCCACCACGGGTCGTCTCGCCGCTGGTGCTGGCATTTTGGGCGCGCCAGTCCGGGGCCTCCTCGGCGAGTCGCTGGTTCAGCAGGTGTACCCAGCCGTGCTCGGTGGCCATGTTGTAGGCGGCGGAGAGACTGTCGCCGAGCACCAGAATCACGCGCTGATCCGCGGCAGCCGTCCCGGTCAGCAACAGGGCGATCAGTACGGCGGCGCATAGTCGCCGCAGTGCAACGAGAGGTGACATGACGGACAGGATGGTTCTACGGGCTGATGATCTGGGCATGCGCTTTCAGGGTCCTGAGGGTGAGATCCGCTTGTTCCGGAATCTGATGTTGTCGATTGGTGCCGGCGAATCGGTCGCCATCCTCGGCGCGTCCGGCTCTGGCAAGTCCACGCTGCTCGGCTTGCTGGCCGGTCTGGATACGCCCAGCGAAGGGCGTATTTTCATCGGCGACACCGATATCACTGCCCTGGACGAGGATCAGCGCGCCATTCTGCGCGGTCGCGAACTGGGTTTCGTATTCCAGGCTTTCCATCTTCTCTCCGGTCTGACCGCGCTGGAGAACGTAATGCTCCCGCTGGAGTTGTCCGGCACTCCCCGCGCCGCGGCAACAGCCCGTCAGGCACTGAGCGATGTCGGTCTGGGTGAGCGCAGCGGGCATTATCCGCGGCAGTTGTCCGGCGGAGAACAGCAGCGGGTGGCGATTGCCCGCGCCTTCGTCACCAGCCCGCGCCTGCTGCTGGCCGATGAACCCACCGGCAATCTCGATCAGGCCACGGGCGGACGGGTCTCGGATCTGCTGTTCCAGCGCAATCACGAGACCGGCACGACGCTGGTGCTGGTGACCCATGATCCGGTGCTGGCGGCCCGCTGTGACCGGGTGCTGCAGCTCAGCGATGGCCGCCTGGAGGCTGCGTGAGCTCTCTGCGTTACGCCGCCCGTCTGTTGCTCCGCGACTGGCATGCCGGTGAATTGCGGTTGCTGGCGCTGTCCCTGATCCTCTCGGTCACCGCAATCACCGCGGTGGCCTGGCTGGCGGACCGGGTCGGCGCCGCCACCGAGGGTCGGGCGTCGGAACTGCTGGGTGGCGACCGCGCCGTGGTCGGTAACGAATCCCTGCCCCCGGAACTTGCCGACAAGGCACTGGAGCGCGGTCTGTCGGTCAGTCGTACGCTGGAATTCCCCAGCGTCGTGCTGTTCGGCGAGCAGACGCAGCTCAGCTCGATCAAGGCGGTGGAATCCGGTTATCCGCTGCGCGGCAGTCTGCTGGTCGGTGATCACCCGGATGATGCACGGCGCGAGACCCGCGAGGTGCCGTCGTCGGGCGAAGTCTGGGTCGAGCCCCGCCTGTTGCTGCAACTGGATGCCGAGCCCGGCGACGAAATCGAACTGGGCGCCAGCCGCTTCGTCATCGGCAAGGTGCTGTTCCTGGAGCCGGATCGGGGTGGCGGTTTCCAGAGCCTGTCGCCGCGACTCATGCTCAATGCCGACGATATCGCCGACACCGGCCTGGTGCAGGACGGCAGTCGGATTCGTTACGGGCTGCTGGTGGCCGGCGAGGATCAGGCCGTGAGTGACTGGGCGGCGGCGGTGGAGCCGTTGCTGGGTGACGGCGTCCGTCTGCAGCGCCCCGGCGAGGGGCAGGCCGGTGTCAGTCGCGCAATGGAGGCGGCGCAACGCTTCCTTGGTCTGAGCGCGCTGTTGACCGTGGTGGTCGGTGGCGTCGGCATGCTGCTGACCATCCGCCGTTATGTGGCCCGTCATCTGGACCGGGTGGCGATCATGCGCTGCCTGGGCGCCACCGAGCGCCAGATCGGCGCCATCCTGACCTGGAAGATGCTGCTGCTGGGTGTGATCACCGCTGCCGTCGGCACCCTGTTCGGTTTTCTGCTGCACCTGCTCATGCTCCGTTTTATCGCGGATCTGTTGCCGGACTTGCCCTCGGCCGGCTGGCAACCCGCCGCGACCGGTGTTGTCGCAGCCCAGATCATCCTGCTCGGTTTTGCCCTGCCGACAGTCCTGCGTCTGCGGCGGGTGCCGCCGCTGCGCGTGCTGCGCCGGGATCTCGGCGACCAGATCGCACGTGGCGTTGGCGCCTATCCGATCGCGCTGGGCGCGGTGTTCCTGCTGATGTGGTGGCAGGCGGGGGATCTGCGTCTGGCTGCCTGGGTGTTCGGTGCCGTGCTCGGCACCCTGTTGGTGCTGGGGCTGGCCGCGTTCGCGCTGGTTCAGAGCCTGCGCACCCTGCGCCGCGGGCGCAGCGGCATCATCCTGCGGCTGTCGGGCCTGACCCGGCGGCCGCTCACCGCCAGTATCCAGATCATGGCGCTGGGCCTCGGTCTGATGGCGCTGCTGTTGCTGACGGTGGTACGGACCGACCTGCTGGCCACCTGGCAGGACGGTCTGCCGGCGGACGCGGCCAACCATTTCCTGATCAATATCCAGCCGGAAGAGGCGGAGGGCGTCGAGCAGCGACTGCGGGACGCCGGCATCGAGGCGAACGTCTATCCGATGGTTCGCGGCCGGCTGGTGGCGATCAACGATGAGACGGTCACACCCGAGGATTACGCGGATCCGCAGACGCGCCGGTTGATGTCCCGTGAATTCAATCTGTCGCAACTGGAGACGCTGCCCGAGGACAATACCGTGCGCGCCGGGCGCTTCTGGGCCGATGAGTCGTCTCCGGAGCCGGCGTTCTCGGTGGAGGTGGACATCGCCGAGCGCATGGGCGTCGGTGTCGGCGACAGTCTCACTTTCGATGCCGGTGGCAGCCGGTACACGGCGGTGATCAGCAATTTGCGCGAGGTGCGCTGGGACAGCTTCAACGTCAATTTCTTTGTCGCCTCGTCACCCGGGGTGCTGGACGACGCGCCTGCCACCTATATCACCAGCTTCTATCTTCCTGCGGAGGAACGCCGCCTGCTGACCGATCTCGTGCGCAATTACCCGAGTGTCACGGTGATCGACATTGACGCGATTCTGGATACGGTTCGCGGGATCATGGATCAGGGCACGCGGGTGGTGGAGTTGATGGCCTTGCTGACGCTGTTCGCCGGCCTGGTGGTGTTGCTTGCCGCGCTGCAGGTGACCCGTGAGGAGCGGCGGTTCGAGGGCGCGCTGCTGCGCTCCCTCGGCGCCAGCAGGGCGCTGATCCGCCGTCTTGCTCTGGGCGAGTTCCTGCTGCTCGGGGCCAGTGCCGGACTGCTGGCCGGTCTCGGCGCGGCCGTCGCCGGGCAACTGATGGCGACGCAACTGTTCGAGCTGGACTACGGGTTCAACGTCTGGCTGCCCCTGCTGGGCGGTGCCGCCGGCGCGCTGATCGTCACCGTGGCCGGCGTGCTGGCAACGCGCGGTCTCTACCGCAGTTCGCCGATGCAGTTGCTCAAGGGTGCCGAGGAAGGTTAATCGCGGGTCGCATGGCGGCGCTCAGCGGGTAGACTAGGGCCTCGAATTCTGGAAAAACGGACCTTTCCCCATGGCTTATTCTTTCGAAGATCTGGAAATCGGCATGACCGCCGCCTACGGCCGCACCGTGACGGAAGCGGACATTGCCGCCTTCGCCGGCGTCAGCGGTGACTTCAATCCGGTGCATGTGAACCAGGAGTTCGCTGCCGGCACCATGTTCAAGGGCCGTATTGCTCACGGCATGCTCACCGGCGCCTTCATCTCGACGGTGGTCGGCACGAAGCTGCCCGGCGAGGGCTGCATTTACGTCAGCCAGAGCCTGCGCTTCCGGGCGCCTGTGCGCATCGGCGATACCGTGACCGTCGAAGTGGAGGTCACGGCGCTTGATCCGAAGAAGCGTTTCGTGACGCTGGATACCCGGGCCCTGGTGGGTGGCAAGCCGGTGGTCACCGGCGAGGCTGTCATGATGGTGCCGGCGAAGGCATGAGTGATGCCGTGGCCGGGACGGATGTGCTGCCTGAGGGCGGTCGCTGGTTCGGTGATTTCGCCATTCCACCCGGATCATCGCTGAGCTGGCGGGTCGGTCCGCTGGGTTTCAGCGTGCATCGAACCGCCGGTGAGTGGCGGCTGCAGCGGGAGCCGGCCGGTGACGTGTACGCCGGGGATCTGTCGCTGCGGCGGCGCGACGAGGCCGAGGTCGAGCCGCTCGACAGTTCGGTGCAGCGTTTTCTGGTAAGTGATGACAGCCCGCGCCTCAAGGTGGGTGTGCTGCTGCCGGATCGATCGATCGTCTCGCGGCCGTCAACGCCGGTCAGTATTCCGCCCGGCGAGACAGTGCGTTTCTATCTCAGTTATCCGGTCTGGGTCAGCCTGTCGGTGGGCGATCCGTCCCGTCTGCTGACGGAGTTCCCCAGTCATCAACTGTCGGATACCTGGTTCGGGCCGAATACCCGGCTGGGTTCGCTGTGTTACGCCACCCGGACCCGTTGCCGCCTCGGTCTCACGGACTATCCGTACATTCCCAATCGGGCCAATACGCCGCTGGTGGTCCGTAATCTGGCCCCTGATACCCTGCATATCGAGAAACTGCAGCTGCCGGTGGCCACGCTCGGCATCTATCGCGCGCCGGCGGACGGCTGGCTGTGGACCGAAACCGTCACCGTGACCCGGCGTGAGGATGGTGACATGGCCGAACTGCTCGCGGGCAGCGGCGCGCCGGCCGAGGCAGGCGCTGGTGAACTGCTCGCCGGCCCGCGGCAGAAAATCCAGCGGCACGCCGTGTTCCGTGCCTTCAGTGCGCTTTTCTGACGAGGTGTCGCCATGCTGTCCGATCTCGCGTCCGGCCTCTGGGCGCAGTTTCTCGGCCTGAACTGGGTGGCCGTTGCCCAGGCTCTTCTGCTGCTGGTGCTCGGTTTGTTCCTGGCGCGGCTGGCGGCGCGGGGCGTGGAAAAACTGGTCAGCAGCCGGTTTGATGTGCATGGTGCCACCATCACCCGGCGTCTGGTGTTTTATGTCCTGACCGGCCTGGTGGTGGCCACGGCGCTGCACCAGTTGGGGTTCCGGCTGGGCGTTCTGCTGGGGGCGGCGGGTATTCTCACGGTTGCCATCGGTTTTGCCTCGCAGACCTCGGCCTCGAACCTGATCAGCGGCCTGTTCGTGCTTGCGGAACGGCCATTCCAGATAGGCGACTCGATCCGGGTGAACGATGTCGTCGGCGAGGTGCTGGCGGTCGACCTGCTGTCGGTGAAGTTGCGCACCTTTGACAACCTGTTCGTCCGTATTCCCAACGAAACCATGATGAAAAGTTTCGTCACGAACTTTTCCCGGTTCCCGATCCGCCGTTACGATCTGCAACTCGGCGTCGCTTACGGCGAGGACATGGCACGAGTACAGAAGCTGATCGAATCGGTGGCCGAGCGTAATCCGCTGTGTCTGGTAGAGCCCAGACCACAGGTCATTTTCCAGGGGTTCGGCAGTTCTTCGGTGGATGTTCAGGTCTCGGTCTGGTCCCGGCGTGAAAACTTCCTGGCGCTGCGCAATTCCCTGCCGCTGGAGATCAAGCGGGCCTTTGACGACGAGGGCGTCGAGATCCCGTTCCCGCATCTCAGCGTCTATGCCGGCAAGCACAGCGGCCCCTTGCCGGTACGGCAGGCACAACCCGAACCCTCTGACAAGGAGACCCCGCAATGAGTGAATTCCTGTCTCTCGCCGGCAAGAAAGGCCTGGTGGTCGGCGTTGCCAACGAGCACAGCATCGCCTGGTGCTGCGCCCGGCATTTCCACGAGCTCGGCGCGGAGCTGGCGATGACCTACGTCAACGAGAAGGCGCTGAAGTGGGTCGAGCCGCTGGCACAGCAGGTCGAGGCGGATCCCTTCCTGGCCTGCGATGTACGCGAACCCGGCCAGTTGGAAGCAGTCTTCGACGCCTTGCAGGAACGCTGGGGCAAGCTCGATTTCCTGCTGCATTCCATTGCCTTTGCGCCGCGGGAGGATCTGCACGGGCGGGTCGTGGACTGCAGCCAGGCCGGCTTCCTGCAGGCGATGGATGTTTCCTGCCATTCCTTTATCCGGATGGCGCATCTGGCGGAACCGCTTATGCGTGACGGCGGTACCCTGATGACGGTCAGTTTCTACGGCGCCGACAAGGCGGTGGACGACTACAATCTCATGGGGCCGGTGAAGTCGGCGCTGGAGAGCAGCGTGCGCTACATGGCCGCGGAGCTCGGTCCCCAGGGCATTCGGGTCCATGCCCTGTCGCCGGGGCCACTTCGGACCCGAGCCGCCTCCGGCATCGCGCGGTTTGACGAGATAATGGAGCGGACCCGGCGTCGCGCGCCCCAGGAGCAGCTGGCGGATATCAACGATGTCGGCGCGATGGCGGCCTTCCTGGTCAGCGACCGGGCGAAAACCCTGACCGGCAACATCACGTATATCGATGCCGGTTATCACGTGGTGGGCTGAACACGCATGAGCAGCGATACCCGAAGCATCGCCTATGCCGACCTTGCGGCCGGGGACAGCGTCTCGCTGGACCGCCGGCTGACCCTCGACGAACTCCGCCAGCATGCCGGTGGCCAGGCCGATAGCGATGGCAGCCTGTTCCGGCGGCTCATGACCGACGGCCTGTGGGCCAGCGCCCTCGTCATGATCGCCGTGGCGACCCGGTTGCCCGGTCTCGGCAGCCGGATTCTGCAGCAGGATCTCCGCTATCGGGGTTCGGTCTGCCTCGGCGACACGTTGCGTGTCGAGCTCGTGGTGCGCGAGAAGCAGGAACAGAACCGGGTCCTGCTGGATTGCCGCTGTCTGTGCGCCGAAGGCAATGCCGTCCTAGAGGGCACGGTGCTGGTGGAGGCACCCGCGACCCCGGTTGATGTCGAGACCGCCGACGAGGTGACGCTTGATGACGGTCTGTCGCGCCGACAACTGCAGCGGCTGCTGGAACTGGCGCGGGAGCTGCCACCGCTGACGATGGCCGTTGTCCACCCGGTGGACGCGGAGTCCCTGGGTGGCGCGATGGAGGCGGCGCGGCGCGGTCTGATCGAGCCGATACTGGTGGGACCGGAGCATCGTATCCGTGAAGCCGCCGAACGGCATGATATCGACCTCGCCGACGCCCGCCTGGTGGAGACCGAACACAGCCATGCTGCTGCCGAGCGGGCGGTGGAACTGGTGCGTGAAGGCGAAGCCGGCGGGCTGATGAAGGGGGCGCTGCATACCGACGAGTACATGGGCGCCATTGTCGGGCGCGGCAGCGGTCTGCGCACCGAGCGGCGCATGAGTCATGCCTGGGTCATGGATGTTCCGACCTACCCCCGCCCTCTGATCATCACCGACTCGGCACTCAATATTCGTCCGGATCTCCTGACCAAGGCGGATATCGCGCGCAATGCCATCGAGTTGTCCCAGGCCATGGGTGTCGAGACGCCGCGGCTGGCGGTGCTGTCGGCCACCGAGGAGGTCAACCCGCAGATCCAGTCGACGCTGGACGCGGCTGCGCTCTGCAAGATGGCCGAGCGGGGCCAGATCCGCGGTGGAGAGCTGGACGGGCCGCTGGCCTTCGATAACGCGATTTCCGTCGCCGCCGCGCGGACCAAGGGCATTCGTTCAAGTGTCGCCGGTCGCCCGGACATTCTGCTGGCGCCGGACCTCGAGTCCGCCAACATGCTGGGCAAGCAACTGCATTATCTCGCCGACGCCGAGGCGGCCGGCATCGTCTGCGGCGCACGAGTGCCGGTGGTGCTGACCAGCCGCGCCGACGATCGCTTCTCGCGGGTGGCGTCCTGCGCGATTGCCCTTCTGATGGCGCGAGATTCAGCGCATGCGTGATCTGGTGCTGGTGGTCAATGCCGGCTCGTCCAGCATCAAGCTGGCCCTTTACCGGCTGGAAAGCCGCGGTCTTCGTCTCGACTTTCGCGGGCTTGCCGATGGCCTCGGTTCCGGCCGGGGCGGGCGACTGCGCCTCCACGACGCGGATGCCGAGCCGGTGCTGGACGAGTCCCTGGCATCCGCCGATCACGCGCCGGCAATGGATCGCTTTCTGGAGTGGTTGGATGAGGGTGACGCCTCCGGTCGACTGGTGGCGGTGGGGCATCGTGTGGTCCATGGCGGGCCGGACCGCAGTGAACCGGTGATTCTGAACAACCGTGTGCTCAAGGAGCTCGAGGCCTTGTCGCCGCTGGCGCCGCTGCATCAGATGCACAATCTGGCGCCGGCAGTCCGGCTCGCGGAATCGCGCCCGGACTTGTTGCAGGTGGCGTGTTTCGACACCGCCTTTCATCGCACCCAGCCACAGATTGCTCAGCGCTTCGCCCTGCCGCGGCGGTTCGCCGAACAGGGCGTGCTGCGCTACGGCTTTCACGGCCTGTCCTATGAATCCATCGGCAACTGGTTGCGGCACCATCGGCCGGCCCTTCACCGCGGACATGTCGTGATCGCGCATCTGGGCAACGGTGCCAGCGTCTGCGGCTTGCGGGACGGTCGCAGTCTTGCGACCAGCATGGGTTTCACGGCCCTCGACGGTCTGCCGATGGGCACGCGCTGCGGCAGCCTCGATCCCGGTGTGGTGCTGTATCTGATGGATCGGGAAGGGATGGATGCCCGTCAGATCGAGGATCTGCTCTATCGCCGGTCCGGGTTGCTCGGCATGTCGGGTATCAGTCACGACATGCGCGTGCTGCTGGAAAGCGGGGAGAGTGCGGCTACCGAGGCAATCGCGATCTACTGTTACCGTGCGGCTCGCGAGATCGCCTCGGTGGCTACCGGTATCGGGGGGCTCGACGCGCTGGTCTTCACCGCTGGTATCGGCGAGAACGCCCCGGCGGTACGCGAGCAGATTTGCCGTCATCTCCGCTGGCTCGGCGTGAACCTGAACGTGGCGGCGAATGCCGGAGACGCGCTGGAGATCGGTGGCGACGGCGTGCCGGTGCTGGTGGTCCCCACCGACGAGGAAGGGGAAATCGCGCGCCAGGCGCTGACCCTGGCGGCGGGGTAGGCGACGCGGCGGTGCGGGACGCTGATGTCTTGCCCCATCCGCTGCCCGAAGGGCGTGAGTCGGAAACCCCGCGTACCGCTATTTCCCGGTGTTTCCCTGACGCCCCGGCCGCTCTCGTCCGCAGCTCCAGCAGGCATCGAACTGGGGTTCCAGCTGCTCGCCGCAGGCCGGGCAGGTCCAGTCGCTGCCCGGTTCCGGGGCGGTCATGGCCTCTTCGATCAGGCGCTCGGCACGCTCGTGGTCGATGCTGCGTTCCACCCACAATTCCGGCCAGACCAGGGTCGGCGGCAATTCGCCGGCGCCACCGATCAGCCCCTCGTTACGGATGAAGCAGCGGATGCCTGCGGTTTGCAGGATGTTGCGCATGTGCCCGACGAGTAAAGGGCTTGGTGCACTGTAGACCCGTTTCATTTCGCGGCCGCATGGGCGTCGAGGTGTTGCCACCAGTCGCCGCTCGGGTCGGCCACCGCAAGAACGTCCCGCAGGGTGAGCGTGTCGCGCTGGTTATAACGCAGTGGCGACAGATCCTTCAGGTTGAGTACCTGACCGCCGGCGGCTTCGAGGATGGCCTGGGCTGCGGCCAGATCCCATTCCGAGATGGGGCCGAGCCGTGGAAACAGGTCGGCTTCGCCTTCGGCGATCAGACAGATCTTGATCGAGGCACCACATTGCAGCACCCGATGCTCGGGCAGGCTTTCGAGCAGGGCGCGGATGCGCGGGCCGGGTCGGCTACGGCCGAGGACCACCCGGTAAGGGGGCTGGTCGGCCGGGACCGTATGCAGTGGCGTGCGGCTGCCATCGGCGGTCTGGCGGAAGGCGCCGGTTTGCGGGCCGCCGAACCAGCTGCGGCCGTCGGTGGGGGCATGCACGACGCCAAGCACGGGACGACTTTCCTCGATCAGCGCGATGTTCACCGAAAACTGTCCATTGCGGCGAATGAACTCGCGGGTGCCGTCCAGCGGATCGAGCAGCCAGTAGCGTTCCCACTGCCTGCGCCTGTCCCAGCTCTTGAGCTCCTCTTCTTCCGAGACAATGGGCAGATCCGGGGTCAGCGCCGACAGCGCCCGCACGATCACGTCGTGAGCGGCGGCATCCGCTGCGGTGACAGGTGAGTCATCCTCCTTGCGATCGACGGTGAAACCGGCCTTGTAGACCCGCATCACCGCCTTCCCCGCGTCTTCGGCGATGCGCCGGGTTGGCTCCAGCAGATCCGCGGGCGCAACACTCACCGGCGGTTACCGTTCCGCCCGAGGCGGGCCAGATGGCGCTGAGCCAGGCTGAGCGCCGCGATGGAGCGACCTTCGGTGAAATCCGGTTCGTCCAGTAGCAGCTCGTCGAGCTTCGCCAGCGGGTAGGGCACGACCTCGATCGGTTCCGGCTCATCGCCGGGCAGACGCTTCTCGTACAGGTCCTCTGCCAGCACGATCTGGGTGCGATGGCCGAGATATCCGGGCGCCAGACTGACTGCCCGTAGCGGTGTCAGCCGGCGCGCGCCATAGCCGATTTCTTCCATCAGCTCGCGATTGCTGGCTTCCTCGAAGCTTTCACCGGGTTCGACCCGCCCCTTGGGCAGCCCGAGTTCGTAGCGTTCGAGGCCGACGCCGTATTCGCGGATCAGCAGCACGGTGTCGGCATCAAGCAGTGGTACCACAATAACTGCACCAATGACGCCGGATCCTTTCAGCCGCTCGTATTCCACTTCAACGCCATTACTGAAGCGAAGATTGACGGCCTCGATGCGGAACAGGCGGGAACTCGCGACCAGGCGACTGTCGAGTATGTCGGGTTTTTTCGGCATGGGAGAAGTGACCTGCTGGAGCTGATTCGCGGGTCATTCTACACAGTCACCCCGCCATCGCGCGTGCGCGCGATGCTCCGGCGGCGATGCATCGAGGCTTCCCGTCAAAGCCGGGAACGGCTCGGCGACGCTGCTGCCGGGTACCGTCGCGCTCCGGAAAAAACGCGTGCACGGTGGCCGTCGTCCGACGGACTCGGCTGCAACCCGGCGGGCCTTCAGAGCCGGATGGCATCCGGTGGGCCGGGGAAGGCGGGCGTCGGAATCCTGTCCGTATGCTGCAGGGCGGGCTCGTCCGACGAATCCCGGTCTGCCGGGGGAACGATACGGCCGAAATGATCCCGCTGCACGGTCAGCAGGGCGCGATCGGCGTGCGTGGGCCATGCAACACCACGGGTGTCGCTGACCGGAGCCTGTTGCGCCTTGCTCCGCGGCTCGTCCATTGGCGGAAGCACCGTTTCGCCGAAGGCCGATGTGGCGCACAGCATTGCCAGCGCGATCCCGGACATCATTCCGATGCTGTTTCCCATTTTCCCGCTCCCCTGATTTGCAGCCTATCTGCAAACGTTCTGTCGTAACCATGTACAGTGTTTGTATAGGTAAAGAATAACGATAATCCTGCCGTCGTCAAGGCGGATATCATTGGGCTGGTTCGAGAGGGTGAGTTTTCGGGGACAAGCGCGACGAACGGGCCATGCCGGGCGCCGGGAGCCCGAACAAGTCAGAGCATGCCTGGCTACAGAAGGTCGCCCCGGAAGCCGAACGGGTCGTTCAGGTTGCCGCGAAACCGCACGCGGTTCGCAGCGCTCGGGTCCGGCAGACCGGCAAAGCGCAGATTCTCGATCAACGCCGGGTCCGCCTGCTCGCGAGCCTGCATGATGATCTCGCCCCGGACTCCACCATTGCGCGGATCCAGTTCCAGATCCCCTTCCAGGCGCAGCGCGGCGTCGGTGTCCTGCAGCCGGCCCTGCAGGCGCTGACCATCGCCGTCAACGCGAAGCGCATAGCTGCCCAGCGCTATCCGGTCGCCGAGGCTGAAACTGCCATCCAGCCAGCTGACCAGGCCGCGCAGCAGCAACAGCTCACCGTCCGCTGAGAGGTGAAGGGTCTCGACAAAGGCGTCCACCTGACCGTCGATGTCGACCGGCAGGTCCGCGCGCCCGCTGAGGCGCAGGATCTGGCTGGCCGGCAGGACCAGGCGCAGATCGCTTGCCTGCACGTCTCCACGCAGACCGCGCGAGACCAGGCCCTGAACGCGTCCGTCCTCGGCCAGAAGCTGGAGGCGAGCCGCAGCCCGGGCGGCAACAAGCTGCCGTGGCAACAGTTGCCAGCGAACATCGTGGAAGACCTCGTCCTGATAGTGGACGCTTGTGGCGCGGCCGTTCCAGACCGTTCCGCTGATACCCGCGGCCTCCACCGGCGCAGCGTCGCCGAACCAGGCCCAGGCCTGGGCGGCAGGCAGGCGAATGACCAGCGCCACCAGAAACGCGAGGATCCCGAGCAGGGCCAGCAGGGGGACCAGGCGCCGTCCGCCACTGTCTTCGCTGCGCAGTCGGTTCATGATCCCGGAAGTTCCAGCACGAGTTGCGCATCCACCCGCCCGTCCAGTTCGGATTGTTGCAGCGTCAGCAGGCCGATCCGCACGCCGTACTGGTGCTGCAACGACCCCACCCAGTGCATCAGGTCGTCGAAGCCGACCTGCTGGAACGCGACTCGTGCGCCGCCTTCGCCGCTGGGCTCGACCCGCTGCAGGACATCGCCGAGACCGGCTTCGCGGGCGTGACTGTCAGCCAGCGCGAACAGGGCCTGCTCCGGATCAGCGCCGACCTCAATCTGCTCGCCACCGCCGCGGGCGCGAATCTCCGCGACGGTGTTTCGCGTCCAGTGCAGCAGCGCCTCGCCCTGCTCCACGTCCCGAGCCAGCTGCGCATTGTCCTGATGCAGGGGCTGCCAGAGCAGGAAATAGAACAGGATCACGGCCAGGCTGACGCCGCCGATCACCAGTGTCCGGCGCTCCCGCGATGCCAGATTGAGCCACCATTGCTTCACGACGACGACCTCCGCACCAGCAGGCGTCCGGATACCACGTCGTCGTCGCTGGTCGCGGATCGCACCTCGGCGCTGATGCCGTCGGCGCTATTGATGTCGCGGCTCAGGCGGTCCAGTTGCTGGAGACTGTCGCCACGCAGTTCGATTTCCAGGTTGCCGCCACGCCAGCTCAGCCCGCTGATGCGGATCGCCTCGTTCTGCTGCAGGATCGGTCCGATCCTGCGCAGGGTGTCGAGCAGGCCGTCATCGGCCTGATTGCCACCACCGGCCTGCAACTGGTTCAGGCGCGATTGCAGGCGATCGCGCGCCTGACGCGGATCGCTGGCCTGGGGGAAGACCTCCTGCATGCTCTCCACCACCGCAGCATCCAGCGCCGTCAGCCGCTGCTCAAGGTCGCGTTGCTCGAGCCACAGGAACCCGCTGGTGACCACGACCCAGGCAAGAAACAGGGCCGCGACGGCAAACCAGGGCCGAAGCAGGGTTCGGTCCACGGTCGTTGCCGCGTAGTCGCCCTGCAGCAGATCGATGGCCTGGCTGTCATCGGTGTGCGCGGCGAGCCAGGCCAGCGGTTGCCGCATCGGTTCGGCATTGATGGAAAGGGGCAGTTCCGACCAGCCGGTCGGGGCAGGGCCGTCATATACCAGGCGCAATTCCTGCGGCGATTGCCCGCTGCTCTCGTCCAGGACAGTCTCCAGGAGCATCGGCAGATTGTCGCGGTCTGCCCCGAAACCGGTCTGGTTGCCGGTCCGCACGCTGGCGACCTCGCCGTGAAGCAGTGCGCACCAGCTGTCGGTTTTCAGCGGCAGACAGAGGATGTCCGGGACCAGGCGTTGCGGGGTCAATCCCATCGCAGTCAGCCGTTGCAGCCACTGATCCAGCCAGGCGCGTGCGACCACAGCGACGGCCCACTCGCCATCGGCCTGTCGTTGGCCCAGGGCAAAATGCAGGGCCTCGACATCCTCTGCCAACTGATCCTCCATCGCATAGGGCAGTGCCTGGAGCAGCTTCTGTCGATTGCGCGTGGGCACGCTGGCAGATGCCAGCATGACCTGCGTGCCGCTGGCGATAGCCACGACCGGGGCACCGGCCATGTCTGCGGCCGGCTCTTCGCCGTCCCGCAGTTGTCCGCGTTCGATTGCCTGACCGGAGTGATCCAGCCACACCCACGGCAGGGGACCGGCAGGATCATCCCGCAGGAACAGCACTAAACGCGTCGATGCGGCCAGATTACTCATCGCTGGAAGTCTCATAGGAAACGCTGAAGTATTCGCACGTCTGCGCTGGAGTCCGCATTTTTCCGAGGCAAGGCGCGCTGCGCAGCGCCGCAGTCATTCTGCGGTCAAGCAGCGCAACGCCGCAATCGGGGAAAATGCGGCCCCACCCGGAGGGCAGCATGCATCGTTGCATGCTTCCCTGGAGGCCCGGCCGGTTCTGGCCCCTGGCGGCGTGACGCTACCGGCCCGGTAGCCCCACTACCGAACCGGCACCGCGCCTTGCCAGATGACCAAAACCGGTCTCGGGGGCAGACGCGGGAGTACTTCAGCGTTTCCCTACAGAAAGCCCTGACGGCGTAGTACCGGTCGCGCGGCCCCGCCGTCACCGCGGAAGAGCAGGGTCTCGCCGCGCAGTGCAGTGTTGCCGAGACGCACTTCCACGCGCATCAGAAACCAGTTGCTGCCAACGCCGAGCAGACCCTCCGCGACGTCGCGGCCGGCCAGCACATCATGCTGCATGAAATCGGCGACATCCGGGTGACCGTCGATCGGCCGCGCGTCGATCAGCGCCTGGGCATCGTTCTCGCTCAGTCCGTCGGCGATGCTTCGCAGCACCTCCGGTGGTGCCGTGTTGACGTTGACCGTACTGGCTTCCGGCAGCGCGGTGACAAACGGGGACAGGCGGCTGAAGGCCTCGTCGTCGATATCCCGCACCAGACGCAGCTCCGTGGCGCTTGCCATCGGCCGGTTGGCGGTCCGATACGGTGGGTCCAGCCGGCTGTAGTAATCGTCTTCGGCGCCATCCGGGAAGCGGACCTCGCTGTCCGGGTCGATCCAGTCGGCCACTGCTGACACGATTGCCGGATCCACGTCCAGCGCCTGAAACAGCCGCGACAGACGCAGGGCCTCGGCCTCTACCAGCTCGCCGCCAGACCCGACCAGGCCATTGAGATTGAGCCGGGACTGCATGTCCTCGATCCGGATCAGTAACTGAACGCCTTCGAATGGCGGCGGTGCCAGCTCCTGGGCCCAGAGTTCATTGAGGTGATCCACAGCTTCGCCTTCACGCCGGTTGTCCACCAGCAATTCCATGCTCCAGTCCTCGGCTGCGCGAATGTATGCCTGGGCCTGTTCGCGCTCCACCAGATTCTGGGTGCGGCGGATGTCGTAGAGCTGCCGTCCCATGAGCTGGACCGCCATGATCGTCGCAATCGCGACCACCAGCAGTGCGGTGACGAGAGCCACGCCGCGGTCCCGCCGCAGCGCTGGTCCGACCGGGGCCGATGCCCGGCTCATTGCGGCCCCGTCTGCGAATCGGGCAGCAGTTCCACCAGGCGGCGGATCTCGCCGAGGTCCTCCAGCACCAGGATGACTTCCAGAGCACGCGGCAGTGGCGCAAACTCGGGCGGAATGCCGGCCGGCGGCCAGACCTCGGTCCACTCGCCATTTTCACCGAGAAAGCGCAGGCGCAGTTCCTCGACCCGTTGGAGAATGGCCTCCTCGCGCAATGGCGGTTCCTGGCTCTGGTCCAGCACCCGCCACTGCATGCGCACCAGGTTGCCGTCCTCGACCCGGTAGCCGAGGCGTTGCAACTCGCTGCGTGTTGCGCCCATCGGGTTGGGCCGGCCGGCGCGGGTCCATTCGAGGGCCGCCAGGTCATCGCTGAGCAGCGCCGCTCGCCGTTCGCCGAAGGGGTCGCGGATACCCCGCGGGGCCGCCTGCTGGAGGTCGCGATCCAGCATGCTGATGGCGCGCTGGATCTGGTCCAGGCGGTCGGCATTGCGCTCGACCAGAATGCGATTGTCGATCAGCAGCATCAGACCGCTGTAGGCGATCACCGAGACCACGGCGAAGATCCCCAGCGAGACCATGAGTTCGATCAGCGTGAAGCCCCGGCTGCATGTTACGGCTTGCGGCTTCATTCGGTGTCGGCCCCCGGGTCCGGGGGTGGCAGATCCATGGTCTGTCGCTCCGGATCGGCGAGCAGGGCCGACAGCAGGGCCACGGAGCGATTCTGTTCGGGGTCGCTGAATACGCGGATATCCACCCGTCGCAAGGCGGCGTTCGGCGTGGTCTGGATCTCGGCCTGCCAGTACCAGTCGCGCTCGGCCATCCGGGTCTCGCCGTCCCGGTCGCCGGTCTCCCAGGCCTGGTCGATGCGCAATTCGGTCAGGACATTGCTTGCAACCCAGCTGGCGAGAGTCCGATCCCGCAGTTCCACGGCGTTGCCGGTCATCTCGGAACTGGCCTTCATGATTGCAGCCATGGCGACGCCGAGAACGGCAACGGCGACCAGGACCTCGAGCAGCGTGAATCCGAGCATGCGCCTCATGGTCTTTCGTCTCCGGGGGCTTGCACCCGGAGGCGCCCGAGGCTGCCGAGGGTGATGATCCAGGGCCGGGCATCCCGCCGGTCCCGCCATTGCAGCTCCAGTTCCGCGGGCGAAGTCTCGCCGGAGGACAGCAGAAGGATGCCGGGGGCGTCCGCCCCGTTGGCGTCACCACTGTCGGTTGGCCCCGATATGCTTTTCCGGTCTTCGCTCTGCCAGTTCAGACGTATCGTGTCGGGGAGCTGGTGCGGGCCGAAGATGCGGTCGCCCTCGGCGCCGTAAGGCTCCCATTCCCCGTCCTCCAGGCGGACGAAGGAATAACCGTCCTCGTCCAGTACCAGTCCGAGTTCACGGCTCTGGATGATGGCCGTGTCCATGGCCATGTCGAGGACCGCGGCCAGACGACGGGCCTCGCGTTCGAGGCCCGGGTCGCCACCCAGCGACAGGCGAGTTACGGCCAGGCTGGTGATCACCGCGATCAGCACCAGAACCACCAGCAACTCGATCAGGGTGAAGCCGCGGTTGTCGCGCACCTTGCGCTCAGTCCAGGTCGAGGTTGCTGATCTCCGCATTCTCGCCCTCGCCACCCGGTCGGCCGTCGGCGCCATAGGTGTAGATGCGCACGCGCTCGCCCTGGTTGTCCGGTGCCCGGTACTGGTAGTCGCTGCCCCACGGGTCGGTAGGCAGGCTGCGCATGTAGCCGCCGGACTTCCAGTTGCGCGGTTCCGGTGGCGAGCTCGGCCGCTCGACCAGCGCGCGCAGGCCCTGATCCGTGGTCGGATAGCGGAAGTTGTCCATGCGGTACATTTCCAGCGCGTTCTCAAGCGCCCGGATGTCGTGTTCCGCCTTGGTGATCCGGGCCCGCTCCGGATTGTCCATGATGTTGGGCACGGCAAAGGCCACCAGAATCCCCAGGATCACCACCACCACCATGATCTCGATGAGGGTGAAACCCGACTGGGAGCCGCGCGCACGCGTCATGCGGAGTAACAGTTGTCGCTTCATCGTTAACCTCGGATACCTGTATCAATCTCGTGTTGCGGTTCGCGTGTGTCAGTGTTCAGAAAAAGACCGCCAGGGGGCATTGGCAGGCATCCGGGCTGTACCGAGCCTTAATCTCGCACCTCGCACCTCATGCCACCAACTGATTCAACTCGAAAATCGGCAGCAGAATGGCCAGTACGATCACCAGCACAATCCCCCCCATGACCAGAATCAGCAACGGTTCGAACAGGGCCAGAACGGTGGCGATGATGCCCTGGACTTCGCGTTCCTGATTGATCGCCGCGCGGTCCAGCATCTGCTCCAGGCGACCGCTGTTTTCGCCGCTGGCGACCAGATGCAGCAGCATCGGCGGGAATTGTCCGCTCCGCTCCAGCGAGCGTCCGATGCCGGAGCCTTCCCGGACCCGTGCCGCTGCATCCTGCACGGCGCGCCGCATGGGCAGGTTGCTCATCACCTCGGCGGAAATCCGCATCGCATCCAGTACCGACACGCCGCTGCTGGCAAGGATGCTGAAGGTGTGGGCGAAGCGCGCCGCGTTCATGCCGCGCGTCAGGCGCGCGATCAGCGGCAGTCGCAGTTGCAACTGGTGAACGCGGTAGCGGAACGCCTCGCGGCGCATGCCCTGGCCGAATGCCAGCACCAGTAGCGCCAGCCCCAGAATCAGCCAGATCCCGTGCATGCGCAGGAAATCGCTGACCGCGATCAGGCCCTGGGTCAGGCGCGGCAGGTCCTGGCCCACGGTCAGAAAGACGTCGGTCACCTGCGGCACCACGTAGGTCAGCAGCAGAATCACAACCAGTGTTGCCACCACCACCAGGCCGGCCGGGTAGAATAGCGCCAACCGGATTTTCTGCTGCATTTGCTGGCGACTGTCGGTGTAGTCGGCCAGTCGCTCCAGGACGCGATCCAGATGTCCGGTCTGTTCGCCGGCGGCGACGGTCGCGCGATACAATTCCGGGAAGGCGCCGGGATAAAGTGCCAGCCCCTCGGCCAGTGAATGCCCTTCCATGACCCGGGACCGGACCGCGGTCAGCATGTTGCGGATCCGCGCCTTTTCCGATTGCTGGGCGGTGGCCCGGAGTGCTTCCTCCAGCGGCAGACCGGAACCGATCAGCGTTGCCAGCTGCCGCGTCAGCATGGCCAGTTCGCCGGCGCTGGCGCGACCACGGGAGAACCGGAGACCACCCGGTCGACGACTGTCGGCCGGTGTCCCGCGGGGAGCCAGTTCGTCCACACGCAGCGGAGTCCAGCCCTTGTCGCGCAGTTGCTGGCGTACCTGGCGGGCCGTGTCACCCTCAAGGGTTCCCGTCAGTTCGCGTCCGGCGGGATCAAGGGCCGAGTATTCGAATGCGCTCATGCCGGTGCCGTCATTCCAGGTCCAGAGGTGCGATCTCTTCGACCGTCACCCGCAGTACCTCCTCCAGTGTGGTCTCCCCGGCCAGAACACGGCGAATGCCGTCCTGGCGCAGGCTGGGAGTCTGTCGCCGGGCGTACCGCTCGATGGTCTGTTCGGCCTTGCCGTCATGAATCATGGCGCGCAGAAGGTCGTCGACCACGACCAGTTCGAAGATACCGCCGCGACCGCGATAACCACTGTCATTGCAGTGCCCGCAGCCGCCGGCACGGAACAGGGTAGGCCGCTGCGCAGCATCGATGCCCAGTGCCTCGCAATCGCGATCATTGGCGGTGTAGGGGACGCGACAGTGCGGGCACAGCATGCGGACCAGTCGCTGCGACATCATGCCGACGAGGCTCGAGGCCATCAGGAATGGCTCCACGCCCATGTCGCGCAGACGGCTGACCGCGCCAACCGCCGTGTTGGTATGCAGGGTGGACAGCACCAGGTGACCCGTCAATGACGCCTGGACCGCGATCTCCGCCGTTTCCAGGTCACGGATTTCGCCGACCATGACCACGTCCGGATCCTGTCGCAGGATCGCTCGCAGGCCGCGGGCGAAGGTCATGTCCACCTTGCTGTTCACCTGCGTCTGGCCGACGCCCTCCAGGTAATACTCGATCGGATCCTCGACCGTCAGGATGTTTCGGCTGGTATCGTTCAGCCGCGTCAGCGCGCCGTACAGGGTGGTGGTCTTGCCGGAGCCGGTGGGGCCGGTGACCAGCAGAATCCCGTGTGGCTTGTGGATCAGAGTGTTGATCGCGTCACTGAGCTTCTCGGGCATGCCCAGGTGCGCGAGATCCAGCCGCCCGGCCTGCTTGTCGAGCAGTCGCATGACCACGCGTTCGCCGTGGCCCGAGGGCAGCGTCGAGACGCGGACGTCGACCGCCCGACCGGCGATACGCAGACCGATGCGGCCGTCCTGCGGCAGCCGCTTTTCCGCAATATCCAGCCGCGCCATGACCTTGACCCGGGAAATCAGCAGCGGCGCCATCACGCGTGGCGGCTCCAGTACCAGGCGCAGCACGCCGTCGACCCGGAACCGCACCAGCAAACGGTTTTCGAAGGGCTCGATGTGAATGTCGGACGCGTCTTCCTTGATCGCCTCGGTGAGCATGGCGTTGATCAGCCGGATGATCGGCGCATCGTCCTCGCTCTCCAGCAGATCCTCGGGCTCCGGCAGGTTGTCGGCGATGCTCGACAGGTCCAGGTCCTCGCCGATGTCTTCCGCCATCTGCGCTGCTTCGCCGCTGCCGCGTTCATAGCTGCGCTGCAGCAGGCGTTCGAAGTCCGACGGTTCGAGCCGCTGCAGTCGGATCGGGCGACGCAGCAACCGGCGCAGTTCGCTGAGGCTGCGCTGGCTGACACCGGGGCGGTAACAGACCTCCACCAGATCTCCGTGCAGACCGGAGACGACCACGCCATGGCGACGGGCAAAGGCGAACGACGGTCTGGGCAGCGGCGACTGCGCGGTGGGTTCCAGCCTGGCCCGCTCCGGCTCGTCGTTGCCGATGCCGGCGGTCAGCGTTGACGGTTTCGACGCCATGTCAGTTGGCCCGGCTCTCGAGTTCTGCGAACGGCGGCGGCAGGTCGGCCCGATCCATTGGCGGTAGCGCCGGTGCACGGCCCTCCGGGATGCCGCTGATGCCCCGCTGCTGGTGTTCCAGCTGCCGGGCGCGCATGAAATTGTACTTGCGGCTGGTGATGTCGTCGGAGACAGCGCGATCACGGACGATGGTCGGCTGCATGAAGAGCATCAGATTACGTTTGGTCAGGCTGGACGAGCGGTAACGGAACAGCTCGCCGAGCAGGGGGATCGAGCCGAGCCCGGGGACGCGCTGTTCGCGTTCCTGCAGATCGTCGTCCATCAGTCCCCCCAGGGCGATGACCTGACCGTCGTCCACCAGCACGCTGGTGCGAATGGAGCGGCGGTTGGTGGTGATCAGACCGACTTCACCGCCGTCGCCGGCAACATTCGAGGCTTCCTGCTCGATGTCCAGCAGGATCGCATCGCCCTCGTTGATCTGCGGCTTGATCTTGAGAATGATGCCGACGTCCTCGCGGTTGATGGTCTGGAAGGGGTTGGCGACGTTACGGCCTTCCTGACTGAACTGGCCGGTCACGAACGGCCGGTTTTCGGCGACCCGGATTTCCGCCTCCTGATTGTCCAGTGTGACCAGCGAGGGCGTTGAGAGGATGTTGGTGTCGCGGTCTTCGGCCAGCGCGCGGATGAATGCGCCGAAGCGCACCCGGCTGTCCAGGTCGCCGACCACCACGCTGGCGCCGGCACCGACCTGGGGCTGGGCGGTGTCGAGGGTCAGCAACGAGCCGATCCCGGTGCCGACACCGGGGAAATTCGTTATGCCCGCCACCCCGGAACCGTCACTGCCGTCGACAAACCACTGCACACCGCGTTCCGAATCCCTGGCGGTGGTGATTTCGGCGATCGCGGCCTCCACCAGCACCTGCGCGCGCCGGATGTCCAGTTGCCGGATGATCGAGCGCAGCGACTGCAGAATCCCGGGCGGCGCGCTGACGACCAGCGCGTTGGTCGATTCGTCGGCAAAGATACTGACGCTGCGCTGACTGCCGCCCTCGGCATCGCCGTTGCCCTCGCTCAGGTTTTCGCTGATGCCGGTTAGCGTGTCCACCATGTCCGTGGCCCGGGCATAGCGCAGGTAGATCACCTGGGTGTCGCCGTCGGCATCGATCGGTTCGTCGAGTTGTGCGATGAGGGCCCGCATCCGCACCCGTTGCTGCGCCGCGCCGGAAATCAGCAGACTGTTGGTCCGTTCGTCGACGCTGAAGCGCACCTGGTTGGCCGGGATGGTTTCCTCGTCGGCACGCTGCAGGCCCGTCAGGATGCTGGCGATTTCGGCGGCCGAGGCGTTTTCCAGACGCACCATGTCCACTTCATCGTCGCCGGCGCGGTCTACCTGCTGGACCAGCCTGTTGATGCGGTCAATGTTGCTGGCGCGGTCGGACACGATCAGCACGTTGGTCGGTGGGTAGGCGGACAAGTGGGCATTCTGGGGCAGCAGCGGTCGCAGAATCGGCACAAGCTGGGCCACGGGAACGTTTTCCACGGTTATCACCGTGGTCACCATGTCGTCCGGGACCGCCGCATCGGTGCGGGTGTCGCCCAGCTGCTTGGCGGTGGTGTCGGGGACGATCTTGGTCACTTCGCCGGTGGGTACCGTGGCGAAACCATGCACCTGCAGGATCGATAGAAACACCCGGTACAGCTCATCCTCTGCCATCGGTCGGCGCGAGACCACGGTCACGCGCCCGCGCACCCGCGG
>PXAT01000113.1 GCA_003565775.1 Ectothiorhodospiraceae bacterium | reverse complement strand
TCTCGTGGTTTTTCGGGAGACACATGCCATGGCACGCCAACGTCTCGCAGGAACATTCAGGGCCGCCATCGCCGGCCTCCTGCTGGTTGTCGGTCCCGGAGCGCTCGCGGGAACCCAGGCCTGGGTTGGCGCCGACATCTGGCTGGGCAAGGAACAGGGGTATCTCGAGGATGCCGTGTTGCTGGTACAGGACGGTCGCGTCGCCGATGTGTTCGCGCGCAGCGAGCGCAGCGTGCCGGACGGGACCACCATCCACGTTGTGGACGGTGAGTTCATCATCCCCGGACTGATCAATGCCCACGGCCATGTCGGCATGGCCCGCGGTCTGGAGACCGGAGCGGAGATCCATAGCCGCGACAATGTCATTGATCAACTCCGGCTCTATGCCGCCTATGGCATCACCACTGTGGTCAGCCTCGGCGACGAACCGGCGGAAGCCTTCGACGTGCGCGACACGATGGACCCGGCCGCACCGGACATGGCCCGCTTGTTTGTCGCCGGCGAAGTGCCGAATCCGGCAACCGCGGATGAGGCCCGCGAGGCCGTGGACCGATTGCGGGCAATGGATCCCGACTGGCTCAAGATCCGCGTCGACGATCAACTGGGTCAGACCGAAGCCATGCCCCGTGAAGCCTATGGCGCCTTCATCGAGGAAGCCCATGTCCACGACGAGGACGTGGCCACTCATATGGTCACGCTGGACCACGCCAAGGGCCTGCTGGAGGAAGGCACGGACCTGATCGCCCACAGTGTCCGTGATGCGCCTGTGGATCAGGAACTGATCGATCTGATGCTGGACCGTGACGTCTGCATCACGCCGACCCTGACCCGCGAGGTCTCCACCTATGTCTATGCCGATCGTCCAGATTTCTTCGACGATCCCTTCTTCAAGCGGCATGCCGACCCGACCGTGCTGGAACAACTGCAGGAGCCCGAGGTGCAGCAGCGCTATACAGGGGAGGCGGCCGACTATTACCGGGAAGCCCTGCCTCTGGCGCTGGACAACATGATGATTCTGCATGAGGCGGGGGTGCGTATCGCAATGGGCACCGACAGCGGCCCTCCGGCCCGTTTTCAGGGCTACTTCGAACATCTGGAAATGGCGATGATGCAGAACGCCGGGATGTCACCGGCAGACATCCTGGAGTCCGCCACCCGGGTGGCCGCCGACTGCATGGGCATCGGCGACGAACTCGGCAGCCTGGAGCCCGGCAACTGGGCGGATTTCGTCATCCTGCCGGAGGATCCGTCCGCGGATATTCGCCACCTGCGCGTCCTGCAGACCGTGGTGCTGGCGGGACGCGTGTTCAGCAACCCCTGAAGCATGACAAACATCGACGAAGGCGAAATCGTGGCTGACCGGCGTCCTGATCGGACTCACGCGTCGAGACGACCGCGATGATGACGGCAGCCCAGTGGGCGGGGCGCGCCAGGGGATTGGCAGACTGGCTGCGGGCCATCCATACACCGGGCTACCTCGCCGCGAAAGGTGACTATCTCGGTCCGTTTTCGGTCCTCGCCACGTTCATTGCCGGTCTGTTCGTGCTTAGCAACGTTGTCTGGGATCACGCCATCGATCCCGGCAATGCCGGCGGCGTGGTATGGATCCGCCTGACCGAGGCACTCTCGGTGCTGTTGCTGGCACTGGTCATGCGCCGCAACCCGGTAGGTCGGGTGACACGCCTGGGCCTGTTCCTGGTGCCCGCTTTCGTCCAGATCACCTTTATCGAAATCCTGCGTCAACTGGACGGAGGGGCCAGTTACGGCATCGGTGCATTCCTGTATTTCTTCATCTTCGTGCCGTTCATGGCACAGGCTCAGAGCCTGCGCTTCAACGTCGTCCTCATGGGCTTCATCGCCCTGCTGCCGAATCTGCTGGTCGCGATGGGCTTCGCTCAACATCTGGATCTCGGCATCTACAACGCCTACGTCTGGATGGTCTACGGCCCGATCGTGCTGATCCTGACGCTGATCGAGTATCTGGTTTTTCAGGCCGACCGGGAACGCAACAGTCTGCAACGGGATGCCGAAACCGATCCGCTGACCGGCATCTCGAACCGACGCCACCTCAAACGTTTGGGCAATGAACTGCTGGAGCAGGCGCGGCGCGGCGGCAAGCCGATCGGCGCACTGTTCATCGACGTGGATCACTTCAAGCCGATCAACGACCGGCACGGCCATGGCCTCGGCGATCAGGTACTGCGCGCGATCGCCACGCGCATTGAACAGTGCACACGCCTCGAGGACCTGACGGCTCGCTTCGGCGGTGAGGAATTCGTGGTTCTGCTGCCCGGCGCCGATCACGCAACAACGCTGGCGGCCGCCGAAAGGATCCGCCGCCACATTGCCGAGCGACCGTTCTCCGATCGCGACAGCGAGACGTCGGCGATCCCCATCACGGTGAGTATCGGTGTCGCCTGCACGGCCCCGGGGGACGGCCCTGTCACTCTCGACGGCCTGGTCCAGCAGGCCGACCAGGCCACCTATACCGCCAAGCGCAAGGGCCGCAACCGGGTAGAGCCACACCCCTCGCTGGTCCGCCCCGGTTAACGGCTGAGCCGGGCCTCGCGCTCGAGCAACAGGCGCTTGCGTTCCACGCCCCAGCGATAGCCGGAAATGCCGCCGTCCCGTCGCAGAACCCGATGACAGGGCACAACCACCGCCAGCGGGTTGGTCGCACAGGCACGGGCCACCGCGCGCACCGCGCGCGGCGAACCGATGCGACAGGCGATATCGGTGTAACTCGCCGTGTCGCCAGCCGGAATCCGGCGCAATGCCTCCCAGACCCGCTGTTGAAACGGTGTCCCGCGCAGGTCCAGCGGCAGCGTCAACCCGCGGCGCGGATCATCCAGAAACGCTGCAACCTGGCTCAGCCACTCTTCCGGGGGCCGCTCCGACTCCAGCAAAACGGCCTGCGGAAAACGCCGTTCCAGTGCCTGCCGCAGGGCCGCGTCGTCGTCACCGGGCAGCATGGCGCAGATGCCCTGCTCGCTGCTGGCGACCAGAACCCGGCCGATCGCACTGTCCACGATCGCGACATGAATCCGCTCGGCCGCCTCAGGCGCGGGATCCCCGGACCTTGGCCGTTCCTTGCTGCTTGCAATCATTGCGGGAAAGACCTCCCGTTCCGGGCCGAACTCAGCCGTCCCGCGAAACCGACGGCTTGTTGCCGGCGATCCGCTGAAACGTCTCCAGCAGCGGAGTCAGGCCCTTGGCTTCATCGATGAACAACTGCAGATGCGGGAAGGGGATCTCGATACCCGCCGCCTCCAGTCCCTCCTTGGTCCGCTCCAGCAACTGGGCGTTGATGCGTGGCTGCCGGTCAAATATGTCCGGCTGGATCCAGTAGGAAACGCTCAGATCCACCGAGGAATCGCCCAGACCGGCAACGGTCAGCGATGGGGCCATGTCCGGAAGATCCAGCACGTCTTCATGGGCCGCGAGAATCGGCAGTATGACCTCGCGCGCGGCGGCAACGGATTCCTTGTACGCAATTCCCAGACGCATCCGAACGCGTATCGGGCCTTCCGTGCTGTAATTGATGATATCCGACGAGGCCACACTCTCGTTGGGGATCATCGTGAACACGTTATCCCGCGTCCGCAGCCAGGTGGTACGCAGGGCGATCTTCATGACCTTGCCGTCCTGGTCATGAATCCGCACCCAGTCGCCGATGCGAAACGGCCGCTCCAGCAGAATGGTGATGCCGGCGATGAAATTGGACAGGGTGGACTGGGCGGCAAAGCCCACAGCCAGACCGACAATGCCCAGACCGGCGACCACCGAGAGAATGTCGAAGCCGAACTGGGCCAGTACCGTGACCACGCCGAAAGCGACGATCATGACCGACACCACGTTGCGCATCAGCTGCTCGATCGAGGGATCGAGCCGGTAGCGTTGCAGCATCGTGATCAGCACCTTGGTCACGACAGCCCAGGCCACGTAGAACATCAGGGCAATCATGGCCGCGCGGGCCACCGCCTTGAGCAGATCCGGGCTGACCCCGAGCTGCGCCATGATCGCCAGCGCCGTCAACAGGAAGAACACGTAGCGAAGACCGATAAAGACCGGGTTGAAGACGTCTTCGGACAGTCCGAGTCGCACCAGCGCCAGATGCATGGCACGACGGATGCCGAGATAAGCCAGCAGGAAGATGGAGATCAGGATCGCCGCGACGATGATCTGACTGATGGACGTCGCCAGCAACGTGGCCAGATCGGTCTCGCCGGTGTCGAAAACGCCGAAGGTATCGGTCAGGCTGCGACGCAGGGCGTCCAGCAGCTCACTGAAAAACCCCTGTTCGCTGTTCAAGCGTCGACCTCGAGGATTCGTGACAGGATGATGACAAAGTTATCATCTTTCCGGTTGCGACGATCCGGAAGCGGGGCGTTCCCCCTGCCAGTGGGCCGTCCGTCTATCGACCCGGGGCACGAACACGACAAGGCCCCGCCGGGGCGGGGCCTTGAAATGCCGGATGCGGCCAGGGGCTTCAGCGCCCGGGCCGCCCCTCCGGCCGCGGAACCTCGCGCAGTTCCACGTCGACCTCACGGGTTTCACCTTCGCGCCAGACCTGCAGGGTCACGGTTGCACCGGCCTCGCGGGCGAACACCAGCCGCTGCAGGCCGCTGGCATCGCTGACCTCCTCACCGTCCACCGAGAGGATGACGTCGCCACCGGCGGGCAGTGTCAGTTCACCGGCCTGGGCCCGGAACTCGGCACCACGCAGACCGGCCTCCTCGGCCGGACCGCCTTCTTCCACGGCAACCACCATGACGCCGCTAGAGGGCAGCCCCAGGGTCCGACGCAGGCCGTCCGGATAGCCCTGAAGCCCGATGACCTGGATACCCAGCCGGGCGCGTGAACTGACGTCGGTCAGGCCACCGTCGCGCATCTCGTCGAGACTGGTGCCCAGCAGATTCGAGGGGACAGCGAAACCCACTCCGATGAAGCCTGGCCGACCGCCCAGTCCACCACCGGGCACAATGGCGGTATTCACGCCGATGACCTCGCCACGGGAATTCAGCAGCGGACCGCCGCTGTTGCCCGGGTTGATCGCAGCATCGGTCTGGATCATGGGGATTTCCACCTGGCCGACGCCGGGCAGGTCACGGCCGATAGCGGAGACAATGCCCGAGGTCACTGTGGACTGGAGGCCGAACGGGTTGCCGATGGCGATGCTCTTCTGCCCCACCAGAACCTGGTCCGAGTCCGCCAGAGTCAGCGGCCGGGCATCGTCCGGCAGCACACCGGAATCCACCGGCCGGAGCAAGGCCAGGTCGTAAAGGGCATTGGCCCCCACCACCTCGGCATCAATCGGATCGCCTCCGGGGAAGATCACAGTGACTTCCGCCCCGGACCGCAGGCTCACCCCGCCATCCTCCAGAGCACCACGGATCACGTGGTAGTTGGTCACGATGTGGCCTTCATCATCGATCACGAATCCGCTGCCCGCGCCCTGGCGTGGCTGCTGCTGCCGTGGCTGGGGCATGCCGCGGAAGAATTCGCGGAACTGGGGCGGGACCAGGTCCTCAGGGACCCCCTCGAACGGGTCCACGCGTTCGCCGCGCACCGTGACGCTGACGGCAACCACCGAAGGGCCGAAGCGCTCGAAAACCTCGACCGTGTTGCGTTCGTCCTCGAGCAGGTGCTCCCGGCCGTCGGCCTGCGCCACCGACACGGTAACGGCCATTACCAGCAGCATGGCAACGGGAGCCAGGAAACGATGGAAAACAGGAAACCGATTCTCAGGCATTGATGCGCCTCCGAATGAGCATCATGAATCTAATGAAAGGTCTTGCATCCGCAGCGCCCGGAAACGGCGCGACGGGTCTACACCTGCTACTGGGAAAGACCGATCTGCGGACCAAGGGTTCGCCGGCGACAGTGCCGGAATGGAGCAATCCACGACGCCGGACGCGAACACGAAACCGGAGAACAGCACGACCAGAAAGGCCACGAAAGCATCGCCCACCATACGAAGAGACCCGGAGCCCGGACATCGCCGCTCTGCGGTCGCTGTCCGTCCCCTTCGCGTTCCTTATGGTGCGGCTTTCCCCGCAGCGGAAGGTCAACGGGACCGCTACAGGATCCAGAGATCCATGAAGTCGTTCGCCGCCATCTTCTCCAGGGCTTTCTGCTTTGCGCAGGCCGTGCGGATTGCGTCCGCCTGGCGCGGCGCAAAACGGGTGGCCAGAGCGCGGTCGAATTTCTCCAGTAGCAGGGGGATGCCCTCCTTGCGGCGACGACGGTGGCCGATCGGGTACTCCACGGCAATTCGATCGGTCTCGCTGCCGTCCTCGAAGACCACCTGTACCGAATTGCCGATGGCGCGCTTGTCCGGGTCCAGGTAGTCCTTCGAGAACTGCCGATTCTCGGTCACGGTCATGCGCTCGCGAATCGCGTCGATGCGCGGATCAGCGGCGATTTCATCCTCGTAATCGTCGGCGGTGAGACGACCGAAAATCAGCGGTACCGCCACCATGTACTGGATGCAGTGGTCGCGGTCCGCGGGATTGTGCAGCGGTCCGCTCTTGTCGATGATGCGGACGGCGGCCTCCTGGGTCTCGATGCGCACCTCCTTGACGGCATCGAGCCGGTCACGCACCTGTTCATGCAGCGCCATGGCCGCTTCCACGGCGGTCTGGGCATGAAACTCGGCCGGATAGGCGATCTTGAACAGGACGTTTTCCATGACGTAACTGCCGTATGCCTGATCGCGCGTCACCGGACGACCGCCGAACAGAACGTCCTGAAACCCCCAGCCCTTGGCCGACAGCGCTGTCGGATAGCCCATCTCGCCGGTCAGCGTAAGCAATGCAAGACGCAGCCCCCGCGCCGAGGCATCACCGGCGGCCCAGCTCTTGCGCGAGCCGGTGTTCGGGAAATGGCGGTAGGTGCGCAGGCTGCAACCGTCGACCCAGGCCTGGGAGACGGCATTGATGACATCGTCCTTGCCGCCCCCCAGCAACCGGGTCGTGACGGCCGCGGTCGCGATCCGGCAGAGCATGACGTGATCCAGGCCGACGCGGTTGAAACTGTTCTCCAGCGCCAGAACGCCCTGGATTTCATGGCACTGGATCGCGGCCGCGAGCACGTCGTGCATGGTCAGCGGTGCCTGGCCCCGAGCCTGATTGCGCCGGCTCAGGTAGTCCGCCGCCGCCAGCACCCCGGCCAGATTGTCCGACGGATGCCCCCACTCCGCCGCCAGCCAGGTGTCATTGAAATCCAGCCAGCGGATCGTCGTGCCAATATTGAACGCCGCCTGCACCGGATCCAGCCGGTAGCTGGTGCCCGGCACCGGCGTCCCGTCGCGCATCTCCGCACCGGGCACCACCGGCCCCAGCAGCTTGGTACAGGCCGGGTACTGCAAGGCCAGCATGGCGCAGGCAAGACTGTCCATCAGCATGTAACGGGCGGTTTCAAACGCGAGTTTGCCGCCTGCTTGCGGACGGCAGACATAGTCGGCGATGGCCACCAGTTCCGGGTCGGGCTTTGGCAACTTGCGGGCTTTGAGCGCTTTCTTCGCCATCATCCGTTTCCTCTGCAGCACCGGACTGTTCTGTCAGTGTAGGCAGAGACATAGAAAGCAGGACGTTGACCCTGCAAGAGCATCAGGTTTCGAAAAATGCTAGAAGCAGTCTCCGGGCACCCGCACCCAGCCTTCCATCAGGATGCGAGCGCTGCGGCTCATGATGGCGGCCTCCACCTGCCAGTCGCCATTGACCTGACGTGCCTCGGCGCCGACCCGCAGCGTGCCGGAGGGATGGCCGAAGTGGACCGACTGGCGGTCGCCACCGCCGGCGGCACGGTTGACGACAGTGCCGGGGATGGCGGCGGCGGTGGCAATGGCCACCGCCGCGGTGCCCATCATCGCGTGATGCAACTTGCCCATGGACACGGCGCGGACCAGCAGATCGATATCGCTTGCGCCAATCCGCTTGCCGCTGGACGCGCTGTAGTCGGCCGGCGGGGCGACGAAGGCCACCTTGGGAGTATGGCCGCGCTGGGCGGCCTGCTCGGGCTGGTCGATCAGTCCCATGCGGACCGCGCCGTGGGCGCGAATGGTCTCCAGTCGCTGGAGCGCGGCGGGGTCGCTGTTGACGGCGTCCTGCAGTTCGGTGCCGGTATAGCCGATGGCGGCGGCATCGACAAAGACCGTGGGGATGCCGGCGTTGATCATGGTCGCCTGGAGCGTGCCGATACCGGGCACCTCCAGCTGATCGACGGGATTGCCGGTGGGGAACAACGCGCCATCACCGTCGGCCGGGTCGAGGAACGCGACCTCCACCTCGGCCGCGGGAAAGGTGACCCCGTCCAGTTCGAAATCGCCGGTTTCCTGCACGGCGCCATCGGTCATGGGCACGCGGGCGATGATGGTCTTGCCGATATTGGCCTGCCAGATGCGGACTTCGGCGAGCCCCTTGTCGGGCAGGCGGGCAGGATCCACCAGGCCGTTGGCGATGGCGAACGGCCCCACTGCCGCCGACAGATTGCCGCAGTTGCCACTCCAGTCCACCACCGGCTTGTCGATGGACACCTGACCGAACAGGTAGTCGACGTCGTGATCCGGACTGTCGCTCTTCGACAGGATCACGGTCTTGCTGGTGCTGGACGTGGCCCCGCCCATGCCGTCGGTCTGCTTGCCGTAGGGGTCGGGACTGCCGATCACCCGCAGCAGCAGGGCATCCCGGGCAGGGCCGGGCTGCTGGGCAGACGTCGGCAAATCGGGCAAATGAAAGAACACGCCCTTGCTGGTGCCACCGCGCATGTAAGTGGCCGGGATACGGATCTGCGGTGCCGCCGCCATCAGGCGCGCTGTCCCTGCGCGTCGGACTCCGTCGCCTCCAGGAAATCCCTGGCGAAGCGCTGAAGGACACCACCGGCCTCGTAGATGCCGACGTCCTCGGCGGTGTCCAGGCGGCAGATCACCGGCACGCTGTCGGTGCCGCCATCGGTGCGATGTATCTGCAGACTCAGCCTGGCGCCCGGCGCCGGTTCTCCGGCGACGTCGAAGGTCTCGCTGCCGTCGATGCCCAGGGTCTTGCGGGTGGTGCCGGCCTCGAACTGCAGGGGCAGCACGCCCATGCCCACCAGATTGGTGCGGTGAATGCGCTCGAAGCCTTCCGCGACGATGGCCTCGACACCGGCCAGGCGCACGCCCTTGGCCGCCCAGTCCCGGGACGAGCCCTGACCGTAGTCGGCGCCGGCGATGATGATCAGCGGCTGTTTCCGTGCCATGTAGGTCTCGATGGCGTCCCACAGGCGCACCACGGTGCCGTCAGGCTCCAGCCGGGTCAGCGACCCCTGCTTCACCTGACCGTCCGCCACCGCCATCTCGTTGATCAGCTTGGGATTGGCCAGCGTGGCGCGCTGTGCGGTCAGATGATCGCCGCGGTGAGTGGCGTAGGAATTGAAGTCCTCTTCCGGCAGGCCCATCTTCGCCAGGTATTCGCCGGCGGCGCTGTCACGCATGATCGCGTTGCTGGGCGACAGGTGATCGGTGGTGATGTTGTCACCCAGCACGGCCAGCGGGCGCATGCCGGTCAGGCTCGGCGCCGTGGCCAGTGCGCCCTCCCAGTAGGGCGGACGGCGGATGTAGGTGCTCTGCGGACGCCAGTCGTACAGCGGATTCGCCCGACGTTCGCTCTTCGGATGCGGCCGGAACATCGGCGTGTAGACCTGACGGAAGTGGTCCGGCTTAACGTGCTCGGAGACCACGGCGTCGATTTCCTCGTCGCTGGGCCAGAGATCCTTCAGCGTCACCGGACGGCCCTCGGCATCCAGCCCCAGGGCATCCTTCTCGATGTCGAAACGCACGGTGCCGGCGATGGCATAGGCCACCACCAGGGCCGGCGAGGCCAGGAAGGCCTGTTTGGCATAGGGGTGGATGCGGCCGTCGAAATTGCGGTTGCCGGAGAGCACCGCCACCGAATAGAGATCGCGGTCGATGATTTCCTGCTGAATCGCCGGATCCAGCGCGCCGCTCATGCCGTTGCAGGTGGTGCAGGCGAAAGCGACGATGCCGAAGCCCAGCGCCTCCAGTTCCGGCAGCAGGCCGGACTCTTCCAGATACAGCTTCACGGCCATGGAGCCGGGCGCCAGCGAGGTCTTGACCCAGGGCTTGCGCTGCATACCCAGCGCATTGGCCTTCTGCGCCAGCAGGGCCGCAGCGATCACGTTGCGCGGATTGCTGGTGTTGGTGCAGGAGGTGATCGCGGCAATGATGACCGCGCCATCCGGCATCAGGCCGTCGTCACGCTCCTCGACGATGCCGGCGATTCCGGCACTGGCCAGGTCGCTGGTAGCCACGCGCTTGTGGGGATTGCTGGGGCCGGCCATGTTGCGGACCACCGTCGACAGATCGAAACGCAGCACCCGCTGGTACTCGACGCGCGTCAGATCGTCCGCCCAAAGGCCGGTGGTCTTCGCGTAGTTTTCCACCAGTTGCACCTGTTCCGGCTCGCGGCCGGTCAGGCGCAGATAGTCCAGCGTCTGATCGTCAATCTGGAACATGGCGGCGGTGGCACCGAACTCCGGCGTCATGTTCGAGATCGTGGCCCGGTCGCCCACCGACAGCGCGGCGGCACCCTCGCCGAAGAACTCCAGATAGGCCGAAACCACCCGCTCCCGGCGCAGGAACTCGGTCAGGGCCAGCACGATATCGGTGCAGGTGATACCGGGCTGAGGTTTGCCGCTCAGTTCGACACCAATGATATCCGGCAGGCGCAGATACGACGGCCGCCCCAGCATCACGCTCTCGGCCTCGAGGCCGCCGACGCCGATGGCGAGTACGCCCAGCGCATCCACATGCGGGGTATGGCTGTCGGTACCCACCAGCGTGTCCGGGAACGCGACACCGTCGCGGGACTCCACCACGGTGCACATCTTTTCCAGGTTGATCTGGTGCATGATGCCGTTGCCTGGCGGGATCACGTCGACGTTGTCGAAGGCTTCCCTGGTCCAGTTGATGAAGTGGAAGCGATCGGCATTGCGTCGATCTTCGATGGCGCGATTCTTCTCGAACGCGTCTTTCTCGAAACCCGCATGCTCCACGGCCAGCGAGTGGTCGACGATGAGCTGGGTCGGCACCACCGGATTCACCTGGGCGGGATCACCGCCTTCCTCGGCAATGGCATCGCGCAGGCCCGCGAGATCGACGAAGGCGGTCTGGCCGAGGATGTCATGGCAGACCACGCGCGCGGGATACCAGGGGAAATCCCGATCCTGACGACCCTCGACAATCTGCCGCAGGCAGTCATCCAGATCGTCGGGCGGGCAGCGACGCACCAGGTTTTCCGCCAGCACGCGGGCGGTAAAGGACAGACGATCGTAGGCCCCCGGCTGCATGTCCTCGACCGCGGCGCGCACATCAAAATAGTCGAGATCGGTGCCCGGCAGCGGTTTGCGGTAGCGGCTGTTCGTTGCTTCAACCATGGCCATGCTCCTGTAGCTCGCGGGTGGCGGCCGCCGGTCGGAACTGCGGGAAACGTCCGTCCGAGCGAAGCTCGTCAGCCCCGTTTGTCGATCGGCACCACCTTGCGCAATTCCGGCCCGGTGTAATCGGCGCTCGGGCGAATGATGCGGTTCTTGGCGCGCTGCTCCATCACGTGTGCGGCCCAGCCGGTGAGTCGCGACATGACAAAAATCGGTGTGAACAGCTTGGTCGGAATGCCCATGAAGAAATAGACGCTGGCGTGGAAGAAATCGGCATTGCAGAACAGCTTCTTCTCCCGCCACATGACTTCTTCCACGCGCTCGGAAACCGGGAACAGCGTGGTATCCCCAGCCTCCTCGGCAAGCCGCTTCGACCAGGCCTTGATCACGGCATTGCGGGGGTCGGACTCGCGGTAGATGGCGTGGCCGAAGCCCATCACCTTTTCCTTGCGTTCGATCAGGCCCATCAGTTCCCGCTCGGCCTGATCGGGATCACTCCACTGTTCGATCATTGCCATCGCGCCCTCGTTGGCGCCACCGTGCAGCGGTCCACGCAGCGTGCCGATGGCGCCGGTGATGCAGGAGTGCATGTCGGACAGGGTCGACGCACAGACCCGCGCCGTGAACGTCGAGGCGTTGAATTCGTGCTCGGCATAGAGAATCAGCGAGGTGTTCATGGCCTCGGTATGCAACTGGCTGGCCGGCTTGCCGTGCAGCAGCTGCAGGAAATGCCCGCCGATGGAGACATCATCGGTCACCGGTTCGACACGGACGCCGTCATGGGAGTAGCGGTACCAGTAGGCAATGATGCTGGGGAGCACCGCCAGCAACCGGTCAGCCACCTCCTGCTGCTGGTCGAAATTCTGTTCGGTCTCGAGCGTACCCAGCATCGAGCAGCCGGTGCGCATGACATCCATCGGGTGCGCATCTGCCGGGATGTTCTCGAGCACGGTCTTCAGCGCATCGGGGAGATCGCGCATGCCCTGCAGGCGTTTCCTGTAGGCATCCAGTTGCGACTGGGTAGGCAACTCGCCGTGAAACAGCAGATAGGCACACTCCTCGAAAGTGACGTTATCCGCCAGGTCGCGCACGTCATAGCCGCGGTAGGTAAGGCCGGAACCCTCCTTGCCCACCGTACAGAGCGCGGTCTCGCCGGCACTCTGTCCGCGAAGACCGGCACTGGATTCGGATTTGCTCTTGCTCATGTTCGTTCCTTCTCCGTGATTCAGACTCCGGCGCGTCCTGCCGGAATTACTTGTCAGCCCTGATCGTCATTGCCCTGAAACAGGGCATCCAGCTTGTTCTCGTAGGCGTGGTAATCCAGCACGTCGTAGAGCTCGGCGCGCGTCTGCATGGCCTCGAGCACATCGGCCTGGGTACCGCGGCTACGGATCGCCCCGTAAACGTTTTCGGCGGCGCGACTCATGGCGCGGAAAGCCGAAAGCGGATACAGCGCCATCGCCGCACCGGCATCACGCAACTCGTCGACGGTAAACATCGGCGTCTGTCCGAACTCGGTGATGTTAGCCAGCACCGGGACCGGCACCTGCGAGGTGAAGGTGCGGAACTCGTCCAGTGTATGCAGGGCCTCGGCGAAGATCATGTCGGCACCGGCCTCGACATAGGCGTGCGACCGGTCCAGAGCCGCCTGCATGCCTTCGGACGCATGTGAATCGGTACGCGCCATGAACACGAAATCGGGATCTTGGCGCGCATCCACGGCGGCCTTGATCCGGTCACACATCTCGCCGGTGCTGACCAGCGCCTTGTTCGGCCGATGCCCGCAGCGCTTGGCCGCCACCTGGTCCTCAAGATGCACCGCGGCGACACCGGCCCGCTCCATGTCACGCATGGTGCGTGAAATATTGAAGGCACTGCCCCAGCCGGTGTCCACGTCCACCAGCAGCGGCACGTCCGTGACGGCCGTGATTCGCGACGCGTCCTCCACCACATCCGCCAACTGGGTAATACCCAGGTCCGGCAGACCGTAGGAAGCGTTGGCAACGCCGGCACCGGACAGGTACAGCGCCCGGAACCCGGCCCGTCCGGCGAGCAACGCAGTGTAGGCGTTGATGGTGCCGGCGATCTGCAGCGGCTTTTCTTCTGCAAGAGCACGGCGAAAACGAGATCCGGGACTGCTTGTGCCCATGTGCGCGACTCCGTCTAGTTCGGTAATTTGACCAGGGTCCGGCCGCGGACCTTCCGGGCCAGCAGCGATTCCGCCGTGTCGACAACACCGTCAAGCCCGACTTCGCCGGCGATGATCGCTTCACAGTCCTGCGGTTCCAGCAATTCACCGACCCGGCGCCAGACCGCGAGACGCAGGTCGCGGGCGCACTCCACCGAATTGATGCCCAGCAGGCTCACGCCGCGCAGGATGAAAGGCAGAACCGTGGTGTTGAGTTCGATGCCGGCGGCCAGACCGATGGCGCCGATATTGCCCCAGGGCTGAGTGGTCCGGGTCAGCCAGGTGAGCTGTTCACCACCGAGGCTGTCCACGGCGCCGCCCCAGAGGGCCTTTTCCATCGGTCGCTTGCCGAGATCGAGCCCGGCGGTGTCGAGGATCTCGCTGGCGCCCAGTCCCTTCAGATAATCGGCGGCATCGGCCTTGCCGGTGAGAGCGGTAACCTGGTAGCCGGCCCGGCTGAACAGACGAATGGCGAAGCTGCCGACGCCGCCGCTGGCGCCGTTGACCAGGATCGGGCCGAGGTCGGGATGCTGGCCGTTCTGCTCCATGCGCACGAGCGCCATCGCCGCGGTGAAACCGGCCGTGCCGATGGCCATGGCCTGCCGCAGGTCGAGGCCCTCCGGCAAGGGCACCACCATGTCGGCGGGAACCCGCGTGAATCCGGCGAATCCGCCATCGCGCGTTTCGCCGAGACCGCAGCCGGTGACCAGCACCTCTTCGCCGGGCCGGAAGCGCGGGTCTTCGGAGGTCTCCACGGTACCGGCAATGTCGATACCGGCATTGAGCGGCATCGACCGCATGATCTTGCCCTTGCCGGTCACCGCCAGGGCGTCCTTGAAGTTGATGCCGGACCAGGCACCGCGAATCAGGACACTGCCTTCACTCAAATCATCCACGGACATGTCGACGACCCGGGCATCGACGCCCTTGTCAGCCGCATGACAGCGCAAAGCCTTGAAAGAACTCATGGCTCACCCTCCAGGCGAAAAGTACAAGGAGTGTAGCCCACGCCGAAAGCGTTTCCCAAAAACCTTTTATAACAGTCACTTGGAAAGCATCTGCAGCTCTCGAGAATTAGGTAAACCAAGGCTTCTCGAGAGCGGACTATTAACATTAGCAGAGGGTCGTTCGCCAACACGCGGGCAACGACGGCGCCCCGCGCCATCCCGGCGCGCGCCCCTCCGGCTCACATGCGACAGTCGGAAGCGCTCAATTGGCCTTGTGAATCGCTCGCCGACTGACCGACAGTGCGGCTTCGTGAACCGCCTCGGACAAGGTCGGATGCGCATGAATGATCCGTGCCAGATCTTCGCTGCTGGCATGGAATTCCATCGCGACCACCGCCTCGGCAATGATTTCCGAGGCCTGCGGGCCAACGATGTGCACGCCGAGGATCCGGTCGGTCTCGGCATGGGCGATGATCTTGACCATGCCGACGGTTTCTTCCATCGCCCGCGCCCGGCCGGTCGCGGCAAAGTTGAAAGTGCCACTGGCAAACGGGATGCCGGCGGACTTGAGGGACTGTTCGGTCCGGCCAACCCAGGCGATTTCAGGATGCGTATAAATGACCCAGGGGATGGTGTCGTAATTGACGTGGCCGCTGTGCCCGGCAATCAGTTCCGCGACCATCATGCCTTCCTCGGAACCCTTGTGCGCCAGCATCGGTCCGCGCACCACGTCACCAACGGCGTAGACACCCGGCAGATTGGTCCGGCACTGATCATCGACGTTGATGAATCCGCGCTCGTCGAGCAGCAGATTGGCATCCGCCGCGGCGAGGTTCGTGGTATTCGGACGCCGGCCGACCGAGACGATCAGCTTGTCCACCTGTAACGACTGCTTGCCGTCCTTGTCCTCATAATGCACGGACAGGTTCTTGCCGGCCTTGACGTTGGTGACCCGCGCGCCGAAGCGGATATCGAGGCCCTGGTTCTGGAATTCCTTGAGTGCCACCTTGGCAACACGGTTATCCACCGCCGGCAGGAACTGATCCATCGCCTCGAGCACCACCACCTTGGAACCGAGACGACTCCAGACACTGCCCATCTCCAGGCCGATCACCCCGGATCCGATCACGCCCAGCCGCTTCGGCACCTCGGTGAATTCGAGGGCGCCGGTGGAATCGACGATGCGGTCGCCGTCGAGGGGCGCGGCATCGATCTCGATCGGCTTCGATCCGGCCGCAATGATGACGTTCTCGGCAGCATAAACCGTGGTCTTGTCATCATCAGTGGACTGCACTTCCACCTGCTTGTTGTCGAGCAGCTTGCCGTGGCCCTGCAGCCAGGTGATCTTGTTGGCCTTGAACAACTGTGCGATGCCACCGGTGAGATCGCTGACCACCTTGTCCTTGCGCGCGATCATCTTCTCGACGTCCAGCTTGACGTCGCTGGCCGTGATGCCGTGACCGTCCAGCTGATGGCGCACCTTGTGGTACTGCTCCGAGGAGTCCAGCAGCGCTTTGGACGGAATACAGCCCACGTTCAGACAGGTACCGCCCAGCGCCGGCTTGCCGTCCTTGTGCACATAGCCCTCGATCACCGCAGTACTAAGTCCGAGTTGGGCACAGCGAATGGCTGCCACATAGCCGGCCGGACCGGCACCAATAACGATTACGTCGTAGTTCTTTGCCATGCGGATTCCTCGTGCGCCTAATATCGCCAGGGTTCAGGCCGCGACCGGTCGCGCCGATCCGGCAGCGTCGGTCACTGCTCAAACCTCCAGCAGCAGCCGCGCCGGGTCCTCGAGCATCTCCTTGATGGCGACCAGGAAGCTGACCGCCTCCTTGCCGTCAATGATGCGGTGATCATAGGACAGCGCCAGGTACATCATCGGCCGCACCACTACCTGCCCGTTCTCCGCCATCGGCCGCTCCTGGATCTTGTGCATCCCGAGGATGGCGCTTTGCGGCGGGTTGAGAATCGGTGTCGACAGCAGTGACCCGAAGATGCCGCCGTTGGTGATCGAGAAGGTGCCACCGGTCAGGTCTTCCATACTCAACTTGCCGTCACGCGCCTTCACGCCGAGACCGGTAATCGTGGATTCCACGTCGGCAAAACTCATATGGTCGGCGTCGCGCAATACCGGTACCACAAGACCGCGCGGAGAGCTGACCGCGATACCGATATCGAAGTAACCGTGATAGATGACGTCCGTGCCGTCGATCGAGGCGTTCACCGCCGGGAAACGCTTCAGCGCATCGACCGCGGCCTTGACGAAGAAGCTCATGAAACCGAGCCGCACGTCGTGGACCTTCTCGAAGCGATCCTTGTAACGGCTGCGCAGGTCCATGATCGGCCCCATGTTCACCTCGTTGAAGGTGGTGAGCATGGCGGCGTTGTGTTGTGCCTCTACCAGCCGTTCGGCAATACGCTGCCGCAGCCGCGTCATCGGCACGCGCCGTTCCTCGCGCTCGCCGGTCGGAGCGGCTTCGGCCGCGGCGGCCTTCGCCGCCGGCGCTTCGCGACTTGCCGGCGGAGTATCGCCAGCGGCCGACGCGGACTCGGCCGCGGCACTGCCACCCTCCAGATGGCGCAGTACGTCTTCCTTGGTCAAGCGACCGCCGGGCCCGCTGGCGGCAATGGCCCGCGCATCCAGATCGTTTTCGCGAACCAGTCTGCGCACGGCCGGGGTCAATTCGGGTTCGTCACCGTTGGCGGCCGGCGCCTTGCCGTCGTCCTCGGCAGCGGTTTCCGGCGCCGGCTCCTCGGCCGCCTTGCCGGTACCACCGCCGGCCGCCTTGGCCTCGCCTTCCTCGAGCAGACCCAGCACCTGATCGGCCGTCACCGTCTCGCCTTCGGGTGCCTTGATGTCACCCAGCGTCCCGGCCACCGGTGCCGGCACTTCCAGCACCACCTTGTCGGTCTCGATGTCCACCAGGTTCTCGTCACGCGCGACCGCATCACCGGGCTGCTTGTGCCAGGTCACCACGGTGGCTTCGGAAACGGATTCCGGCAGCGCCGGCACTTTGATCTCGATACTCATCGGCTGTCGCTTCTCCGCTGTTTCAGTCTGAACCGACACGCGTCCTGCGCGTCAGCCTGGATGCAGTCAGGGCATCATCCACCAGACGCCGCTGCTGTTCATGGTGCACCTTGGGCGACCCCACCGCCGGCGAGGCCGAGGCCTCGCGACCGGCGTAGGCCAGCCGCTGGGTGTCCTTGAGACAGTTCATGATCGGATGCTGAATGGAATACCAGGCGCCCTGGTTCTTCGGCTCCTCCTGACACCAGACCACGGTTTCGGCCTTGCCGTAACGGCGGCGCAGAAGCTGGGTGAGCTCCTCGTCCGGGAACGGATACAACTGCTCGACTCGGACGATCACGGTATCGGTGAGCTCGCGCTTGCGCCGCTCGGTCAACAGGTCGTAGTACACCTTGCCGCTGCAAAGGACGACGCGCTCCACGTCCTTGGCCTTGATCTCGTCGACCTCGTCCATGACGTTCTTCCATGAACCCTCGGTGAGATCGTCCAGCGACGACGTGGACAGCTTGTGCCGGAGCAGGCTTTTCGGCGTCATCACGACCAGCGGCTTGCGGTAGCGCCGCACCATCTGCCGCCGGATCATGTGGAAGAACTGGGCCGGCGTGGTCGGCACGCAGACCTGGATATTGTTGTCGGCGCAGAGTTGCAGGAAGCGCTCGAGCCGCGCCGAGGAGTGTTCCGGCCCCTGCCCCTCGTACCCGTGTGGCAGATACATGGTCAGGCCGCACAGGCGACCCCACTTGGTCTCACCGGAGGTGATGAACTGGTCGATCACCACCTGGGCCCCGTTGGCGAAGTCACCGAACTGCGCCTCCCAGATCACCATGGTCTCCGGATCGCTGGTGGCATAGCCGTACTCGAAGCCGAGCACCGCTTCCTCGGACAGCAGCGAGTCGATAATGACGAAATCCCGGGGTTCGGTCGTGATGTGCTTGAGCGGTATGTGTACGCTGCCGTCGCTGGCGTTATGCAACACCGCATGCCGATGCGAGAACGTGCCGCGGCCACTGTCCTGACCGGTCAGCCGGATCCGGTAACCTTCACGCAGCAGGGTGGCGTAGGCCATGGTCTCGGCGAAGCCCCAGTCCAGCGCCAGCGCACCGGCACCCATCTTGGCACGACTTTCCATGATGCCTGCGACACGGGCATTGAGCTCGAAACGCTCCGGCAGGGTCACCAGATTTTCGGCCAGCTCACGCAGGGTAGGATTGGGCACTGCCGTTTTCGCGTCCTCGTCCCAGCGGCCCCGGAAATAGCGCGACCAGTCCACCGCAAAGTCATTGCGGGCCCCGGTGACCAGCCGCGGCGCCACCACCTGATGTGCATCCAGGGCGTCCCGGTAATCCTGGATCATGCTGTCGGTATCGTCCTCGCTCAGGACCCCAGCCCGCACCAGACGACCCGCATAAAGCTTGCGAGTGGTCTTGCGCTTCTTGATCTTGCCGTACATCACCGGCTGCGTGGCCGCCGGTTCGTCAGCCTCGTTATGGCCGTGCCGGCGGTAGCAAACCAGATCGACAACCACGTCCTTGCGGAATCGCTGCCGGTAATCCATCGCCAGTTGCGCCACCGCGATCACCGCATCGGGGTCATCACCGTTCACGTGGAAAATCGGCGCCTGCACCATCTTCGCGACTTCGGTGCAGTACATGGTCGAGCGGGTATCCAGCGGGTGCGACGTGGTGAAACCGATCTGGTTGTTGATGATCAGGTGCACGGTGCCACCCGTGTAGAAGCCACGGGCCTGCGACAGCTGGAAGGTCTCCATGATCACGCCCTGGCCGGCAAAGGCGGCATCGCCGTGCACCAGCACCGGCAGCACCTCCTCGCCGAGTTCGTCGCGCCGGCGCTGCATGCGGCCGCGCACCGAGCCGATCACCACCGGATCGACGATCTCCAGATGGGAGGGGTTGAACGCCAGCGCCAGGTGCAGGGTGCCGGTCTCGGTGCGGATGTCCGAGGAGTAACCCAGGTGATACTTGACGTCACCGGAGCCCGCATTCTCCAGGTTGAAGTTGCCCTCGAACTCCTGGAACAGCTCGGCGGGTGACTTGCCGAGCACGTTGATCAACGTGTTCAGACGGCCGCGATGGGCCATGCCCAGAACCATCTCGCGGACGCCGTGCTTGCCGGCGCGCTGGATCAGTTCATCCAGCAGCGGAATGAAGGACTCGGCACCCTCCAGCGAGAAGCGTTTCTGTCCGACGTACTTGCTGTGCAGATATTTCTCGATGCCCTCGGCGGCGGTGAGCCGCTCCAGAACCTCGCGCCGCTTCTCCGGTGCCAGCGTCGGCTTGCCCCGCGCGCGCTCCAGCCGCTCCTGAATCCAACGCTTTTCCACCGTGTCGGTGATGTGCATGTATTCCGAGCCGATGGTATTGCCGTAGGTCTTCTGCAGAATCGCGAAGATATCGCGCAGTGGCAGCTGATCCGCCGCGAACAGGGAGCCGGTATTGAATGACCGCTCCATGTCCTGCTCGGTCAGGCGGTGAAAGGCGGGCTCGAGATCCGGCGCCGATGGTGTTTCCCGCAGATCCAGCGGATCGAGATCGGCCATCTGGTGGCCGCGCACACGCCAGGCATTGATCAGACGCAGCACGGCCGCCTGTTTTTCCGCCTCCTGCGGCGACAGACCACCACCGTTGGCGGCAACCCGTCCGCGCCCGTTGCGGCGCGCGTTGCGAGCGAATTCCGCCCGGATAGGGCTGTGCGCGATCTCGCGTGCCTGCCGCGGAGCCCCATCTTCCAGACCCTGGAAATAGGTCTGCCACTTTTTCGGCACCGAGGCGGCATCCTGCAGATAGCTTTCGTACAGATCCTCGATGAAGGCCGCGTTGCCGCCGCCGAGATAGGACGTGCGCTGCAGTTTCTCGAAAGACTGTTTCATGGACTCAGACACCTGGCGATCACGAAAACGGAAGGGCGAGGACACGCGGGACCGAAACAGCCGAGCGGCGGGGCCGGAGGGGTCAGCCACTGCCGCGGAAGACGACGGGCTGGAGGCCTTGAGCCAGAAAAACTTACTTCCATGTCAGTTTTGGGGCTTGAATCATTCATCGGCCCGACACTTTGCTGTGCTTGCTGCTCAAAGTAACGCGTTGCAGCATTCCAGCGCAAGCAATGACGGGGGTTTCATCGAACCGGGAGGAAGCGGCGACTCAGCCAACCCGCGCCGCCGTCGGAGTCAGATCGCCTGCTCGCCATCGTCATCGGCCGCCTTGCGATACCAGCGTGACAGGATGAGACCGAGTTCGAACAGCAACCAGACCGGGATCGCGAGCATGACCTGGGAAATCACGTCCGGCGGAGTCAGCAGCATGCCCATGGCAAACGCCGCAACAATCACGTAGGGGCGCTTCGCCGCCAGCGCCTGACGCGTGGTCGCACCGGTACGAATCAGCAGCAGGGTTGCCACAGGCACTTCGAAGGCGATACCGAACACCAGCAGCATGGTCAACACGAAATCCAGATACTCGCCGATGTCCGGCTGATAGTTCACGCCCAGCGGCGTGACACCGGCAAAGAACTGGTAGACCAGCGGCAATACCAGGAAGTAGGCGAAGGCGGCGCCCAGATAGAACAGCAGCGTGCTGGAGATCAGCAACGGCCAGACCAGCTTCCGTTCGTTGCGGTACAGCCCTGGCGCCACGAATGCCCAAAGCTGGTACAGCAGAAACGGAATCACGATGAAGACCGCCGCCACCAGCGACAGCTTCATCGGAATCAGGAACGGGCTCGCCACCTTGATCGCCATCAGCTCGCCGCCGGGCAGCACCGCGCGCAGCGGTTCGGAGATGAAGGAGAACAGACGATCGTAAAACGGGTAGATGCAGAGAAACGCGATCAGGACGACCACCAGAGAACGCACCAGACGGGTGCGCAGCTCCAGCAGGTGGCTCAGGAACGGCTTGTCCTCGTCAAGATCGGGTTTCTGATTCTGATCCATGATCCTTGTCCGGCCCCTTCTGACCACTCGAGGCCTTGCCCGACTTGCCGGCAGCCGGCGACCCTTTTCCGCCAGCGGATTTCTGACTATCCGCCATGACGTCCTGACTCATGTCGAGGTCCCGCTTCAGATCGCGCTCGGCCTTGCGCAACTCGTCCAGCTGCACCTCGCGCTCGACCTCGTCACGCACCGAATTGAACATCGACCGAGCCTTGCCGACGTAAGCACCCAGTGTCCGCGCCAGCCGCGGCAGCCGCTCCGGGCCGACCACGATCAGCGCGACCAGCAGGATCAGGACGATCTCGGGGAAGCTGGCGTCGAACATCCGCCGTCAACCAGCCTAGGAGGACGAACGATCGCGAGACTTGCTCTTGTCTTCGCTCGGCTTGTCTTCGGCACGGCTTTCCAGGCGCCCGGCTTCGACGTCCTCGTCATCCGCCTTGCTACCGGACTCGCCGTCCTTGTCGCTGTCATTCATGGCCGAACGGAAGCCCTTTATCGCGCCGCCGAGATCGCCGCCGATATTGCGCAGCTTCTTGGTGCCGAACAGCAACAGCACGATGACCAGAACGATCAGCAGCGAACCAACGCTGATTCCACCAATACCCATGGGTCGATCCTCCGGGGAGTGTCCCCTTGATCAGGATTTGCGGGACGCCTTTTCGGCCAGTCCCGAGAGACCAAAACGCCGTTCCAGCTCGGCCAGGACATCCGCCGGCGAGCGGTCGCAGGCGGCCAGCATCACCATGGTATGGAACCACAGATCCGCAGTCTCATAAACCAGCGCGTCCCGGTCCTCGCCCTTGGCGGCGATAATGGTCTCCGCGGACTCCTCGCCGACCTTCTTCAATATCGCATCGAGGCCCTTGGCATAGAGAGAGGCCACATAGGAACTTTCCGGATCCGCCTGGCGGCGGCTTTCCAGAATCCGGTGCAATTCGGCAAGCACGTCATTGCCGCTGCGTTGTTCAGCCATAGATAGACTCCGGATCCCGGATCACCGGATCGACATCCGCCCAGCCGTCATCGCCGAGGCGACGGAAGAAGCAACTGCGGCGTCCTGTATGACAGGCAATACCGCCGCGCTGTTCGATCCGCAACAGAATCACGTCGCTATCACAGTCGGTGCGCACCTCGGTCACGACCTGGGTATGACCGGACTGTTCGCCCTTGTGCCAAAGCCGTTGCCGCGAGCGCGACCAGTACACCGCCTCGCCACGGTCGACCGTGGCGGCCAGCGCATCACGGTTCATCCAGGCCACCATCAGCACGGAGCCATCCGCGGCGTCCTGGGCGATCGCGGGCAGCAGACCATCATCCCCCCAGGCCAGGGCCTCCAGCCAGTGATCGCTCACGTCTCCACCTCCGGCAGCATGCGTCGCACCGGCACACCACGGGCCGCCATGTGTGCCTTGGCTTCGGCCACCGAATACGTACCGAAATGGAAAATGCTCGCCGCCAGCACTGCGTCGGCGCCGCCTTCCAGGACGCCGTCCACCAGATGATCCAGCGTACCGACGCCGCCCGAGGCAATCACAGGGATCGGCACCGCATCGACCACGGCCCGGGTCAGGGCCAGATCAAAGCCCTCACGGGTTCCGTCCCGATCCATGCTGGTGAGCAGGATCTCGCCGGCGCCGTAATCGGCCATCCGGGCAGCCCATTCCACCGCATCCAGGCCGGTGCCGCGGCGACCCCCATGGGTGAACACTTCCCAGCGCGCCGGCTCATCGGCCGCACTGACCCTCTTGGCATCGATCGCGACCACCAGACACTGGGAGCCGAACCGCTCGGCGGATTCACGCACGAAGTCCGGATCGTGAATGGCTGCGGTATTGATCCCGACCTTGTCGGCGCCGGCATTGAGCATGCGACGAACGTCCGCGGGCTTGCGAATGCCGCCGCCGACGGTCAGCGGAATGAAGACCTCACCGGCTACGGCCTCGACCACGTGCACCATGGTATCGCGCTCGTCGGAACTGGCGGTGATGTCCAGAAAAGTGATCTCGTCGGCACCGGCGGCGTCATACCGTCGTGCAATTTCCACCGGATCCCCGGCATCGCGGATGTCGACGAAGCGGACGCCCTTGACCACCCGACCGCGATCGACATCGAGGCAGGGAATGATGCGGCGGCAAAGACCGGAAGCGGCTGCAGGCATGGGCTCGTCAGATGTTGTCGTAAAGTTGCGCCGGAGCTTGCGGGTTCAGGACGACACCAGCAGACCGTTGGCGAGCTTCTGCGCCTCGGCCAGATCCAGCTTGCCCTCGTACAGGGCGCGCCCGACGATGGCGCCGGAGACGCCGTCGGCCGCCGCGTCGCACAGATCACGTACGTCGTCCATGTTGCTGACACCGCCCGAGGCAATCACCGGAATGTTGACCTGACGTGCCAGATCCCTGGTCGCACCGGTATTGACGCCCTTCATCATGCCGTCACGGCCGATGTCGGTGAACACCAGTGCCTCGACCCCGGCTTCTTCGAAGCGCTGCGCCATGTCCACGGCATCGTGCCGTGACAGCTTCGACCAGCCTTCCACGGCGACCTTCCCCTCCCGCGCATCCAGGCCAACGATGATGTGACCGGGAAACTCGAGACAGGCGTCGTCGACGAAATGCGGCGAACGCACCGCCTGGGTGCCGATGATCACGTAGTCGACACCGACATCCAGATAAGTCTGGATGGTCTGAAATTCGCGGATGCCGCCACCGACCTGGATTTCCACGTCCGGGAAAGTCTCGGCAATGCGGCCGATGATGTCCGCGTTGACCGGGAACCCCTGCACCGCGCCATCCAGATCAACGATGTGGATGCGCCGGCTGCCGGCGTCAATCCAGCGTTGCGCCATGGCCACCGGATCGTCGGAGAACACGGTCTCCTGGTCCATGTTGCCCTGGCGCAGGCGGACGCAGCGGCCGTCCTTCAGATCAATGGCGGGTATCAATAACATTGATTTTGGTCTCGCTTAGAGATCGGATTCAGATAGAGATCGGTTTCAGACGTGCCCGCCGGGCTCTCCGTCCCAGCGTGTGAAGTTCGCCAGCAGCTCCAGACCGACCCGCTGACTCTTCTCCGGATGAAATTGCGTGGCGACTATATTGTCTCGCGCAATGGCAGCGGTAAAGGGCACACCGTAATCACAGCGGCCGATGGTCAACTGATCCGGCAGCAGTTCGACGAAATAACTGTGCACGAAATAGAAATGACTGGCATCGGCAATGCCGTTCCAGATCGGGTGCGGCACGTCCTGATACACGGTGTTCCAGCCCATGTGCGGCACCTTGCCAGGCGGCGCAATCCCGGCCGCGGCAAAGCCGTCGCGAAAATGGCGGACGCGCCCGGAAAACAGCCCCAGGGCATCGACGCCGCCGTTCTCCTCACTGTGCTCCAGCAGCGCCTGCATGCCCATGCAGATCCCGAGAAACGGCTTGTTGCGGGCCGCTTCCAGCACCACGGCATCGAGCTCCAGCCGCTGCAGTTCCGCCATGCAGTCGCGAATCGCACCCTGGCCGGGGAAAACCACCCGATCGGCGCGCCGAACCTGCTCGGGTTCGTGGGTGATGTGCACGCGCGCACGATCATCCACGTGTTCCAGGGCCTTGGCCACGGAACGCAGGTTGCCCATGCCGTAATCAATGACTGCGATGCTGCTCATGTGTGATCCGGTGCATCCGTCGGCGCATGAGAGATCGCGCCGACGGCGTTTCAGAGACTGCCTTTGGTAGACGGAGTGATGCCCTGCATGCGCGGATCCTGCTCCGCCGCCATGCGCAGCGCCCGCCCCGCGGCTTTGAACACGGTCTCGATCTGGTGATGCGAGTTGTCGCCGCGGATGTTGTCCACGTGCAGCGTCATCTGCGCATGGTTGACCAGCCCCTGGAAGAACTCGCGAAACAGATCGACATCGAAGTCACCGACCTGGGCTCGCGTGAACGGCACGTGGAACTGAAGCCCCGGCCGTCCCGAGAAATCCACCACCACCCGGGACAGCGCCTCGTCCAGCGGACAGTAGGCATGGCCGAAACGGCGAATCCCGGTCTTGTCACCGAGGGCCTTGTGCAACGCCTGGCCCAGCGTGATGCCCACATCCTCGACCGTGTGATGATCGTCGATGTCGGTGTCGCCGCTGGCATGGATCGTCAGATCGATCAGCCCGTGTCGACAGATCTGTTCCAGCATGTGCTCGAGGAATGGTACGCCGATATCCAGATCGGCGACGCCGGTACCGTCAAGATTGAGGTTCAGGCGGATCTGGGTTTCCCGCGTATTGCGCTCGACCGAAGCGGACCGATCAGCCATGACTGACACCTGTGCGTGGCAATGAAAACGGGCGGCATGATAGCACAGCACCGGCATCGCACTGCGGCCGAATGGCACTCCGCTCAGCTTTCCAGCCAGAACGTGACCGGGCCCTGATTGATCAGGGCAACATCCATGTCAGCACCGAAGGAACCGCTTGCCACCGACCCGTGCAGCGCCTCCGCACGGCTGACCAGATACCGGAACAGCGGTTCGGCAAGATCCGGCGGAGCGGCGCCGGAGAACCCCGGGCGCGTCCCCTTGCGGGTATCCGCCGTCAGCGTGAACTGCGGTACCAGCAGCACGTCGCCACCGCAGTCGGCGACGCTGCAGTTCATGCGTCCGTCTGCATCAGCGAACACCCGGTAGCCGAGCAACCGTTGCAGCAGGCGCTCAGCCGAGCGTTCGTCATCATCGGGACGAACCGCCACCAGCGCCAGCAGACCCGGGCCGATCTCGGCGATGACCCGGTGATCGACACTGACGCTGGCCTGACGAACGCGCTGCAGCAGGGCAATCATTGCTTCCGGGGTATTCCACGCGCATGGGCAGTTATCGGACGACCCGTGCCGCCGCCCGAAATCCTGTCAACCGGGGAGATGCCGCGCTGCGCGCACTGTCCCGACACGGGCCTTGCGCGCAGCGCGGTCCTTTACTCAGCCTTTCTTCTTGCCGCTTGCGGGCTGCTGGGCCATTTTGCCCCATTGTTGCAGGGTATCCTGGGCACGCTGAGCCGCCTGCTGCCAGGCCTCCATCACCTGCCGGCTCTGCTCTTCCCACTGCTTCGCGCCCGGTTCCGGATCCATCTTGCGCATGCTTTCGAACCAGGCCGACCAGAGTTTCTCCTGGGAATCGGTCCAGCTCTTCATCATCTCCTGCATGCGCGCACTCCAGTCCTGCACCGCTTCCGGCATATGCTGATCCGGTTTGGCCTGATCGGACAGTTGGGAAGCCCACTGGGCCTGGGCATCCAGGGCCTGCCTGACAGAGGCTTCCCAGGATTTGAGCTGCTCCTGATAATGCGCCTGCATGTCTTCCGTGCCGGGCATCGACGTGGTGCCGCCAAATTGCCGGACCGACTGCATCCAGTTGTCCCACATGTCCTTCTGCATCTTGGTCCAGGACTGCACCATGTCTTCCATCTGTTGCTTCCCGCTCATCTGCCTACTCCTGACTAGTGGCTTCTCCGAAACCGACCGTACCAAGCTTCCATATCACCGGGCGCTTGGCAATCCGACGACGAAGCTTAGTACACTCGGCCGCCATTGCAGCGTAGCTGATGAAGCGTCGCGAAACATCCGGGCCTGCGATCCGGCCGCTGCAATCCGGCCCTTTCATGCAAGGATCTGTCGATGAAACGCGTTAGCCTGCTGCGCGCCATCCTGCGGGCGCTGAGCGTTCTGCCTCTGCCGGTCGCGCACGCGATCGGTGCGCCCGCCGGACAGATCGCCTATCTGTGCGCCGGACGACTGCGACGGATCGCCATGGTCAATCTGCGGCTGTGTTTCCCCGAGCTCCCGGAAACCGAGCGGCGACGGCTCGCGGCAGCCACCTTCCGTGAACTCGGCAAGCAGTTGATGGAGACCGGCATCATCTGGCATGCCGGGCCTCGCCGCCTGCGGCGCCTGGTGAAGAACCCCGAGTCCCTGGATGCGCTGGCCGGCCACTGGCCGGCGGGACGGGGGCTGCTGCTGGCCGGGCCACACCTCGGCAACTGGGAACTGGTCAGTCTGTATATCAACCAGCGCTTCCCGATTCATGGTCTGTACCGGCCGCCACGGGCCCGCGATCTGGAACCCTTGCTGGTAGCGGCCCGTCAGCGAACCGGCGCCGTCTTGATGCCGGCCACGGCTCGGGGCATTCGCACGCTTTACAAGGCACTGCGTGCAGGCTCGCTGGTCGGCATCCTGCCGGATCAGGAACCGAAGAACAGCGGCGTCTTCGCCCCCTTCTTCGGTGTCCGGACCCGCACCATGACCCTGCTCGGCCAGATGGCCTCGAAGACCGGCGCCCCGGTGCTGTTCACCTTCATGCAGCGCCTGCCCTGGGGCCGCGGCTTCCACCTGCATCTGATCCCCGGCTCCGACGACATCCACAGCAGCGATCCGGAGGTCTCCGCGCGTGCCGTGAACGCCGGGGTCGAGCAGTGCGTGCGGATCGCCCCCGCTCAGTATCAGTGGACCTACAAGCGTTTCCGCCAGCAGCCCGGTGGCGGACCGAATCGGTACAAGTAGCGGCCGTCAAGGAAGCCCCGTTGCCGGCGCCGACGCTA
>PXAT01000059.1 GCA_003565775.1 Ectothiorhodospiraceae bacterium | reverse complement strand
GGGCTCGGGCCGTTCTCACGCCTGGCGGTGTCGCATGCCACCCCGGGTAGCCCCGCTACCCGAGGCGACCTGCTCCTAGCCAGTTCGCAAGAACGGCTCTCGAGCGCGACGGCGTGCAACGGTGCCTGCTTCCCTCCGCTTGGGCCGCATTTTCCCCGAATGCTGTGTTGCGCTGCTTGGCCGCAGAATGACTGCGGCGCTGCACAGCGCGCCTTGCCTCGGAGAAAATGCGGACTCCAACGCAGGCGTGCGAATCAATCAGCGTTTCCTTAAGAGCATCAGGGTCGCGGCAGACTACTGTATCTGCCGGCAAGGCACCGAACACCCCGCCCGCACTAGTCGGTGCCGCCGGCCACCGGGTCCCGGCGAATACCGATCACGATCGGGTCATGGTCCGATGAACGCCATGGTTGCCCGCGGCTGGCCGCGCTGGTGCCGCCACGCTCGGCGAAACCGAGAAAGGCCGGCTCGTCGGCGTTGATATGCCAGACCTCGGCACCGGTGACGGCCTCAGCCAGGTCGCGACTGGCGAAAATATAATCCAGCGTGCCGGACTCGCCACGGAACACGTAGCTGTACTGACGTTCGGGCGGCAGATGCTCGGCCACCAGATTGATGAAGCCTGCCTCCTCCAGATAGCGGACCGGGTCCTCACCGGCATAGCTGTTGAAATCCCCGGTCAGCAGAATGTCATCGATGCCGTGATCTTCCGACGCGGCGCGGGCCGCTGTCGCCAGCGCTTCCGCCTGCGCCCGCCTGAGCTGGTTCCAGCAGCCCTGCCCCCGATCGATGTCACCAGTTTGCGGACAACGGACCTTGGCCTTGAAGTGAACCGCCGCCACCAGCAGGCGCCGATCGCTGTCGCGATCCCGAAAGGCAGCCAGCACCGGCGGGCGGTTGTGAACCGGGTCGGTGTCCGTTTCGGCCGGACTCAGTGCCTCGAGTACGGATGAACGGTAAATCAGCGCCACCTTGATCACGTCGCCGCCGCGCTCCTCAGGGCCGTCCAGCATCCGATAGTGTTGTTCCCCGGGCAGGCGCTGATTGATGCCGTCGACCAGATCGGCAAGCGCCTCGCGACGGTTCTCCACCTCGACCAGGGCCAGCAAGTCGGCATCCTGCCTCTCGAGAGCGGCGAACAGCTTCTCGCGCTGACGCGCGAACTCTTCGGCGGTTTCGGCGCCGCGCTGACCCAGGGTCAGGAAATAGTTTTCCACATTGAATGCAGCCACCCGGAGGCCTGGCGGCAACTCCGGTGCCTCCGGCCGCGGGTTACCGGCGACGAAACGGGGATCTGCCACCGGATGCAGACGCCAGTCATCGAAGGCATGCACCAGCACGCCGGTGACGTCCTGCACCCGATCACCGACCCGTCGCGTTCCCTGAGCATCCAGATACGGCACCGGCTCGGGATGCATGGCGTAGCTGCCATCGTCGAGCACGATGCGGTGCAAACGATCATCATCCCTCTGCTGATGTCGGAACAGACGGCTCCCGACGCTCAGCTTGAGGCTGCCGAACCGCCCCAGCTGATAGTTACCGGTGACCACCAGTTCCTGAGGGAAGGCGACGAGGGTGCCGTGCAGTTCGCGCAGACGGTCGTCCGAGGCCGGCAGATGCAGCGCCTGCGGGGTCGGGACCCCGAGCTCGGCACAATGGGAAATACTGACAACACGCTGCAGTTGTGGCTGATCCCGCCAGATATCCGGGCGGGCCACCACCACGATCTGACGCCCGGGCTCCAGCGCATGCCGGTCGGACGGCGAAAGGTCCGGCGCATAGACGAAGATACCTGCCGGTTGCGCCGTATCCGGTGTCTGCAGGAAGAAGCCGTTGAGCCCCTGGCGACCGGGAAAGACCGCACTAACCACGCCGGCGACGGCGATGGATCGGGTTTGCCCGGCCTGCGCCGCAGCCAGCGCCTCGGGCACCGGCACCGCCTCGTTCAGGCCGTCACAGTCGGCCGACAGCGGCCGATCGAAGACCAGAAACGCGAGCAGGGACAGCGTCACGAGTCCTGGCCAGAGCAAGCGCTGCCAGGATCGGCGAGAGGGGTAGGAACGCATGTCAGTCACTCCTTTGACCGAGTCATGGTGTTAAGGAAACGCGGGAATACTTCCGCGTTTCCTTAATGATCTATTCCCGCGTCGGCGTCCGTGCCCGTTATCAGCCCTTGACCCGGGTAATCCGCAGCACCGACCTGGATGCCCGCAGCCGCCGCATGACACGCGCCAGATGCCGACGACTGCGCACGGCAATCGACAGATTGATGCTGACGATCATGCCTTCGCGCTCGTCCACCGCCACCGAAAGGATATTGCCCTCGGTATCGGAAATGATCGAGGCCCCTTCGGCCAGCACGCCGCGCCCGTTGACCACATCGACCCGGATCGGCACTGCAAACTCACGATCGATGTCGCTTTCCCACTGGACATCCAGCCAGCGCTCGGGATGTTTCCGGTATTCCACGAGATTGCGGCAATCCTGCAGATGCACCACCACCCCGCGGCCCGAACTGGCAAAACCGACAATCGGATCGCCCGGTATGGGGTTGCAGCAACGGGCGAAGGTCACCACCGCACCTTCGGTGCCCTTGATGGTGAGTCGCTCGCGCTGCCCCAGGTCGCGGCTGGTGTCGGAGCGGTCATCAAACATGCCGCTGAGATGGCGAGCTGCCAGCCAGGGCATCAGGCGTCCCAGGCCGATATCCTCCAGCAACCGGGACAACGACTCGGAACCGGCCGAGCGCAGGCCGGCCTCGAGCGTTTCCGCGGGCAGCCCGTCCAGCGACTGACCGAGCGCCTCGAGAGCCTGATCGAGCAATCGGCGACCCAGCAGTTCCGCCTCTTCACCGCGCAAGGTCTTGAGCGAGTGCCGGATCGACGATCGCGCCTTGGCCGTGACCACGAAATCCAGCCAGGCGGGATTCGGTCGTGCGCCCGGTGCGGTGATGATCTCTACGGTCTGCCCGGTCTCCAGCGGTACCCGCAGGGGCACCAGGCGCTGATCCACCTTGGCCGCGAGGCACGTATCACCGATGTCGGAATGCACCGCATAGGCGAAGTCGACAATGGTCGCGCCGCGCGGCAGTTCCATGATGTCGCCACCCGGAGTGAACACATAGACCTCGTCCGGGAACAGGTCCACCTTGACGTTCTCGATGAACTCCATCGGATTACCGGCATTGCGCTGCATCTCGAGCAGATCCTTGACCCACTCCCGCGCCCGGGTCTGCGCCGTGTTCTGGCCCAGGTCACCGGTCTTGTACATCCAGTGTGCTGCCACACCCATTTCAGCGACCCGGTCCATTTCATGGGTTCGGATCTGCACCTCCATCTGCAGCCCGCGCGGGCCCCACAGCGTGGTGTGCAAGGACTGGTAGCCGTTGCTCTTGGGGATCGCGATGTAGTCCTTGAAATGCCCGGGCACCGGCTTGTAAAGCCCGTGCATGACGCCCAGAGTGCGGTAGCAGGCATCGACGTCATCCACCGCGATGCGGAAGCCGTGCACATCGAAAATGGCACTGAACGGCTTGCGCTCGCCGCCCTCGTTTCGCATCTTGCGGTAGACGCTGAACAGGTGCTTCTCGCGTCCGGTCACTACCGGGAGAATGCCGGTACCGCCGAGACGCTCGGTCACGGCCTCACTGACCCGGTTGAGCAGGGCCTTCTGGTTGCGCCGGACCTTGCGGACCTGCGCCTTGAGCACGCGGAAGCGCATCGGATAGAGGGCGGCAAAGGCCAGGTCCTCCAGTTCGATGCGCATGTTGTTGATGCCCAGGCGATGGGCGACGGGGGCGTATATTTCGAGGGTTTCGTGGGCGATGCGGCGGCGCTTGTGCAGCGGCATGACCCAGATGGTCCGCATGTTGTGCAGACGATCCGCCAGCTTGATGATGATGACCCGGATATCCCGCGCCATTGCCAGCACCATCTTGCGGAAATTCGCCGCCTGCGCCTCGGCCTTGCTCTCGAAGTGGATCTGGGTGAGCTTGGATACTCCATCCACCAGTTCCGCCACTTCCTCGCCGAAGTCGCTCGCGATCTGGTCCTTGGCGGTCGGCGTGTCCTCGATCACGTCATGCAGGATCGCGGCGACGATGCTTTGCACATCAAGCCGCATTTCAGCCAGCACTTTGGCCACGGCCACCGGATGGGTGATGTACGGCTCGCCGGACAGGCGTTGCTGACCTTCATGTGCATCCGCGCCGAACAGATAGGCCCGGTGCACCATCTCGACCTGATCTGGCTCGAGGTAGTCGGCGAGCAACTGGCAAAGCTCGCTGATCCGGTTCTGCGGATCCGCAGAACCGGTTTCGTCGGGCGTCAGGGCTTCAGCACGCGCCATCGCCCGGTCCGCCTCAGCCCTCGGGCTGCTCCGGTCGCTCACCCTCGGCACCTTCACGCATCAGCGCGGCACGCTGAGCTTCTTCCACCGCAGCGGTGATTTCGGCCTCGGGTTCCTCGTCGAGGATCGACGGACCCACGTGCTGTTCCGCGATTTCGCGCAGGGCCAGCACGGTCGGCTTGTCGTTCTCCAGCGGCACGAAGGGCTGTGATCCGTTGGCGATCTGGCGCGAACGCTTGGACGCAACGAGCACCAGTTCGAAACGGTTTTCAACGAAATCCAGACAGTCTTCTACGGTCACGCGCGCCATGCTTTACTCCAGTTGATCGGAAATATTCCAACACACACTATACATGAGTTGTGCAGCGTCGTGATGCCCTGCAGCATCCGGGCGAGATGTCGCGCACGAGCATGTCGGCACCACCGGTGCCGGCCTGTCCCGGAACTCAGGACAGCAGTTCGTCCAGGGTATCTGCCAGATGCTGTTGCTGCGCGGCGGCCCGCAGCCGACGGGCACGAATAATGGACATCAGGTCGCTGCGCGCCTCGCGGAAATCGTCGTTCACCACCAGATAGTCATATTCCGCGTGGTGCGACATCTCGCTGACCGCGTCGCACATGCGGCGCGCGATCACCGCATCGCTGTCCTGTCCCCTTCCGCGCAGCCGTTGCTCCAGCTCGATCCGGGATGGCGGCAGAATGAAAATCGACACCGCCTGCGGCATGGCCTCGCGCACCTGTCGCGCGCCCTGCCAGTCGATTTCCAGAATGACGTCGATGCCCTGGCGCAAGCGATCCAGTACCGGCCCGATGGCGGTGCCGTAACGATTGCCGAAGACCTTCGCGTGCTCAAGAAACGCACCGTCGTCGATCATGCCCACGAAGCGGGACTCGTCGACAAAATGATAATGCACGCCATCCTGCTCGGCGGCACGCTGCGCGCGGGTGGTGTGGGAGACCGAAACGGTCAGGCCCGGACAGGCCTCCAGCAGCGCATGCACCAGGCTGGTCTTGCCTGCGCCCGAGGGCGCGGAAATGATATACAGCGTGCCGCTGAGGGCGCTCATGCCTTACTCCAGGTTCTGGATCTGTTCCCGCATCTGCTCGATGAGCACCTTGATTTCCACCGCGACCTGGGTGGTATCGATGGCTGCGGCCTTGGATCCGAGCGTGTTCGCCTCGCGGTTCAGCTCCTGCATCAGAAAGTCGAGCCGCCGACCGATGGGCTCCTGACGCGCCAGCACACGCCGGATCTCCTGCACATGCATGACCAGTCGATCCAGCTCCTCGTCGACATCCAGGCGCTGCGCGGCGATCACCAGTTCCTGTTCGATGCGGCCCGGGTCCGGCTCGTGTTCCAGCTCCGCGAGCCGCGCCTCGAGCTTTTCCTGCAAACGCTGCCGGATCTGCGGCACCAGTCGTCGCGCCTCGCCGGCCAGTTCCTCGATGCGGTCGGCGCGACTACGGATCATCTCCGCCAGGGCCTCGCCCTCCCGCTGGCGCGCGACGATGAAACCATCCAGGGTCTCGTCGAGCAGCGTCAGCGCGGCCTCTATCACCGGCGCCAGGTCCGGTGAGGCCTCGCTCAGCACGCCCGGCGTGCGTAGCAGCGAATCGGTGGATAACTGCCCGCTGACTGGCAGTCGCGCCTCCAGTTCGGCCGCAGCGCGAACCAGCGCCTCGGCCTGGGCCCAGTTAACCTGCACGCCGCCGGCTCCCAATGCCGTTTGAAACCGCAGCGTGCACTCGACCTTGCCACGGGACAGGCGCTGCCCGAGTCGCTCCCGCACCACGGACTCCAGGTGGCGGAAATCCTCAGGCAGACGCGGCGTGAGATCCAGGTAGCGATGATTGACCGAGCGTAGCTCCCAGGCAAGCCGACCCCAGTCGGCGGTCAGTTCGCGACGCTCGAACGCCGTCATGCTGCAGGCCATGCAGAATACTCCTCAGGCGTTGCCAGACACCTCCGGGCAGCGGGCTCGCGGCCCCGGGCGGGCCGCACAGTTTACGCGGTCGCGGTCCGCCTGCAAAAAGACACCATGTGGTACCCTCCGATGCCCATTTTTCCGACCAGGAGTTTCCGCATGCGTCCCAGCGGCCGAGCTAACGACGAACTGCGCCAGGTGCGCATGACCCCGGGTTTCACCCGCCACGCCGAAGGTTCGGTACTGGTGGAATTCGGCGACACCCGGGTGCTGTGCACAGCCTCCGCGGAAGACTCCGTCCCGCCGTTCCTGCGCGGCAAGGGGCAGGGCTGGGTCACTGCCGAGTACGGCATGCTGCCTCGCTCCACCGGCAGCCGCATGGGCCGGGAAGCCGCCCGCGGCAAGCAACAGGGGCGCACCATCGAGATTCAACGACTGATCGGTCGCTCGCTGCGCGCCTGCATCGATCTGCAGGCCCTCGGCGAACGCAGCGTGGTGATCGATTGCGACGTCATTCAGGCGGATGGCGGCACCCGCACTGCCGCTATCACCGGCGGCTATGTCGCACTGGCGCTGGCGATGAAAAACCTGCGTGCGGCCGGCAAACTCAAACGTGACCCGCTGATCGGTCATGTGGCCGCGATTTCGGTTGGCGTGTACAAAGGAGAACCGGTCCTGGATCTGGACTATCCCGAGGACAGCGAGGCCGAAACCGACATGAACGTGGTCATGAACGAGGCCGGCGGATTCATCGAAATTCAGGGCACCGCCGAGGGCCATGCCTTCCGCGACGACGAACTCACCAGCATGCTGGCTCTGGCACGCAAGGGAATCGGCGAGCTGATTACCGCCCAGCAGTCTGCGGTGACGGACTAAGGTCGACAGCGTGCGCATCGTCTTCGCCAGCAACAACGCCGGCAAGAGCCAGGAAGTGGCAGAGATGCTGCGCCCACTGGGTCTGGAACTGCTGCCTCAGTCCGCGTTTTACGTACCGGACATCGACGAGACAGGCCTGACCTTCGTCGAGAATGCCCTGATCAAGGCACGCAACGCCTGTCGCCATACCTCGCTACCGGCCATTGCCGACGACTCCGGCCTGGAAGTGGACGCCCTGGACGGCGAACCCGGGATCTTCTCGTCCCGCTATGCCGGGGAACATGCCTCGGATGCGGACAACAACTCCCTGCTGCTGGCGGAACTGGCTGGGATTCCTGATGCGCAGCGCAGCGCGCGCTTCCAGTGCGTTATGGTCTATCTGCGTCACGCCAGCGACCCGACGCCGGTCATCTGCCAGGGCACCTGGGAAGGCCGCATTCTGGCGGCAGCCGACGGCGACGGTGGCTTCGGCTACGACCCGGTGTTCTACGTGGAGGCCGAGGGCTGCACTGCCGCGCGCCTGCCGCCGCAGACCAAGAACCGGCTCAGCCACCGCGGGCAGGCCCTGCGCGCGTTGCTGAAACGCCTGCGTCCGGCTTGAACGAACCGGTCTCCATGGCGACGGCGGCGCCACATCTCGGCCTCTACGTGCACCTGCCCTGGTGTACGCGCAAGTGCCCTTATTGCGACTTCAATTCCCATACTGCCGGCGAGGCGCCTCCGTTCATCGACTATCTGGATGCAGTGCTGCTGGATCTGGACCGGGAACTGAAAAAGGCATCGGGGCGGGCGATCGAGACGGTGTTCATCGGTGGCGGCACCCCGAGTCTGTTTCCGGTATCCGCCATCGAACGTTTGATGCAGGCCCTCGGCCCGGCCCTGGCCGAAGGCGCCGAAGTCAGCATGGAAGCCAACCCGGGTAGCGCCGAAGCCGACCGCTTTCGCGGCTATCGGGCCGCCGGCGTCAACCGTTTGTCGATCGGCGTGCAGAGCTTCGACGAGGTCATGCTTGGCCGACTGGGCCGGGTGCATGGCCGTGCCGAGGCCCTGACGGCCGCTGAAGCCGCCCGCGACGCCGGCTTCCGGGCAATCAACCTGGACCTGATGTACGGCCTGCCAGATCAGACCCCGGAGCAGGCACTGGCGGATCTGGAGCAGGCGCTGGCCCTGCAGACCGGACACCTGTCGCATTATCAGCTGACGCTGGAGCCGAATACCGTCTTCCATGCCCGCCCGCCGGATTTGCCCGACCCGGACACCGTCGCTGACATGCAGCAGCAGTGTCAGCGGGCTTTGGCGGCGGCCGGACTGATGCAGTACGAGATCTCGGCTTACGCAGCCGACGCACAACAATGTCGGCACAACCTCAATTACTGGCGCTTCGGTGACTATCTGGCCGTGGGTGCCGGCGCCCACGGCAAGCTCACCCATAACGATGGTCGGATCGAACGCTATCGCAAGGTGAAGATCCCCGCACTTTACATGGCACGCGTCGCGGAGGATCGCAGCGATGTGGAACAGCGGCAGCTGGAAGCCGATGACTGCGTGCTGGAATTCATGATGAATGCACTGCGGCTGAATGAGGGCTTCACCCCGGCTCTGTTCGAGGCGCGGACCGGCCTGCCGTTCGGCGACGTCGAAGCAAGACTGCAGGACGCCTGTTCGCGGAAACTCCTGGCCCGGGCAGAGGGTCATTACCGCACCACGGCGCTGGGCCGGGATCACCTGGACACGGTCCTGGCCGCGTTTCTGCCGGAGGACGGCCATGCTGCATGAAATCGTCATCGATTGTCCCTATTGCGGCGAACCGCTGGACACGCTGGTGGATGCCAGCGCCGGGGGGCAGGATTATGTCGAGGACTGTCAGGTATGCTGCAGTCCGATCGAATTCCGCATCACTGTCGATACCAGCGGGGAACTTGCGAGCGTCGACGTACGCCGCGACGACGAGTAGGACAGCCGCCAGACGCTTGCGCGCCTCACCAGTCACCCAGATTCATCTGCGCGGCGAGCGGACGATCCGCCGGTTCCAGACCGGCAACGGCGAGCCCCAGCAGTCGTACCGGCCGGCGTGGGGCCTCGGTGCGCTGCAGCAGTGTCGACGCGATCGCCAGCATGTCGGCAGCCTCCCGGAACGGTTGCCGACGACTGTGCGAGCGGGTTATCTGCCGGAAGTCGGCATACTTCACCTTCAGCGTCAGAGTGGCGCCCTGCAACTGCTTTTCAGCCAGCCGGTAAGCCACTTTTTCCGCCAATGGCTGCAAGGCATCCACCATTTCCGCGGGTCTGGCCAGATCCTCGGAAAAGGTAGTTTCCGCCCCGACCGACTTGCGCAGGCGTCGCGGCTGTACCGGTCTCTCGTCATGCCCCTGCGCGATGGCCTGAAAGAAGGCCGCCCGACGCCCGAGCATCTGCTGGAGTTCGGCGGCGCTCCAGCGCAGAAAATCGGCACCGGAGTGAATCCCCAGCTCGTGCAAGCGTGCCTCGGTGGCACGGCCGACACCGTGAAATTTCCCGACCGGCAACCTGGCGACGAAACCCACGCCCTGCTCCGGCCGGATCAGGGTGAGCCCGTCCGGCTTGTCCAGATCGGAGGCCTGTTTCGCCAGAAACTTGTTGTACGACACACCGGCCGACGCGGTCAGCCCGGTGGTTTCGGTAATGCGCTGCTTGATATCACGGGCGATCAGCGTCGCCGAACCCTGAAACGCGGCAGTCCCGGACACGTCAAGAAAGGCCTCATCCAGCGACAGGGGCTCGACCAGCGGCGTGTAGTCCAGGAAAAGCGCCTGAATCTGTCTGGACACGTCGCGGTAGACATCGAAACGCGGACGAATGAAAACTGCCTGCGGGCACAACCGAATCGCCCGGGCCGCCGGCATCGCCGAATGGATGCCGAAGCGGCGCGCCTCGTAGCTACAGGTGGCCACCACCCCGCGACCATCCGGCGACCCTCCGACCACCACGGGTCGACCCCGCAACTCCGGCGCATCCCGCTGCTCGATGGCGGCGTAGAAGGCGTCCATGTCGACGTGGATGATCTTGCGCAGCGCTGGATTCGAATCGCTTGTCATGAGGCTTAAGGAAAACCGGCAGGTCCGACGGATGCCGCCGGCTGATGGCACAATGAAGCCATGCGCGACTCCCGACAACAAGCCCGGCAACGGACCCTGACCGCCCTGCGCGAGGAACTGGGTGATCAGGTCTGGGTTGCCGACAATGATCGCGAGCCCTTTCTGCGCGAATGGCGCGGTCGTTACCACGGCAATGCGGCGGCGGTTCTGTGTCCCGGGCGGACCGATCAGGTCGCCCTGATCCTGCAACGCTGCCACCAGGCCGGCATCGCCGTGGTGCCGCAGGGAGGCAATACCGGGCTTGTGGGCGGCGCCGCGCCGGACGCGAGCGGCGAACAGATCATTCTCAGCCTCTGCCGCATGAACCGGATCCGCGAACTGGACACAGAGAATCAGACACTCACCGCCGAAGCGGGTTGCGTGCTGGCCGACCTGCAGGCTGCAGCCGCGGACGCAGATTGCCTGTTTCCCTTGAGCCTGGCCTCGGAGGGCAGCTGCCAGATCGGCGGCAATCTGGCGAGCAATGCGGGGGGCACCAACGTCCTGCACTACGGTAACGCCCGCGAACTGACCCTGGGCCTTGAAGTCGTGCTCGCCGATGGCCGCGTCTGGCAGGGGTTGAAGGCCCTGCGCAAGGACAACAGCGGCTATTCGCTGAAAGACCTGTTCATCGGGTCCGAGGGGACGCTTGGCATCATCACGGCCGCAGTGCTGCGCCTGTTCCCGGCAATCCGGCATCGGGCCACGTCGCTGCTGGCCATCGCCTCGCCGGAACACGCGATCACCCTGTTGCCGTTGTTACGCGAACACGGTGGCGACCAGCTCACTGCCTGCGAACTGATGAGCCGCAACAGCCTGCTGATGGCCACCGAACACGTCGCCGGCTGCCGCGACCCGTTCGATGCGCCACACCCCTGGTATCTGCTGGTCGAACTGAGCAGTTCCGGCAACACGGCGCCGACCGATCTGCTGACGACCGCACTGGCCGATGCGAACGACCGCTTGCTCTTGCGCGACGCAGTGCTGGCGCAGTCACTGGAGCAGGCGTCCGCGCTCTGGCGGTTGCGGGAGAGCATTCCCGAAGGCCAGGTGCGGCATGGCGCCAGCATCAAGCACGACATTTCGCTGCCGGTCTCGCGACTGCCGGCCTTTCTGAAACAGGCATCGCAAGCGCTGGAAGCGCAGATTCCCGGCATCCGCCTGTGCCCCTTCGGCCATGTCGGCGACGGCAATCTGCATTACAACCTGAGTCAGCCAACGGGGATGGATCGTGCCGCGTTCATGGACCACGAACCGGACTGCAACCGGCTGGTGTTCGACCTCGTGCACACCCTCGGCGGCTCGATCGCGGCCGAGCACGGCGTCGGACAACTGCGCCGCCAGAGCCTGCTGGAGTACAAGGATCCGGTCGAGCTGGAGCTGATGAACGCGGTCAAGCAGGCACTGGATCCGCAGGGACTGCTGAATCCGGGCAAAGTGATTTGAGGAAGGGTTTTAGGTTTAACGTTGTTAAGCGGCAGGTTGCACTTTCCGACCGCCGGGCGCCGGGCGCGCAGTCTGTTTTCCTCGAACCTCGCTCCTCGTGCCCTCTTCATTCCCTGGGTTTATACTCGAATCCATGGTCGCACGACGCTCCAGATCCTCCGGCAATATGCTTGGCCGCCTGATGCTGATTGGCATGTGGGTCGCAGTGGCCGGCGTGCTGGCGCTGGGCTTCGACAGCTGGCTCGACCGGCAACAGAATCCGAACCGCGAATTGCAGACCGTGGTGGCCAGCGATGGCGCGCGCGAGGTGAGTCTGGAACGCAACCGCAACGGCCACTACATCGCCGAAGGCACGATCAACGGGCACACCGTCAAGTTCATGCTCGACACCGGCGCCAGCGACATCTCGATCCCGGAGGCCGTGGCGAAGGAGATCGGGCTCGAGCGAGGTCAACCGATGCAGTACCGGACCGCCAACGGCATGATCACGGCGTTCACCACCCAGCTTGACCTCGTCACGCTCGGTGGACTGGAACAGCAGGACATTCGCGGCTCGATCAATCCCTACATGGATGGCGACCACATCCTGCTCGGCATGAGCTTCCTCGGCGATCTCGACTTCCGCCAATCCGGCGGCGTTCTGACACTGACCCAGTACTGAGTTAATGAAGCGCTGACTGATTCCCGCGTTTTCGCCAAAGGCCGGCCTCGGTCAGCTGGCAAGAGGTTTCAGCTTGGCCGGGAGCCTCACCGTGTGGTGCCCAGCCGGCATCCGCCGGATCGGCGCGTCGAAGCTCGCCGTTAGGCTGTATTTTCCCCGGATTCGGCGCTGCGCAGCGCGCCTCGCCTCGGAAAGATGCGGACCCCAGCGCAGGCGTGCGAATAATTCAGCGTTTCCTCAAGTCTTTCCCCAAGGGGTTACTTGCCTGCCTGCCGAGGTGCTAGTACACTCCGCCGACTTGATTTTTCCGGCACCAGACACGCAGGACATTTCCCATGAAGGCTGACATCCATCCCGAATACCGCGAGGTCGTTTTTCAGGACATCGCCTCTGATTTTGCCTTCCTGACGCGGTCGACAATCCGCACCAAGGAAACCATTACCTGGGAAGACGGCAACGAATATCCGCTGGTGAAGGTGGAAGTCTCCAGCAAGAGCCACCCGTTCTACACTGGCAAGCAGCGCGTTCTGCAGAGTGGCGGCCGGGTGGATCGGTTCAAGCAGAAATACGGCCGGATGGGCAAGAGCAAGTAAGCTCCGGGCCACCGCCTCATACTGCCGAAAGCCGCGCCGCGGAGCGCGGCTTTTTTGTGTCCGCCGCTCGGCCCGGCGCCGGAAACCGCCAGAAACCGCCATGTTTTCCCCGGTTTTTCATGGGCATACGCCTAGCCCCTCGCGACCGTAAGCGGTTACGCTTTTTTTTGTGCGCTGCATCGTACACAATGCCCATCCGGTGCCGATCGGCCGGCTGCGGCCCGAGGCGCGAGTATCCGTACGCGCCCGATGGACGGGCCGTGCGATCCGCACCGCAAACGGCTCGGGCTCGCTCCGCGGTCACTTTTATCGCGTGATAGACGCCCGCCACGCAACGACGGGACACGCGCCCACGCTCGGCGACAGCCGATGCCGGGCGTCAACATCCCTCGACCGAACCATGATCTGACACGAACCGTTTCCGGGTTCGAAGCAACTGGACAGCCGCCGGGGTCGCAACCAGCCTGCATGGTGTGACGCCGACGAAGACAGGAGACCAGCTATGTCCAAGCACACTGTGACGGTGACCGACAACGCGACCGGGAAAACCGTGGATTTGCCTGTCAGTGGCGGTACCCATGGCCCGAAGGCCATCGATATCAAGTCGGTATACAAGGAATTCGGTTACTTCACCTACGACCCCGGCTTCACATCCACCGCCAGCTGCCGCAGTGACATCACGTTCATTGATGGTGACGAGGGCGTCCTGCTCTACCGTGGTTATCCGATCGACCAGCTGGCCGAACACAGCACGTTTCTGGAAGTCTCCCATCTGCTGCTCTACGGCGAACTGCCGACCGCCACCGAGCTGGACCAGTTCACCGATTCGATCACCAAGCACACCATGGTGAACGAGAGCCTCAAGGATTTCTTCGACGGCTTTCACTACAACGCCCACCCGATGGCCATGATGACGGCGGTGGTCAGCTCCCTGTCGGCCTTCTATCACGACAGCATCGATATCAATGATCCGGAAAGTCGCGAGCTCTGCGCGCATCGCATCATTGCCAAGATGCCGACCATCGCCGGCGCGGCGTTCAAGCATTTCGTCGGCGAGCCGTTCGTCTACCCGAAGAACCGCCTGAGCTATGCCGGCAATCTGTTGAACATGCTGTTCTCCCGACCCACCGAGGATTACGACATCAATCCGGTGGCCGAGAAGGCCCTGGATCAGCTCCTCATCCTGCATGCCGATCACGAGCAGAACGCCAGCACCTCGACTGTGCGCCTGGCCGGCAGTACCGGCACCAACCCGTTCGCCGCCATCGCCTCGGGCTGCGCCGCGCTTTGGGGGCCGGCCCATGGTGGTGCCAACGAAGCGGTGCTGCGCATGTTGGAGGAAATCGGTGACGTGCGGAACGTGGCGCACTACATCGACAAGGCCAAGAACAAGGATGACCCGTTCCGGCTCATGGGCTTCGGGCACCGGGTATACAAGAACTACGATCCGCGGGCGACGATCATCCGCAAGACCTGTCACGAGGTCCTGCATGCCATGAACATGGCGGATGATCCGCAACTGGAGCTGGCGATCAAGCTTGAGGAAATCGCGCTGCAGGACGAGTATTTCGTCGAACGCAAGCTCTACCCCAACGTCGATTTCTACTCGGGGCTGATCTACAAGGCGCTGGGCATCCCGACCCAGTTCTTTACCGTCATGTTTGCGCTCGGGCGGACGCCGGGATGGATCGCCCAGTGGGCGGAAATGACCGAAGACCCGGAACAGCGCATCGGGCGGCCGCGTCAGATCTACACCGGGGCGGCGAAACGCGACTACGTGCCGGTGGTCAAACGCTAATCCGGCACTGTGCCGTCGACACAAGAAAGCCCGGCCCTCAAGGGCCGGGCTTTCTTGTGTCGAAACGGTCTGCATCGAGCGGGCGCAGACGCGGGAATGGATCAGTGTTTCCATAGGGAAAGACCGCTCTATTCTCGCGCCTGCGATAGATCAGTGTTTCCCTAACCGGGGGGCGGGATCACCAGCTCCTGTTCACCGTCCAGCAGCTGCCGAACCGCATCCGGATTGGCGCGCTGCATCGGCTGCCCGTCCACAGGGCTGCGCGGGGCCTGGCGCAGGCCACCACCGGAAAACACCGTCAGGTCCACCGGCACCTCGCCGGCCATGAAACGGTAAACCGGATAGAACTGCCAGTCGTCACGATTGAATCGCAGGCGTCGCTCCGCGGACTCGAACGGGATGCCGTTGTCCATCAGGAATACGGCCACGTCCTCGGGGGTATCCGCGAACACGTGCAGATTGACGTCCGACCAGTCACCGGCTGTGCCGTCCAGCACCGAACCCACCAGCCGCGGCCGGAACGGCGCAAAGAAGCGCATGGCCTCGAGCGCCGCCTCGCGCAATCCACGCAAATGACTGGCATGGCTGTCACCGCGGAACAGGCGCTGGTACTCCAGCACCGCTTCCTGAATTTCACGGTTTCGAGGCATGTTCTCGGTGCCCGGCGCATTCAGTCGATCCGCGGCCTTGCGCTTGGCTACGAGGTAATCCCTGACGCCCTCGTCGACCATGATCCGGGCTGCCTCCTGAATCAGTCGCTGCCGCATGCGCTGGTCGCGTGGCGCGCCCTGCTTGGCCATGATGATTCACCTCGTGTCGGGGGAATGGCGGACATCGACGGAAACGACCACAACGGACGTTGGTTGCGGCAGTCGGCGCTTCAGAAAAGCGGTTCGGAGCCGCCTCCGCGACTGCCGGAACCGGAGCCCGAACCAGTTCCTTCGCGTCGGCTCTCGCGATCCGGGACCGCGCCTTCCTGGAACAGCTCGAAGATCGCCCGCGGATTATCCGAGCTGGTGACCAGTCCCGATTGGGGATCGATACGGGCAGTCACCAGACCAGAGGGGCGCAACGGTGACTGCTCCGGAATATCACGCAGCGCCACGCCCATGAAGTCGACCCACATGGGCAGTGCGGCGCGTCCGCCGGTCTCGCCCCGCCCCATGTTGCGCGCCTGGTCGAAACCGACCCAGGCCGTGGTCACCAGATGCCGGTTGTAGCCGGCGAACCAGGCATCGCGAAGGTCGTTGGTGGTTCCGGTCTTGCCCGCAAGGTCGCTGCGGCCAAGCTCGCGGGCACGCTGACCGGTACCAGTGCGAATCACGTCCTTCATCATGTCGGTCATCAGGAAGGCATTCGACGCCGGCAGCACGCGCTCGGCAGGCCGGAATTGCTGATTCATCGGCTTGTCATCGGCCATCGCGTCACTGGCAGTCTCTTCACTGGGGTCGGGGTCCACCACCGCGCAGTCCTCACAGGCCATGCCGGGAACCGCCTGGAACACGATGCCGCCGTCCGAATCCTCGATCCGGCTGACCAGGTAGGGATCGACCCGGTAGCCGCCATTGGCGAACACCGCGTAGGCGGCCGTGAGCTGCAACGGCGTCACTTCAGCGCTGCCCAGGGCAAGCGACAGGCCCGGTGACATGCGCGAGGCGTCAAAACCGAAGCGTTCGAGGAACTCGGACGTGTAGGGAATCCCGATATCACGCAGTACGCGAATCGACACCAGGTTCCTGGACTGGGCCAGCGCCTCGCGCACGCGGGTCGGGCCGTAAAAGCGTCGACTGTAATTTTCCGGACGCCAGCTGCGATCCAGCGAGCTGTCCTCGAGCACGATCGGCGCGTCGTTCACCACCGAGGCCGGCGTGAAACCTCGTTCCAGCGCCGCCGAGTAGATGAAAGGCTTGAAACTCGATCCCGGCTGCCGCTGTGCCTGCACCGCCCGATTGAACTGACTGCGGCCGAAATCGAAGCCGCCGGCCAGCGCGACGACGGCACCGGACGCCGGTGACAGACTGATCAGACTGCCGTCGATGTCAGGCACCTGCGAAAAGCGCAGCACGGTCTCCTGCTCGGCTCCTTCCTCAGCCTCGGCATCATCCGCGACCTGCTCCGGATAGACCCGCACCAGATCACCGACCGACAGCACCTGGTCGATCGAGGACGGACGCTCACCGACCGCCGACTGATTGATGTAGGGTCGCGCCCAGCGGACCGCGTCGAGATCCAGTTCACCATAATCGCCACGACCCAGGTAAACCCGGGCCCGGTTTTCAGCCGCATCAACGTCGACCACCAGGGCCGGTCGCAGGAACGCAACCCGTCGGTAATCCGCCAGCAGCCGGTTCCAGGCCGCCTCGTCGGGATGGTCATCCAGATCGAAAGTGGCCTCCGGGCCACGGTAACCATGCCGGCGATCGTAGGCGAGCAGGTTCTCCCGCAGGGCCCGATCCGCCTCCCGCTGCAATTGACTGTCGACCGTCGTGTACACCCGGTATCCGTCGACGTAGGCGCTCTCGCCGAATCGTTCGACCGCGTAGGCACGGGCCATCTCGGCGACAAACGGGGCATTCAGCCCCGGGCGCTCTTCCCGCCGCAAGGACGCGGTGATCGGTGCGGTGCTGGCCTCGGCGAATTCCTCCTGGCTGATCACGCCGGTCTCCAGCATGCGCCGCAATACGTAGGCGCGCCGCTGCAGGGCGCGTTCGGGCCGACTTACGGGATTGGCAAACGAAGGCGCCTTGGGCAGACCCGCAATCATCGCCATCTGCGCCAGCGTGAGGTCGTCCACCGTCGTGCCGTAGTAGATACGCGCGGCGGCGCCGATACCGTAGGCACGCTGCCCGAGATAGATCTTGTTCAGGTAAAGCTCGAGGATTTCCGGTTTGCTCAACTCCCGCTCGATCCGCAGGGCCAGCAGGATTTCATTGATCTTGCGCAGGTAGGTCTGCTCGCGAGTCAGGAAGAAATTGCGGGCGACCTGCATCGTGATGGTGCTGCCGCCCGGCCCGATCTCCCGATGTTGCAACAGATGGAGAACGGCTCGCATCATTCCCAGATGATCGACGCCGGGGTGCTCGTAGAAGCGTTCGTCCTCAGCCGCAATGAACGCCTGACGGAACTGCTCGGGAACGTCGTCATAGCTCACCGGCTCACGGCGATACTCGCCGAATTCTGCCATCAACTCACCGTCGGCGCTGTAAACGCGCAGCGGCTGCTGCAGACGAATGTCGCGCAGGGTTTCGGTGTCCGGCAACTGCGGTTCCAGATACAGATAGACAGCGCCCACAGCCAAAGCGCCCAGCACGATCAGGGACAGCAGGGCAGCGAATACGTAGGCAATGGCGCGTAGAAACCAGGGCATGATCGGGGATTCTGTCTACGAGGTCTCGGTTTTGAAGGGTCTTCCCGCAGTATAAAGTTATTAGGAAGGCTGGCGATACCACGGAAAGCGCTTGTGTTTCCGCGTCAGGACATGACAATGGAGTTGTTGCCATTCGGCGACGGGCATGCAGACACTGCGAAGCATGCGCACGACCTTCGATGAATCACGCATCCCTCCCCCGGATGCGGTTTTGCAGTGTGGCTGGGAGACGGTAAACCGTGGGATTGTTCAGCAAGTCAGGGACGCCCCTGCTCGGAGTCGACATCAGCTCGACGGCGGTCAAGTTGCTGGAAATCCGGCGTCATGGCGGGCGCTATCGGGTGGAAAGCTATGCGGTGGAGGCACTGCCGACTGACTCTGTGGTGGAAAAAAGCATCACCAACCTGGACGCGGTGACCGCCGCCGTCTCCAGTGCGGTCAAGCGTTCCCGCACCAAAATCAAGGACGTCGCTCTTGCAGTGCCCGGCTCGGCGGCGATCAGCAAGACGGTGGTCATGCCCGCGGGCCTGTCCGAGGACGACATGCAGGCGCAGATCGAAATCGAGGCGGAAAAGTACGTCCCGCATCCGCTGGACGAGGTGAGTCTTGATTTTCAGGTGCTGGGGCCGGCGGCCCGGGACCCGGAAAGCGTCGAGGTGCTGGTGGTCGCGTCGCGCAGCGACAACGTGGACACCCGCGTGGATGCCTGCGAGGGCGCGGGTTTGAAGGCACGCATCGTCGATGTCGAGAGCTATGCCACCGAGAACGCCTATTCACTGCTCGCCGAGGACCTGCCGGCGCGCGGCGAGGGTCAGCGCATCGCCGTGGTGGACGTCGGCGCCACCATGACCACGCTGTCCGTATTCGAGAACCAGCGCATTATCTACACCCGCGAGCAGGTCTTCGGCGGCCGCCAGCTGACCGAGGAGATCAGTCGTCGCTTCGGTCTGTCGAACGAGGATGCCGGGCGTGCCAAGCGCCAGGGCGGCCTGCCGGACAGCTATGAAGACGAGGTCCTGCACCCCTTCATGGACTCCATGGCCCAGCAGATTACCCGTGCCCTGCAGTTCTTCTACGGTTCGAGTCAGCACAATTCGGTGGACGGCATCGTGCTCGCTGGCGGCTGCGCCTCGATCGTCGGTATCGATGATCTGGTCCGCGACCAGGCGGGCATCCCGACCTTCATTGCCAACCCGTTCGTCAACATGTCCGTGTCCTCGCGTGTGCGACCGCAGACACTGGTGGAAGATGCCCCGGCGCTGCTGATCGCCTGCGGCCTGGCCATGAGGAGCTTTGACGCATGAGCACCCGCATCAACCTCCTGCCGTGGCGCGAGGAGCGCAAACGCAAGCGCCAGCAGGCGTTCCTCATGATGCTCGGCGCCGCCGTTGCGCTGGGTGGTGGCGTCTGGCTGGCCGGCGTCGGCTATTTCAACCATCACATCGATCACCAGGAACAGCGCAACGACATGCTGCGCGTCGAGATCCGCGAATTCGACCGGCAGATCGCCCGCATCAGCGAACTCGAGGCGACCCGCAATCAGCTGAATGCCCGCATGGAGGTGATTCAGGACCTGCAGCGCGGGCGGCCCCAGATCGTGCACATGTTCGAGGAGATGGTGCAGACACTGCCCGACGGGCTCTACCTCAACACACTGCGGCAGCAGGGCGATCGGCTGACCCTGAGCGGCGTCGGTCAGTCCAATGCCCGGGTATCCAGTTACATGGAACGCCTGGAACGCTCGGACTGGCTGCGTGATTCGGAACTGGACGTGATCGAGGTGCGTCGTCGCGACGGCATCCGCGTCAGCGATTTCACCGTCCGGGCACGGCAGACTTCGCCGAGCAGCACGAGCGCGGACAACGGGGAGGACGCCGAATGAAAGTCCAGGGCGTCGAACTGAGCGAACTCGACCTCAACAACACCGGCAGCTGGCCACCGGTGATCAAGTTTCTGGCTGCGGTTCTGGTATTCGCCGCCGTGGTCGGTGCCGGCTGGTACTTTTCCTGGCAGGACCAGCAACAGCAGCTCGAGCGCGTGACGGCGCAGGAACGACAGCTGCGCAGCGAATTCGAGACCAAACAGGAACGGGCCGCCAACCTTGGCGCCTACGAGGAAATGCTCGAGGACATGGAGCGCTCGCTGGAAGCCAGACTGCGAGAGCTACCGAGTCGGGTCGAGGTCCCGCCATTGCTGGTGGACATCTCACAGGCGGGTCTGGGTGCCGGACTGGAGTTCGAGCTGTTCCGACCGGGCAGTTCGGTGCGCCGGGACTTCTACGCCGAGATGCCGATCGAGATCCGGGTACGCGGCAGTTTCCACGAATTCGGCCGCTTCGTCAGCGATGTGGCCAATCTGCCCCGTATCGTGACGCTGCACGATGTCTCCATTTCGCGCGGCAGTGACGACAACGGCGAGCTCTCGATGAGCGCAACCGCCCGCACCTACTGGTATCTGGACGACGAGGACGAGGGGTGATGCGCGAATCAGGGTTCCAAAGCAGCATGACCGGCCGACTCCCCCTTCCCGCTGCGCTGGTCGCGGTCGTGCTCGCGATCACCGGTTGCGCCGGGGAAACCGGTGATCTGCAGCGTTATATCGGCGAGGTCAAGGCTCGACCGGCACCGCCCCTGGAGCCGTTCCAGGAGCCGGAAGATCCACCCAGCCATGTGTATCCGGACGGCCTGGAACGGGACCCGTTCAACCGTCTGAGTTTCCGCGATGAAAGCCGCGAGGCCGAGACCGCATCCGGCCCCCGGCCCGATGCGGATCGACCGCGGGAGGCCCTCGAACAGTATCCGCTGGACGCGCTTCGCATGTCCGGACTGCTGGAGCGGGAGGGCGAACGCTTCGCACTGGTGCGGGATCCGCAGGGCACGGTCCACCGCGTCAGAGAAGGCAATTACCTGGGACAGAACCATGGTCGCATCGTCGACATCACCGAACGCCGCGTCGAAGTGCAGGAACTGGTCCGGACCGGCGAGCAGGCCTGGACCGAGCGCCAGGCGGCACTCAGCGTCAGCGAACGGTAGACAGGGAGCAGAATAATGAATAACGCCACCAATCCACGAGCCGGTCATCACCGGACCGCTGTCTGCCGGTTTCTGTTACTGCTGGGACTGAGCCTGTTCGGGCTGCAGGCCGCGGCCGCCGAGACCACGCTGCGCAATATCGAATACACCACGCTGCCCGGCAACGCGGTCCAGATCGCCATCGAGATGGACGGTGAACCGGTGACCCCGAGCAGCTTCAGTGTCGACGATCCGGCACGTATCTCCTTCGACTTCGCCGGCACGCGCAGTGCGCTCAGCGAACGTTCGCTGGATGTCGGGGTGGGTCTTGTGGAACGGGTCAACACTGCCGAGGCCGGAGGCCGCACGCGCGTCGTCCTGCAACTCTCGGACATGATGCGCTACGACACCGAAATGGATGGCAACCGCTTCCTGATCACCCTGCAGGATCGCAGCGCGGCACCGGAACGTCGTGAACTGGTACAGCGCTCGGAACCCGAACAGGCAGTGCGCCGGACTGCCGGTCGCGAACTGCTGGACATCGATTTCCGCCGGGGCAGCAACAATGCCGGCCGCGTCGTGATCGAACTGAGCGATGATTCCACCGACGTGGATCTGCGTCGCGACGGCGACCGTATCGTCGCCCGATTCAGCAATACGGAACTGCCGGAGCGCCTGCAGCGCCGTCTGAACGTGACCGACTTCGCGACTCCGGTGCAGACCATCGAGACCCGCCAGGAAGGCCGCGATGTGGTGATGCGCATCCGGCCGGAAGGCGAATACCGGCACATGGGGTACCAGACCGACAATCTGTTCACGGTTGAATTTCAGCCGCTGACACGGGCCGACCAGGAACGCGCCGAACGCGAGGATCCGCAGTTCACCGGCGAGCGGCTGTCGCTCAACTTCCAGGACATCGAGGTCCGTGCGGTGCTGCAGCTGATCGCCGACTTCACCGGGCTCAATGTGGTGGTCAGCGACCGGGTTACCGGCAACCTCACGCTGCGGCTGCAGAACGTGCCCTGGGATCAGGCGCTGGACATCATTCTGCGCACCCAGGGGCTGGACAAGCGCATCACCGACAACGTGATGCTGGTGGCCCCGGCCGAGGAGATCGCCGAGCGCGAACGGCTCGACATGCAGCGCAGCCGGGACGAAGAGGAACTCGCGCCGCTGCGCACCGACTACGTGCAGATCAACTATGCCAAGGCCAGCGAACTGGCGGCACTGATGCAATCGGCCGACGCCTCGCTGTTGTCGGAACGCGGTCGTGTCACCCTGGACGAGCGCACCAACACACTGATCGTGCGCGACACCAGCCAGAACCTGTCCGACATCCGACGCCTGATCAATCGCCTGGACGTGCCGGTACGGCAAGTCCTGATCGAGTCACGCATCGTGCTCGCCAATGACGACTTCAGTCGTGAGCTGGGCGTTCGCTTCGGCGCCAGTGGGCGTCAGTCGACGCGCGCAAGCGGACCGGACGGGCAAGCAGGCGGCACCCTGCCGGGCTCGGTGATCGATGGGCCCTCCGGCACTGGCACCGATGGCCTGCTGGTCGACCTGCCGGCATCCAATGCGGCCGGCTCGGTCGGTCTTGCGGTCGGCCGCATCGGCGATCGCCTGCTGCAGTTGGAACTCTCGGCGCTGGAGACCGAAGGTCGCGGCGAGATCGTTTCCAGTCCGCGGGTCATCACCTCGAACCAGCGTACTGCGAGCATCAAACAGGGGGTCGAGATCCCCTACCAGGAAGCCACCGCCAGCGGCGCCACCAACGTGTCCTTCCAGGAGGCCGTGCTTGCCCTGGACGTGACCCCGCAGATCACGCCGGACAACCGCGTGATCATGGACCTGGAAGTCAGCAAGGACACCATCGGCGAGGTTTTCCTCGGCGTGCCCAGTATCGACACCCAGTCGGTGACGACCCAGGTGCTGGTGGACAACGGTGAAACCGTGGTGCTTGGCGGCATCTACGAACGTGACCGGCGCGAGCAGGTCAGCCGGGTCCCGTTCTTCGGCTCGCTGCCGGCGGTGGGCTGGCTGTTCCGCAACAATTTGCGCATCGACGAGAACAGCGAACTGCTGATCTTCGTCACTCCGCGCATTCTCGACGAGAGCCTGTCCGGCGGCAGCGTCAACTGACCCGGCCGCATCGCCTCCATCCGCATTCACCCCGGCCTGCCACGCAGGCTGGGGTTCCTCTGCGACCGCGGGTATCATGCCGTTTTCGACAGCAGACATGATTCTCCGACCATGGATCACCCGCCCCTGATTGTCCTGATCGGCCCGATGGGTGCCGGCAAGTCGTCCATCGGACGCCAGCTGGCGCGGCAGCTGGGCTGCGATTTCGTCGACAGCGACCGTGAGCTGGAACACCGCACCGGGGTCGATATACCGGTCATCTTCGAGATCGAGGGCGAGGAAGGTTTTCGCCGGCGCGAGAAGGCCGTGATCGAGGATCTGAGCGAGTGCGGAGACCGGGTGCTGGCGACCGGTGGCGGTGCGATTCTGGACCCGGACACGCGGCGGATCCTGCGTCACCGGGGCGTCGTGGTCTACCTGCAGACCGCGATCGAGGAACAGCTGCGCCGCACCCGACGCGACCGCAACCGACCCCTGCTGCAGACCGCTGACCCGGAGACCCGCCTGCGGCAACTGATGGCGGAACGCGAGCCCCTCTACCGGGAAACCGCACACGTGGTGGTCGATACCGGCGCCGGCGGCGTGCCGCAGTTGGCGAAGGAGATCATCCAGGCGCTGGAGGGATGGAAGGCTGAGCATGATGGATCGTAAGAAGACATTGCAGGTGGACCTCGGCGATCGAAGCTATCCGATCCACGTCGGCTCCGGGCTGCTCGGGCAGGACCAGTTGATCAGGCCATACCTGCGCGGCAGACAGGTGCTGGTGGTCAGCAACACCACGGTTGCCCCGCTCTATCTGGAGAGCCTGCTGGCGTCGTTGCCGGACCTGGACACGGACAGCGTCATCCTGCCCGATGGCGAACAGTACAAGAGCCTCGAGACCTGCATGCAGGTCTACGACCGGCTGCTGCAGCGCCGCTTCGACCGCAAATGCATGCTGATCGCCCTCGGCGGCGGGGTGATCGGGGATCTGACCGGCTTCGTCGCCGCCAGTTACCAGCGCGGGGTGGATTTCATTCAGGTACCCACCACGCTGCTGGCCCAGGTGGACTCCTCGGTCGGCGGCAAGACCGGCGTCAACCATCCGCTGGGCAAGAACATGATCGGCGCCTTTCATCAGCCCCGCTGCGTGATCGCCGACACCGCGGTGCTGGCCACCCTGCCGGACCGCGAAATGAGCGCCGGTGTGGCCGAAATCATCAAGTACGGTCTGATCCGGGATCAGAGTTTCTTCGACTGGCTGGAAAGCCATGTCGATGCTCTGCTGAGTCACGACGAGGCGGCCCTGACCGAGGCCATTCTGCGCTCCTGCGCGATCAAGGCCGAGGTGGTGGCCGCCGACGAACGCGAAGGCGGTCTGCGCGCAATCCTCAACCTGGGCCATACCTTCGGCCATGCCATCGAGACCGCCAGCGGCTATGGCAACTGGCTGCATGGCGAGGCGGTGGGTGCGGGCATGGTCATGGCCGCCCACCTGGCACGGGACCTTGGCTGGATCGACCAGCAGCAGTATCAGCGGGCTCGCGACCTGATAGTCCGCGCCGGGCTGCCGGCAGCACCGCCCGAAACCATGACCGCCGAACGTTTCCTGGAACTGATGGCCGTGGACAAGAAAGCTGAGGGTGGCCGCATCCGTCTGGTGCTGCAACAGGCCATCGGCAAGGCCGTAGTGGCGGACCAGGTACCGGCCGACAGCCTGCGCCGCACGCTGGATCACTTCGTCAGCCCATGAGCGGGATCTGGCAGCAGCCGGGACCCGCGCCGTGGGCCAGCGACCCGCAGCTGTCACGCGGCCGGCAGATCAGCGAGCCGCCGCCCGCCTACCGCACCGAATACCAGCGAGACCGCGACCGCATCATCCACTGCTCGGCGTTCCGACGGCTGGAGTACAAGACGCAGGTGTTCGTCAATCACGAGGGCGACCTGTTTCGTACGCGGCTGACCCACACGCTGGAAGTCTGTCAGATCGCGCGCACCATCAGTCGGGCGCTGCGCCTGCACGAGGACCTGACCGAGGCCATTTGCCTGGCTCACGATCTCGGTCACACGCCATTCGGCCATGCCGGCCAGGACGCACTGCATGACTGCATGCGCGAGTACGGTGGCTTCGAACACAATTTGCAGTCGCTGCGCGTGGTCGATGTTCTGGAAGAGCGTTATGCGGATTTCGACGGGCTGAATCTCTGCTTCGAAACCCGCGAGGGCATCCTCAAGCACTGCTCCATCCGCCATGCCCGGGATCTCGACGAGCTTGGGCGCCGATTTATCGATCGGACACAACCCGGGCTGGAGGCACAACTGGCGAACCTGGCCGACAGCATCGCCTACAACAGCCACGACGTGGACGATGGTCTACGCGCCGGACTCCTCGACCTCGACCAGTTGCAGGAGCTGGAACTCACCGGCCGCCTGCTGAACGAGGTGCGTCGCATGCATCCGCAACTGGAATCCCGCCGCCTGGTTTACGAGATGGTCCGCCGACTGATCGGTGAACTGGTGGCCGATGTGATCGAGACTTCGCGACAGGCCATCGAGACGGCGCAACCCGAATCGCCGGCCGCGGTTCGCGCCTCGGGGGAACGGCTGATCCGCTACAGCGAAGCGATGGACCGGCAACAACAGGAACTCAAGGAGTTCCTGTTCCGGCAACTCTACCGCCACCACCGGGTCTACCGCATGGCCAGCAAGGCCGGACGCACGCTCCGCGAGTTGTTCCAGGCCCTGCTCGACGACATTGCCCTGATGCCGCCCCGCCAGCATGCGCGCAGCCGTGAACTGGAACAGCGCGATGGTGCCAAAGGCAGAGCGAGGGGTGTCGCCGACTACATCGCCGGCATGACCGACCGGTTCGCGATCGACGAGTACGAGCGCCTGTTCGACCCGCGCCGCCTGACCTGACCCGGATTGTCGGGTTTTGCCTGAACGGCTATACTGCTCGGCCGTTTGCAATGCCACGGGCGGCATCGTTTGCGAGGCGCTGACTCGAGTCGGTCGCCTGGCTTCAGGGCTCCGCCGCTCGTCCAACTGACGCCGCCGGCGTCACGCCCCACCCGGATTCATGGCAACGATCACGCAGAGGCTTTCCCCGTGAGATACGAGAACGCTGAACGGCCGACCCTGTATCGGCCGAGCTTCGAAAAGGACAACTGCGGTTTTGGCATGATCGCCCACATGGACGATCAGCCGAGCCATTGGGTACTCGCCACCGCAATCGACTCCCTGGCCCGCCTGACCCATCGCGGCGCTGTCGCCGCCGACGGCAAGACCGGCGACGGCTGCGGTCTGCTGTTCAAGAAGCCCGATGCCTTCCTGCGTGCCGTAGCCGCAGATCAGGGCTGGAACGTCGGTGAGCGCTATGCCGTCGGCATGGTATTCCTGGACCACGACGCGGATCGGGCTGCACACGCCCGGCAGATCATGGACGAAGCGCTGCAACGCCAGGGGCTGGAACGGCTCGGCTGGCGGGAAGTACCGGTCGACACCAGCGCCTGTGGCGAAGAATCGCTGGCAACAATGCCGCGCATCGAACAGGTGTTCGTCAACGCCGGTGCCGACATGAACGATGCCGACTTCGAGCGCAATCTGTTCATTGCCCGCCGGCGCGTGGAAAAGGCTCTGGACGGCGAGGACGACGTGTTCTACGTCGCCAGCCTTTCGGCCCAGGTGATCTCCTATAAGGGCCTGGTGATGCCGGAATATCTGCCGGTTTTCTACAAGGACCTCAACGACCGGCGCATCGAGACCTCGGTCTGCGTGTTCCACCAGCGCTTTTCGACCAATACCTGGCCGCAGTGGCGGCTCGCCCAGCCGTTCCGGTTCCTTGCCCACAACGGCGAGATCAATACGGTGCAGGGCAATCGCAACTGGGCCAACGCCCGCAGCGCCAAGTTCGCCACCCCGCTCATTCCGGACATGGAAGAAGTCTCGCCACTGGTGACCACCTCCGGCTCCGATTCCTGCAGCCTCGACAACATGGTCGACGTGCTGATGGCCGGCGGCATGGACATTTTCCGTGCCATGCGCCTGCTGGTGCCGCCGGCATGGCAGAACGTGGATGGCATGGATGCGGACCTGCGAGCCTTCTACGAATACTACTCGATGCACGTCGAACCCTGGGATGGCCCGGCGGGCATCGTGCTCACCGACGGCCGGCATGCGGCCTGCGTACTCGATCGCAACGGCCTGCGTCCGGCGCGCTATGTGATCACCAGCGACCGGCATATCACGCTGGCATCGGAAATCGGCGTCTACGACTACGCACCGGAAGACGTGGTCGCCAAGGGTCGTCTCAAGCCCGGCGAGATGCTGGCCGTGGACACCGCGACCGGCGAGCTGCTGCTGCCGGAAGACATCGACAACCGGCTGAAGAACCGGCAGCCCTACAAGGCCTGGCTGGACCAGCACCTGCAGCGGCTGGAGTCCACGCTCGAGGAAACCGAGCTGGAGGAAGACAGCACGCCGATCAGCGAGGACTTTCTGGATACCTACCAGAAGATGTTCAACCTGACGCTGGAGGAGAACGACGCGATTCTCCGGCCGCTGGCGGAAGGCGGCCAGGAGGCCGTCGGCTCCATGGGCGACGACACCCCGATGCCGGTGCTGTCGACCCGTGAGCGGGCTCTTTACGACTACTTCCGACAGCAGTTTGCCCAGGTCACGAACCCGCCCATCGATCCGCTGCGCGAGCAGATCGTGATGTCGCTGGAGACCTGCTTCGGCGCCGAAAAGAACGTGTTCGAGGAAACCGCCGACCACGCCAGGCGGCTGGTGGTGGAATCGCCGGTGTTGTCGCGCACCAAGTTCCTGCTGTTGCTGAATCAGGATGATCCGGACTACAGCAATACCGTGATCAGCCTGCAATACAGACCGGAAGTCGGACTCAAGGCGGCGGTCGAGGCGGTCGCCGATCACGCCGAACAGGCGGTTCGCGACGGCAAGACCATCATCGTGCTGTCCGACCGCGACATTGAGGAAGGTTACCTGCCGGTGCATGCGCTGCTCGCCACCGGTGCCGTGCACCATCGTCTGGCCGGGCGCGGACTGCGCTGCGATGCCAATATCGTGGTGGAAACCGCCACCGCGCGGGATCCGCATCATTTCGCCACCCTGATCGGTTTCGGTGCCACCGCGGTCTACCCCTATCTGGCCTATGCCAGCCTGCGGGGCATGCGCCGCAGCGGGCACATCAAGGACATCACCGCCGATCGCCTGCGAGCCAATTACCGCAAGGGCATCAACAAGGGCCTGTTCAAGATCCTCTCGAAGATGGGGATCTCGACGATTACCAGCTATCGCGGTGCGCAACTGTTTGAAATCGTCGGCCTCGCCGACGACATCGTCGAACTGTGCTTTGCCGGCACGGTGAGTCGGATCAAGGGCAGCCGTTTCGAGGATCTGGAAAACGACCAGAAGACCCTGGCGCAGGAAGCCTGGTCACCCCGCAGCGACGTGCGCAAGGGCGGCTTGCTCAAGTTCATCCACAACGGCGAGTTCCATGCCTACAACCCGGACGTGGTGCGGGCCCTGCAGACCGCCGTGGAAATGGACGATTACGAGGCCTGGGGCGAATTCTCGAGCCTGGTCAACGATCGCCAGCCCACCGTGCTGCGGGATCTGCTGCGCCTGAAGGACAGCGACACCCCGGTGCCGCTGGAGCAGGTGGAACCGATCGAGAACATCCTGCCGCGCTTCGACTCGGCCGGCATGTCGCTGGGCGCGCTGTCGCCGGAAGCCCACGAGTCGCTGGCGATCGCGATGAACCG
>PXAT01000194.1 GCA_003565775.1 Ectothiorhodospiraceae bacterium | reverse complement strand
GGTGCGGTCGGGCAGCAGGGCCGGCTCATCGAGCAGGCTGCCGCGCTCGCCGTCGCGGGCGTAGCCGTGCTCGCCATCGACCACCACGTGCAGCAGTTGCGGCGCCTTGATGTATTCCATGACCTTGGGCAGGTCGATCTTCGTGCCCTCGGCGGCCTCGGGATCGACGGCGCGGGCATCGGCCTCGATGCTCAGGTGGCTTCGGCCGCGAAGGTCCACCACCAGCCAGCGCATCCCGTCCGGTGCCGGTTCACCACGCCACTCGGCATGCAGCACGCCCTCCACGTACTGGCCTCGTGCGTCTGGTCCGTAGCCGAGCAGGTCGCCGAGAGCGGATGTCTCGTGGGGGTAGAGGTTTCGGTCTGGTCCGGTGGAGACCGGTCGCTGGTCTCTGCCCGGCTCTGGTATGCCGACCCGCGACCGAGGTCCGCAAGCGCACGCGCGGAAACTTTGCCCTCCAGCGATGACATCGGAGACCTCGCCGTCTAAGCTGGATCAGGGCCAGGCGGCCGGCGCCCGGTCACGGACCGGGAGCGGACGGACACGGCATGCTGTGGTTTCTCACCCTGCACATCATCTTCCTGCTTTTCTGGTGTGCCGCTCTCCTGTATCTGCCGCTTTATCTCGCCCTTGTCGAACGTCGGGATCTGGCGCTGGAGCTCATTCCCGAGGGCCAGGCCTCGCTCGCGCGCTTTCTGCTGACGCATATCGCAACACCGGCCGCGCTGCTGGCCATCATGACCGGCACCGGGGTCTTTCTCGCGCAGGGCCGTGTCGAGCCCTGGCTGATTGTCAAACTCGCGCTGGTGGCCCTGCTGGTACTGGGACATGCCCTGGTGGGCTGGATGGTGTTGGGGCGTGAGCGTGATCCGGACCGGCCGGCGCCCGCCGTCTGCTGGACGGTGGCCGGCGGCCTGTGCCTGCTGATGCTGCTGATCGTCTGGTTTGTCCTGGCGAAGCCCGACGTGGAGGGGCTGCTATGACCGCGCGTGGGTCAGCCGGCTTCGGTGCTCTTCGCCTGGGCATGCTTGCGCGCCGCCTGGTCGGTATCCACGCCCACGGCGTGTTCATAGACCAGTTGCCCCCCCAGGTAGCCGGCCAGGGAGATCAGTCCGGCGGTGACCAGCGAAATGCCCAGCCCCCACGGCAGCAGGGACTCCACCGGATCGTCCAGCCGCAGCAGCCAGTTGAGGCTGGCGAGGGACAACAGCATCACGGCGATGATGGAATGGATCCAGGCGGTGATCAGCCGGCGCACCTGGCGCACGGTGACCAGATCGATCAGGCCGGCCACGCCGGAAACCCAGCCACCCAGGGCGCCGACGCCAGCCAGCCACAGGCTTGCCCGGGCCCAGAAGGCGTCCCCGGTCCAGACGAATGCGGCGTCCGTGCCGACCAGCATCAGCAGGGCGGCAACGGGAAAGTGAATCAGCATGGGATGCAGCGGATGGCCGTTGATGGCGGCCCGGCTGTGGACCGGTTCCGGTCGGACCCTGGATTTTCTGGTCGCCATGGCGCGTGCCGTCCCTCCGTTTTGTCGAGGATTTCATTCAGCCTAACGCGTTGTCTGCTGATCGCGATGCTCGTTGCTGTGACAGGCTGTGCCGGGGAATTCTCCACGCTGGATCCGGCGGGGCCCTCGGCGAGGGGTGCGGCCTTGCTCTGGTGGGGCATGGCCGGGGCCTTCACCCTGGTCTGGATTTTCATGGTCGTGCTGTGGCTGGTGGCGGTCAGGCGGGATCCCGGCGAGGTGGATGATGCCGCGGCCGAGCGGCTGCAGACCCGCTGGATTGTCGGTGGCGGTCTGGTGCTGCCGCTGGTCGCCATTATCGCCATTCTGATTCCGGGGATCCCCATCGGTCACGGCATGCTGCCCACCGCCGATGATGACGTGCTCAAGATCGAGGTCACCGGCCATCAATGGTGGTGGGAGGTGCATTACCCGGACACCGGCCTGACGCTGGAGGACGAGGTGCACATGCCCGCCGGCGTGCCGGTGCATATCCACCTGCGTAGCGCCGACGTGATCCATTCCTTCTGGGTGCCGCGGCTGGCCGGCAAGCTGGACGCGATTCCCGGACACGAGAACGTGCTCAAGCTGGAAGCCGACGAGCCCGGCAGCTACCGGGGCGCCTGTGCCGAGTTCTGCGGCGCCCTGCATGCCCACATGGGCTTTGTTGTGCATGTCCACACCGTGAACGATTTCGAGGCCTGGCTGGAGGGTGCCGCCGAGGATGACTGAGCCAAGCAGGCAAGATCGACAGGAACTGCATCGCCGTTTCGAGGCGGTCTGGTCGAACTGGCCGGGCCTCGGCACCCTGGCCGCGGTGAACCACACCTCCATCGGCCTGCGGTTCATGGTGACCGGGGTGTTCTTCTTCCTGGTGGGCGGCGTGCTGGCCATGCTGGCGCGCACTCAGCTGGCCCTGCCCGAGCAGGACATCCTGTCGCCGGAGATCTACAACCAGGTCTTCACCATGCACGGCACGGTGATGATGTTCCTGTTTGCGATCCCGGTGCTGGAGGGTTTGGCGCTGTACATGATTCCGAAGTTGATCGGCGCCCGGGATCTGGTGTTTCCGCGGATCAGTTCACTCGGCTACTACTGCTATCTGTTCGGCGGCCTGATCATCCTGTCCAGCCTGTTCCTGGGCATGGCGCCGGACTCCGGCTGGTTCATGTACACGCCGCTAAGCAGCGCCGAGTACGCCCCCGGACCGGGCTCCGACTTCTGGCTGCTCGGCATCACCTTCGTCGAGATCTCGGCCATGGCCGCCGGTATCGAACTGACGGTGTCGATCCTGCGCAGCCGGGCGCCGGGCATGAGCCTGCGGCACATGCCGATCTTCTGCTGGTACATCCTCGCCATGGCGCTGATGATCGTGTTCGGCTTTCCGCCACTTATCCTTGCCAGCGTGCTGCTGGAACTGGAGCGGGCCGCCGGCATACCGTTCTTCGCGGTGGGCGGCGGCGGTGACCCGATCCTCTGGCAGCACCTGTTCTGGCTGTTCGGGCACCCCGAGGTCTACATCATCTTCCTGCCGGCGGCGGCCATCGTCTCGACGCTGATTCCGGTGTTCTCCCAGCGACCGATCATCGGTTATCGATGGCTGGTGCTGGCGATCATTCTTACCGGCTTCATCAGCTTCGGCCTCTGGGTGCATCACATGTTCACGGTGGGCATTCCGAAGCTGGCCCAGGCCTTTTTTTCGGTGGCGAGCATGATCGTCGCCATCCCGACCGCGATCCAGGTGTTCGCCTGGCTGGCGACGCTGTGGACCGGCAGGGTGGTCTTCCGGCTGCCGATGCTGTGGATTTTCGGTTTCCTGTTCATTTTCGTCTGCGGCGGCCTCACCGGGGTGATGCTGGCCCTGGTGCCGTTCAACTGGCAGGTGCACGACACCCATTTCGTGGTGGCGCATCTGCATTACGTGGTGGTGGGCGGCATGCTGTTCCCGCTGATCGCCGGCTTCTATTACTGGCTGCCGCATTTCTCCGGACGCATGCCGACGCCGGTACTCGGCGCCTGGGGCTTCTGGCTCACCTTTCTCGGCTTCAATGCGACCTTTCTGCTGATGCACCTCACCGGTCTGCTGGGCATGCCGCGGCGGGTCTACACCTACGAGGCGGGTCTTGGCTGGGACTGGCTGAACCTGCTGTCCTCGGTGGGCGGTTTCGTGATGGCTGCCGGCATTGCCATGGTGTTGCTGGACGTGGTGCTGCATTTCCGTTTCGGCCGACCGGCCGGTCGTAATCCGTGGAACGCCGACACACTGGAATGGGCCACCGGTACGCCGCCCACGTCCTACAATTTCGCCAGCCTCCCGGATCTGCCCACGCGCCATCCGCTGTGGGAATCTCCGCAGTTGATGGATTCGATCCCGGAAGGCCGACACCGCCTCACGAGCATCGACCACGGCCGTCGGGAGACCTTCGGTACCGACGCCGTCACCGGTCGCCTGAAGGAAGTGATCCATCTGCCGAGCAATAGCTGGTGGCCGCTTCTTGCGGCCTGTTCCCTGGCGGTGGTCTGCGTCAGCCTGCTGATTCGAATGTACCCGCTGGCGCTGGTGGGTCTGGCCGGTGCGGCGGTGTTCCTGTTGCGCTGGAGCTGGGAGAACGGGGCCCATCCCGGGGCCGCCCCCTTCACCGGCCCTGAAACCGACGATCCGCCGCTGCATTCGCGCACCTGCGACGGGCCGGGCCTCTGGGGGATGTGGGTCACGATGATGGCCAACGGCACCCTGTTTCTGTCACTGATTTTCGGCTGGCTGTATTCCTGGACGGCCGCGCCGGAATGGCAGGTGCCGGCCGACAGCCATGTTTCCATCGGCCTGCTGCTGGCCAGCGGGGCCCTGCTGACCGTCGTGACCCTTGGCTATGACCGGCTGGTGACCGCGCTCTGCCGCGGACGGGCGGAGGGTCTGTTCGGGCGCCTGGCCGGGCTGCTGGTGCTGGCCGTCGCGCACTGGCTGCTGTTGTTGCTGGCGGTGCTGGGCTCCGATCTCGACGTCACGGCTTATGCGCATGACGGGCTGATTCTGGTGATGCTGCTGTATCTGCTGTTCCACTCCAGTCTGGCCACCGTGCTGCTCGGCCTGCAGCTGACCCGAGTCCGGCTCGGCTACATCGGCACTGAGCTGCCCTACGAGCCGGTGGTATTGCGCCCGTTCTGGCTCTACCTGCTGGCGGTGTTCTGGATCAGTCTCGGCATCTTCTTCTGGTTGCCCCTGGCCTGGGTCGGGGGATCGTGATGAGCCGGGCCGAGCATCCGGTGCATCTGGTGGCGGGCCTTGTGGTCTGGATGCTGTGGTTCGTCGTGCTCTACGGCCTGCTCTCGGTGGGCTGCGCGGTAGCCCCGCCGGGTCCCGGCCAGGGCATCTGGAACTGGATCAATGCCTCGCTCTGGCTGATCAGCCTGGTCGTCGTGGTCGGTCTGGCTTTGGCCGGCTGGTGGTGCTGGCGGGCCGCCATTGTCTCGGATGAGTCCCATGCCCGTTTCATGACCCGGGTATCGGCGGCCATTTACGGGCTGTCCGCGGCGGCGACTCTGGCTGTCGCATTGCCGGTGCTGTTCTATCCGCCATGCGTCTGATCGCCGTTCCTTTGCTGATCTGGGCCGCGCCGGTGCAGGCCCACAATCCGCTGACCGCCACCGGCCATGAGCAGCTTGCCGCGTTGCTGGCCGCGCTGCTGCTGGGGCTGGTCTGGGTGTTCTATCTGGTGGGTATCCGGCACAGAACGGCCGGGGCAGGGCGGCAGGTCCTGTTCCACGCTGCGACGCTGCTTTGTGTCCTGAGTCTGTTCGGGCCGCTGGACGACTGGGCCAAGGCCAGCACCGCCGCGCACATGACCCAGCACATGCTGCTGATGGTGGTGGTCGCGCCGCTATGGGTTCTCTCCCGCCCCCTGCCGCAACTGGTGAACGGCAGCCCGGGCCGATTGGCGGCCCTCTGGCGACTGGTTGCGCGGTCCGCCGCGCATCCCATGTGGATGGCCTATCTGCATGCCATTGCCATCTGGTTCTGGCATACGCCGGAGTTCTACATGCTGGCGGTGGAAGATCCCTGGTGGCATGCCGTGGAGCACGCCGCTTTCCTGTTCACGGCCTTGCTGTTCTGGTGGGCGGTGCTGGAGGGTTCCGGCCGGCGTGCGCCCTGGGCCCTGCTGGCGTTGCTCTTTACGCTCATGCACACGGGCTTTCTCGGCGCCATTCTCAGCTTTGCCGATGCGCCGTTGTATGGTGAGGCCCGGGGGCTGGAGGATCAGCAGCTTGCCGGACTGATCATGTGGGTGCTGGGCGGGATTCCGTATCTACTGGCCTCCGGCTGGCTGGCCTGGCGCTGGTGCCGGCATCTGCGACGCAGGATCCTGCTGAATCCCGGATAAGGGTGACGGGGTCCGTTGCGGTTACTCTTTCGGCGGCAGTGGACGCTCCGGCACCGTGATCGAAATGGTGCCGTGGCTGCGTTGCTGATGGTCCGGATTGCGTGGCCGGTCGCCGTCTTCCAGTTCCGCACCGTCCGCGTCGCTGGTTGTGGCCTGACCAGCCAGGTCGCCTTCCGGCAGGTTGACCACGACTTCGCGCTGATCCGGCCGACCATTGTCGCCGTCGTCGGCGTCCTTCTCCTGCTGCAAGGCGTCCCAGGCCTCCTGGGCCTGTTCCAGAAAGTCGAGGTTCTCTTCGGTCGCCGGCAGGCTGCAGAGGTGACTGCCCTCCGGATAATATGCCGGACTTTCCAGCCAGAGCTGCACGCTGATCAGACCCCGATCGGGCCCGATCGGGCGGCCGAGCAGCACATAATCCACTTTGCGGTCTTCCAGTACGAGTTCGCCATTGTCGTCACGCACGAGCGAGCCGTCGCCATCCATGACTGGCCGGGCCTGCGGTTCGAACACGAGGCAGTCGTCGTCGGGTGCCCCGTGGTATTGCGCCTTGTACAGGTCGTGGTGGTAGCGATCCAGGGTGTCGGGCAGCAGCAGGCTGACGGCAACCGCGAGCAGGAACAGCACGATGCTGAGACCGGTAGCCGGCAGCACCAGGCGCCGCCGGAGCTTCGCGTTACCGGTGACACTGACCAGCAGACTGACGATCAGCCCGAGAAACAAGACGCACAGGATCAGCAAACTCAGCGGCAGCCAGGTGGCCAGCGTGGTGTGGTCCTGCATCAGCGTGAGCATTGAATCCGCCATGCCGCTCCTGTTCAGTCGCAGTGGAAGCGCGCGCCGGTGGCGAGTCGCATGTCCCCGGGCTCCGTCATCGAACCTTCCACAAGTTCGCCCTCATCGTCGATCTGGAAGCTGACGCCCACTTCCTGACGTGGCCGTTCCAGGGGGATGTCCCAGCGGAAGCTCCGCTGATTGGGTCGGTCGCGATTGATCACCACGCGCAGGGTAGTGACCACTGGCAACGGTTCCTCGTTCGCATTGTAGAGGTGCACGCTGGCCATGTAGCGCCCCCGAGGCAGCGTCACCGTACGCGCGCCTACCACCTCCAGATTGAGATTCTCGCGAGCTTCGTCTCCCTGCCAGCCCCGGTCGTCCTGATCAAGCCGCAGCAGCGCCGACTGGCGAATGTGTGTCGGGTAACCGACCACCTGGCAGTCACCGGCAGGATCCATGTAGACCGCCCACAGATCGACATCGGCATACGAGTGTCCGGGCTGAATGAGGGCATCGTCCCGGGTCAGTACGGCTTCGCGCTCCGGCAAGGGGTTCTCGCGGTGCCGCTCGGGCAGAGCCGGGTCCCATTCCGCGGTCACGTGCAACGCGCTGTCGTCCGGGTCGACCGGTGGCGTGACCGGATTGACCAGCAAGAGCAGCACCACCAGTACCAGCGCGAGCGCGCCCATCACCGCCCAGGGCAGGTCCGCGGTGGCGATATTGCTGGCTTCGTCGTTGCGCTGCTGGCGCTGATGACGGGGGTTGCGGGTCATGCCGGTGCCGGTTCCATATCCTGGTCGAGCACATCCTCCGGTGTCTCGGGAACGTCCTGACGGATCAGCGCCATCTCCTCGTCGTCATTCACCAGCGGCAGGACGCGAGTCAGCATCAGTACCTCGACTTCGTCCACCATGGCGCTGGTAGCACGATCGAATGCGTCCTGGTGCCGCGAGAGAATGATGTTGCCGGCCATCCCGGCCAGCGAGGTGAGCACCGCCATGCCGATGCCGGACAGCACCTGGCCGGCGACGACCAGACCGGCACCCACATCCGCACCGCCGGTTTCGCCGACGATTGTCGAGAAATCCACCGTGCCGAGGCCTATGGACACGCCGAGAAAGGTGAAAAACAGGCCGTAACGCGGCTGGTAGGAAGCTGCCAGGCTGACTTCACTGGTGCGGCGCTTGAGTTGGCTTTCAAGCAGGGCGGAGAACGAGCCGAGATCCACCGGATAGCGGGGATTGCTCGCCTTGGCCAGCGCCAGTCGGCGCAGAAAGCGCGCCAGCACGGTCTGGGCATCGAGATCGGCGATCTGCTCCTGAAAGACGGCGACCACACGGTCGTGCGGTGTCTGGCTCCTGTCATCATCCAGATGCCTGCGCAGTGCGGCCAGTGCGCGACGTTCCCGGTCCAGCATCAGGCTGCAGCGCGGCACGGTCAGGATCAGATGGTAGACCAGGTTGGCGGCGATCAGACCGATGCCGGTCAGAACCAGGACACTGGTGGGCAGCAGCAGATTGATCCAGCCCTGCGCATGCAGCGTGATCAATGCGGCCAGAAGCAGAGCATGGCTCCAGAGCACCAGCACGGTCATCCGGTAGGGGCCGTGCTTCATCCAGTTTCCGTCCATAACCTTTCCTTTGCCCGCTTCGTCATGGCTTGAAGGCACGGTACTCCCGGGGAGGGGGCAACCCTGCGATCTGCCTGTTACAGCATTCAGTCGCATGGCGGGTGGTGTCGATGTCGCTACCAGGACGCCCGCTACGATTTGTGACACGGAGAAGGCGCGGCAGTTCGTTCTTCGAGGGCAGCGCGGCGCATGACATGCGCCGCGCGGGGAAGGCAGGGGGGCGTTCAGGCAGCGCGGCGGGTGCTCAGATAGTCGTCATAGCCGCCACCATGATCCATCAGGCCATCGGCCGTGAGTTCGATGATGCGGGTCGCCAGCGAGGACACGAACTGGCGATCGTGACTGGCGAAGATCAGGGTGCCGGGGTAATGCTCCAGCGCCAGGTTGAGCGCCTCGATGGACTCCATGTCCATGTGATTGGTGGGCTCGTCGAGCACCATGATGTTCGGTTTCTGCATCAGCAGCTTGCCGAACAGCATGCGGCCTTTTTCGCCGCCGGAAAGGACCGAGACCTTCTTCTTGAAGTCATCGCCGGAGAACAGCAGGCGGCCGAGCGTGGCGCGGACCACCTGATCGTCACCCTGGCTGTCGACCCACTGGTTCATCCAGTCGAATACGGTGATGTCGCTGGCAAACTCCTCGCCGTGGTCCTGCGCGTAGTAGCCGACGTTGGCGTTTTCCGACCACTTCACCGCACCGTTGTCCGGTGTCAGATCGCCCACCAGTGTGCGCAGCAGAGTGGTCTTGCCGATGCCGTTGGGGCCGATCACGGCGATCCGTTCGCCGACTTCCACCATCAGGTCGAGCTTGCTGAACAGGCTATCGCCATCGAAGCCTCGGGCGAGGTTTTTCGTTTCCAGAGCAAGGCGATAGAGCTTCTTGTTCTGATCAAACTTGATATACGGACTTTGCCGGCTGGACGGCTTGATGTCGTTCAGTTCGATCTTCTCCAGCTGGCGCGCCCGCGAGGTGGCCTGCTTGGCCTTCGAGGCATTGGCCGAGAAGCGACTGACGAAGGCCTGCAACTCTGCCATCTGCGCCTTCTTCTTGGCATTGTCGGCATACAGCCGCTCGCGGGCGGCGGTCGAGGCGCTCATGTAGTCATCGTAATTGCCCGGATAGACCTTGATGTCCCCGTAGTCCACGTCCGCGATGTGAGTGCAGACGCTGTTCAGGAAGTGCCGGTCATGCGAGATGATGACCATGGTGCTGTTGCGCTGGTTGAGAAGGTCCTCGAGCCAGCGGATGGTATGGATGTCCAGGTTGTTGGTCGGTTCGTCCAGCAGCAGGATGTCCGGATCATAGAAAAGCGCCTGTGCCAGCAGCACCCGCAGCTTGAAGCCCGGCGCGATCTCGCTCATGGGCACGAAATGCTGCTCGGTGGGGATGTCCAGACCCAGCAGCAGTTCGCCGGCCCGCGGCTCGGCCGTATAGCCATCCAGCTCGGCGAATTCGGTCTCCAGCTCGGCGACGGCCATGCCGTCCTCCTCGCTCATCTCGGTCAGGCCGTAGATGCGCTCCCGCTCCGACTTCACGCGCCACAGTTCCGGATGCCCCATGAGCACGGTGTCGGTGACGGTGTAGGCCTCGTAGGCGAACTGATCCTGGCGCAGCTTGCCGAGACGCAGCCCTTCACCGATGGAGACCGAGCCGGCACTGGGCTCGAGATCGCCGCCCAGAATCTTCATGAAGGTGGACTTGCCACAGCCGTTGGCGCCGATCAGGCCATAACGGTTGCCACCGGAGAATTTGAGGGAGACGTTTTCGAACAGCGGTGCACCACCGAACTGCATGGTGATATTGGCGGACTGAAGCACGGGAGATTTCCTGTCAGACGAAAAGCGGGATCAAGCCGGACCGAAGCCCGGAAAGTCGCGGATACTACACGTGTTTTCCAGCGCTGGCGATCACCGTGATCAAGTCGCACCGCCGGGAACAGGGCGTGGTTCCCGACGATAGCTCCGATCTCTTCCCGCGTTTGCGTCCGAGACCGTTATGGTTATCTCGCAAGGGCCTTAAACCTGGGTGCCAACCTCACCGAATGGTGCCCAGCCGGGGTAAGGCATTCCCTCTCCGGGATCGCCGTAAACCCATCCATGGGGGCTCGACGGCCGCGTCCCTGCGGCAGGTGTCCCTCCGGGGGAATGCCTTACCCCGGCTCGAACCGCGGTGCGGGATTCGGGCCGGCACCGACGAAGCCACGGCACCCGGATGCGCCACACGCACCAAGCCGAGCGGGCGGATGTTGGCGAAGGAATGTCGATCGCAGGGAGGCGATCATCAAGCGGGCATGGATGCCCTTGCAGCGGTTCCGGAGCCGGCATTCGCCCGCTCGGCATCGAAGCCCACCAGTGAGCCGCATTCCCCCCGATTTTTGCGCTGCGCAGCAGGCTTGCCTCGGGAAAAACGGGATCGCCAACGCAGGCGTGGGAATAGATCAGAGCTTCCCTACAGCCCGTTCGCCTGTTCCACGGTGTCCGGACGCTCGCCGAGGAGGTCCAGCAGGTCCTCGCGGATGCGGTTGAACAGGCCGTCGTCCTGCAGCGGCCGGTTCTCGTGATCGGTGATGAAGAATACGTCCTCGGCGCGCGAGCCCAGGGTGACGATCTTCGCGCTTTGCAGGCGAATGCCCAGATGCGACAGCACATAACCCACCCGGGCCAGCAGGCCGGAGCGATCCGCAGTCAGCAACTCCATCACCGTTCGGCCGTTGGCCTCGTCCTGCATGAAATTGATTTCGGTGCGGATATTGAAGTGCCGGTGCTGCCGCGGGACCGGCACGCGTATCGGATCATCCATGTCCTGCCGTTTCAGGGCCGCCCGGAGCCGTTGCACGATTTCCTTCTTGCGATAGGGCTCGGTTACCGGTTGGCCGTTGTCTTCCAGCACCAGATAACTGTCCAGCGTATGCCCGTCTTCGGTCGTGATGATGCGCGCGTCCTGGATGTTCAGGTTGAGCATGTCCAGGGTGTGCGCCGTCAGGGCGAACAGATAGTCGCGGTCGCCGGTGTAAATGAAAATCTCGGTGCCGCCGCGCGCACTCTGCGGTTCCATGAGGACCAGCGGCAGATCCTCGCGTCGGGTCCGGGTAATGCCGACCGCATGCCAGGCGATCTCTTCGGCCGAGTAACGCAGGAAGTAGTCGTCGCTGAAATGCCGCCACAAGGATTTCACGGTCATGTGATGCAGGCCCAGGGCCTTCAGACGACGGCGCGCCTGCAGTTGGGTTTCCCGTACCAGTTCGGCGGCTTCAATCGGATGTTCCAGGCCGCGCCGGAGCGCCCGGTTGGTCAGCATGTAGAGCTCCAGCAGCAGGGAATCCTTCCAGGAGTTCCACAGCGCCGGATTGGTGGAGCGGATGTCCGAAACCGTGAGCAGGTAGAGATAGTCGAGGCGGGTGCGGTCACCCATCTCATCTGCGAACTCGGCGATCACGTCGGGATCGGAAATGTCCCTGCGCTGTGCCGTCATCGACATCAGCAGGTGCTGACGCACCAGCCAGGAGACCAGCCGGGCGTCGTACTGGCTCATGCCGTGTTCGATGCAGAACTCCCAGGCATCTTCGGCACCGAGCTCGGAGTGATCGCCGCCGCGGCCCTTGGCGATGTCGTGAAACAGGGCGGCGAGGTAGAGCAGTTCGGGCTTCGGCAGGCGCTGCATGATGGTGCTGCAGAACGGCAGTTCGTCGGCGAATTCCGGCAGCGCGAAACGGCGCACGTTGCGCAGCACGAACAGCGTATGCGAATCGACCGTGTAGACATGAAACAGGTCGTACTGCATGCGCCCGGTGATCTCACCGAAGGCCGGGATGTACCGGCCCAGCAATCCGTACCGGTGCATGCGGCGCATCTCGTGGGTGATGCCGCGTGGCTGGCGCAGGATTTCCATGAACAGGCTGCGGCAGCGCAGATCGTTGCGGAAATTCTCGTCCACCAGGTCGCGATGATTGCGAATCAGACGGATCGTTGACGCCCGGACGCCCTTGAGTTCCTGGCGCTGCTGCATGAGCAGAAACACTTCCAGCAGCGCAAACGGATAGCGCTTGAAGACATTCGGGTGGGTAACCTCGATGAAGCCCTTGCGGCACTGGAACCGCTTGTTGATCAGTTGCGGCGGCTCATGATCATCGGCGTACAGAATGACTTCCTGGAAAAGCTGCAGCAGCATTTCGTTGAGCCGGTTGAGACGCATTACCGTCCGGAAATAACGCTGCATCAGCTGCTCGACCGCCAGGGTGTGCGGCTGGTCGGTATAGCCGAACTGCTTGGCCAGTGTCGTCTGGTGATCGAACAGCAGACGGTCTTCACGACGCCCTGCGGCCTCGTGCAGCGCGAAACGGATGTCCCAGAGGAAATTCTGTCCGGATATCAGTTCCTGATGCTCTTCCTCGGTCAGGAAGTCCTGTTCCACCAGCCCGTAAAGCGTGTCGGCGCCGAAATGCCGTTTCGCGACCCAGCCCACCATGTGGATATCGCGCAGCCCGCCCGGGCTTTCCTTGATGTTTGGTTCCAGGTTGTAGGCGGTGTCGTGATATTTCTCGTGGCGCGCGACCTGTTCCGCGAGTTTCGCCTCGAAGAAATCCCGGCTCGGCCACAGGCGAGCCGGGCCGGTGGCGTCACACATCTGTTCATACAGCGCGCGGGGGCCGGCCAGCAGGCGGGATTCCATCAGGTTGGTGGCGACCGTGATGTCGGCGCGTGACTCGGTCTCGCAGTCGGCGACGCTGCGCACGCTGTGGCCGACTTCGAGACCGATATCCCAGAGGAAGGTCAGGAACTGCTCGGCGTGATCGGCGCGCGTGCCCTCGCAGCTGCCGGCCAGCAACAGCATGATGTCGATATCCGACCCCGGGTGCAGTTCGCCTCGGCCGTAACCCCCGACCGCGACCAGGGACATTTCCCGGTCATCGCCGATGATCCGGCCCCAGGCCCGGCGCAGCAGCTCGTCCATGATGAGGGCCCGTTGCGGCACCAGTTCGCTGGCTGGTGTGCCTTCGCGAAAGCGCCCCATGAGCATGGCGTCGGCGTTCTCTCGCGCGTCGCGGAACACGGCAATGGGTGATTCGTTGCTGGCCAGTCGCTGTTCCAGGTCGTCAGGGTCGAACAGCATGCTGTCGACTGGCGCGTGGTCTTGACCGGGCGGAGTCATCGACTTCATTCGGGAACCACGCCCGGGATCTCGTCGTGGCGCAGCGTCAACACCTCATGGCCGTCGGCGGTAACAAGGATGGTGTGCTCCCATTGCGCTGACAGGCTGTGATCGCGGGTGACCACCGTCCACTCGTCGGGCAATAGCCGCGTTTCGTGCCGGCCGGCATTGATCATCGGCTCGATGGTAAAGGTCATTCCCTCCTGCAGCGCCAGTCCGGTGCCCGGTTCCCCGTAATGCAGAACCTGGGGGTCTTCATGAAACACGGCGCCGATGCCGTGCCCGCAATACTCGCGGACGACCGAGAAACCGTTGCCTTCGGCCAGTGACTGGATGGCATGACCGATATCGCCCAAGGTGGTGCCGGGACGGACCAGACGAATCCCTTCCCAAAGGCAGGCATGGGCCATGTCGGATACCCGCTTGCCCTTGATGGTCGGGGCGCCGACATGAAACATCCTGCTGGTGTCGCCGTGATAGCCGTCCTTGATGACAGTGATGTCGATATTGAGGATGTCGCCCTTGCGCAGCTTTTTCGGTCCGGGGATACCGTGACAGATCACGTGATTGACCGACGTGCAGGTGGCCTTGGGGAAGCCGCGGTAGTTGAGCGGCGCCGGAATGGCGCCCTGGACGTCCACGATGTGCCGGTGACAGATGCGATCCAGTTCCTCCGTGGTGACACCGGGGCGGACATGCTCTTCGATCATGCTCAGCACCTCCGACGCGAGTCGGCCGGCGGTGCGCATCTTCTCGATTTCCTCGGCTGTCTTGATTGTTACCGCCATGCGGGGAAGGGCCTCCAGTGGACTGATCCGGCGTTCATTAAAAAAAGCGCTGGGATCAGCGCTTTTCGCCCGCCTGCAAATTGTCGCTTTCGAGGCGGTATGGTATAAAGCGCGCGCTGCTCAGGCAAACGCCATTCCAGGCGCTGCTTGTCCGTGCGGCAAACAATCGTGCAGACCGGTTGTTCCGGGCACGTCGTCGAGACGACGGTCCGGGCCGGCTGTTAATCCGCACATGGACCGACACGTGCAATGGGTTGCTCGCAGAGGCGGGTTTTTGCATGCGGGTTCATGGAGGCCCAAACCCTTCAGGAGATCAGATCATGGCCAATGTTTCCATGCGCGAGATGCTGGAAGCCGGTGTCCATTTCGGGCACCAGACACGTTACTGGAACCCGAAGATGTCTCCCTACATCTTCGGCGAACGCAACAAGATTCATATCATCAACCTGGAAAAGACGCTGCCGCTTTACCAGGATGCGCTCAATTTTATGGGCAAGATGGTCGCCAATGGCGGCAAGGTGCTGTTTGTCGGCACCAAGCGCGCGGCGCGCGAAGCCGTACGCGAAGAAGCCCAGCGCTGTGGCATGCCGTATGTCGATCACCGCTGGCTCGGCGGCATGCTGACCAACTTCCGCACTGTCAAGCAGTCGATTCGTCGCCTCAAGGATCTGGAAGCCCAGCACGAGGACGGCACTTTCCACAAGCTGGTCAAGAAGGAAGCGCTGATGCTGACTCGCGAACTGGAAAAGCTGAATCGCTCGCTGGCCGGCATCAAGAACATGGAGCGTCTGCCTGACGCCATGTTCGTCATCGACGTCGGTTTCGAGAAGATCGCGATCCAGGAAGCCAAGAAGCTCGGCATCCCGGTGGTGGGGGTGGTCGACACCAACAACCATGTGCGTGATATCGACTATGTGATTCCCGGCAACGACGATGCGATTCGTGCCGTGCGTCTTTATCTGCGCGGTGCCGCCGACGCGATCCTCGATGCGCGCGCCGCGACGGTGCGCCCCGGTGGCAGCGAGACCGACGAGTTCGTGGAAGTGAAGGAAGAAGCGGCGTCGGCCGCCGACGCGCCGGCCCGGGGCTGAGCCCGCCGGGCAGAGCGTGATCGTGACCGCGGCCTCACCGTACGGTGACCGGCCGCGGTCTTGTATCCGGACACGATTGAACAGTTCAGAGAGGACAGTCACATGGCAATTACTGCCGCGATGGTAAAGGAACTGCGGGAGCGCACCGGCTCCGGCATGATGGAATGCAAGAAGGCGCTGGTGGAAACCGACGGCGATATCGAACAGGCCGTCGAACACATGCGCAAGAAGGGTCTGGCCAAGGCCGACAAGAAGGCCGACCGGGTTGCCGCAGAAGGCAAGATCGTGGCCGCCACCAGCGATGACGGCAAGCGCGGCGTGCTGCTGGAAGTGAACTGCGAAACCGACTTCGTTGCCGGTGGCGACGATTTCGGCGGTTTTGCCGATCGCGCCGCGCAGATGATCCTCGAGCATCAGCCGGCCGATGTGGAAGCACTGCTGGCGTTGACCGCCGACGGTGACAAGACGCTCAACACGTTGCGCCAGGAACTGGTTGCACGGATCGGCGAGAACATCCAGGTCCGTCGTTTCCACACCTTCAACACCGACGGCCAGTTGCATCACTACCTGCACGGGGTTCGTATCGGCGTGATGGTGGACATCAACGGTGGTGACGAGCAGCTTGGCCGGGACATTGCGATGCATGTCGCCGCCAGCCAGCCGGTCTGTGTCGACGAGAGCGGAATGCCGGCCGAAGTGCTGGAAAAGGAACGTGCCATTCTGAAGGCTCAGGCCGAGGAAAGCGGCAAGCCGGCCGACATCGTCGAGAAGATGCTGGACGGCCGCATGAAAAAATTCCTCAAGGAGACCACACTGCTGGGTCAGCCGTTCGTCAAGGATCAGGATCAGAGCGTGGCCGATCTGCTGAAGGCGGCCGGTGCCGAGGTCAACAGCTTCGCACGCCTGGAAGTGGGCGAGGGCATCGAAAAGGAAGAGGGGAATTTCGCGGAAGAGGTCATGGCCCAGGTTCGCGGTTCCTGAGTTCTTTCAAGCACACGGCCAGGGAGCAGGTGACAGGCCCATGAGCGAGATGGCGTACAAACGGATCCTACTCAAACTCAGCGGCGAAGGCCTCATGGGGGAGGGTGAATACGGGATCGAGCCGCGTGTCATCCGCCGTGTGGCCTCTGAGATCCGGGAAGTGCGGGCGATGGGGGTCGAGATCGCGCTGGTCATCGGCGGTGGCAACATATTCCGTGGTGCCGGCCTCGCCGCAGCCGGCATGGACCGGGTCACTGCGGACCACATGGGCATGCTCGCCACGGTCATGAATGCACTTGCCTTACAGGACGCCCTCGAACACGAGGGCGTTTTTACGCGTGTCATGTCGGCGATCAAGATCAACCAGGTCTGTGAGGACTACATCCGCAGGCGTGCGATGCGCCATCTGGAGAAGGGGCGTGTGGTGGTGTTCGGCGCCGGCACCGGCAATCCGTTCTTCACCACCGATTCCGCCGCCAGCCTGCGCGCGGTGGAGATCAATGCGGATGTGGTGCTGAAGGCGACCAAGGTGGACGGCGTGTATTCGTCCGACCCGGTCAAGAATCCGAACGCGACCCGCTACCGGCGTCTAACCTACGATCAGGTGCTGGAGCAGCGGCTGGGCGTGATGGACGCCACGGCGATCGTCATGTGTCGCGACAACAATCTGCCGATCCGCGTGTTCGACATGACCCGACCCGGTGCGCTGCTGGATCTGGTCGGTGGCGCGGATATCGGTACGCTGGTGCAAAGGGGAAACGACAGTGATTGAGGATATCGCGAAGGACGCCGCCGCGCGGATGAAGAAATCCGTGCAGGCGCTTGAGGGAGAACTGCTCAAGCTCCGGACCGGACGTGCGCACCCGAGCCTGCTGGATCACGTAACGGTGGAATATTATGGTTCGCAGGTGCCGATCAATCAGGTGGCGACGGTCACCGCCAGTGATCCGCGCATGCTGACCGTCACGCCCTACGAGAAGAATCTGGTTGCGGTCATCGAAAAGGCCATCATGACCTCGGATCTCGGGCTCAACCCGTCGTCGGCCGGTACCGTCATCCGTGTGCCGATGCCGATGCTGACCGAAGAGCGGCGGCGTGATCTCGTGAAGGTCGTGCGCCAGGAAGGGGAACAGGCCAAGGTCGCCATCCGCAACGTGCGGCGGGACGCCAATGGTGATCTCAAGACGCTGGTCAAGGAGAAGGAAATCTCCGAAGACGATCAGAAGCGCGGCGAAGACGAAATCCAGAAGCTGACCGACAAATACACGGCGGAAGTGGACGCGGCCCTGGACAGCAAGGAACGGGATCTGATGGCGGTCTGACGATCGCCCGGCTTTCCTCCTGGCGGTGCAGGGAGACGCTGTTTGCTGCGCAGGGCTGCACTCGCGCCCGGGCTGGTCGTGTGAACTCGGGCGCCCTGGGCCTCGGCCCGGCGGCGACGGCTAACGAATCGGCCTTCGCGCAGTACCCGAGGGCCCTGACCGGTCTCGGGCGCAGACGCCGGAACAGCTCGGCGTTTCCCGGAGGGGGACTTGAATACATGACGGATCAGCAAGCGAATTCCGACGTCGACCGCCTGCCGCAGCATGTGGCGGTGATCATGGATGGTAACGGGCGTTGGGCGCAGGCGCGGCACATGCCTCGGACGGCGGGCCATCGCGCGGGCGTGAAAGCCGCGCGCACGCTGATTCGCGAATGTGGCAACCGCGGGATCCGGGTGTTGACGCTGTTTGCCTTCAGCAGCGAGAACTGGCGGCGACCGCAGCAGGAAGTGTCCATGCTGATGGACCTGATGCTGCGTACCCTGCGGAAGGAAGCCTCCGAGCTGCACCAAAACAAGGTGCGCATCCGCATTGTCGGCGACCGCAGTCGGCTCGGGGAGGCCCTGAACCGGGCGATCGAGCAGGTCGAGCATCTGACGGCGGGCAATGCCGGTATCGAACTGGTGGTGGCTGTCAGTTACGGCGGGCGCTGGGACATCGCGGATGCCTGCCGGCGACTCGCCGAACGCGTTGCCGCCGGCGAGATCCAGGCCTCGGATATTGATGAAGCGGCGGTCGGCGGAGCCATGGCCCTGGCCGACCTGCCTCCGCCCGACCTCCTGATCCGTACCGGCGGCGAATGCCGCCTGAGCAACTTCCTGCTCTGGCAACTGGCCTACGCCGAATTGTTTTTCAGTGAAACGCTATGGCCGGATTTCGACGCTGACGATCTGAGGCAGGCGCTGGCCTGGTTCGCCGGCCGGCAACGGCGCTTCGGTGCCGTCCAGCCGTCTCTGGGGCGTCGCGAACGTGCTTAGTCACCGGGTCCTGACCGCGCTGGTTCTGCTGCCGCCGTTTCTGGCGGCAGTTTTCCTTCTGCCCACCTCCTGGTTCGCTCTGATTCTCGCCGCTGTCGTCGTGCTCGCGGTGCTCGAATGGTTACCGATGATCGGACTCAACCGGGCCTCGGTGACATGGGCGGTGATCGGTGTTCTCGCGGGCTTCATGGCGCTCGTCGCGGGCGCCGTTGACGAGGGCGTGATAACGCCTGCCGTGTTGCTGGCGGGCGTCATGTTCTGGCCCGTGGCCTTCATTCTGCTCTGGGTCCATGAACGCTCCACCCGGGACGCGGTAGCACTGGCGCCGGGTCGCGGTCTGCTGATCGGTCTGTTGTTGTTGCTGCCGTCGTGGACGGCACTGGTCTGGTTGCATGCCCAGCCGGGTGGCCCCTGGCTGGTCATGCTGCTGCTGTTGATCACCTGGGCTGCCGACATCGGCGCCTATTTTGCCGGGCGGCGCTTCGGTCGCCACCGTCTGGCGCCAAGAGTCAGCCCGGGCAAGACCTGGGAGGGATTCGCCGGCGGGCTGCTGCTGGCGACGGTGGTCGGCCTGTTGCTGCGACCGCTACTGCCGGGCATGCCGTTGCCGTTGTTGCCCTTCTTCCTGCTCCTGATCCTGACCATCGTGTTGTCGGTCGTGGGCGATCTGTTCGAAAGCATGGTCAAGCGGCGGGCCGGAATGAAGGACAGCGGCACGTTGCTGCCCGGCCACGGCGGGGTGCTCGACCGGATCGACAGCGTCACGGCCAGCGCCACGGTGTTTGCCGGCGGGCTGTATCTGCTATGGCTCTAGCGGTCCGCCGTGTCACTGTTCTCGGCGCGACCGGGTCGATTGGCGTCAGCACACTCGACGTCATTGCGCGCCACCCGGATCGTTTTCGCTTGCATGCCATTACCGCGCATCGCAACGCCGAACGCCTGTTCGAACAATGCCTGCGGTACCAGCCGGACTATGCCCTGATCGACGATGCAGTAAGCGCCAGGGAACTGCGCGAGCGCCTTGCCGACGCCGGCTGTCGGACCCGGTTGCTCAGCGGGCGGCGGGACCTGTGCGAACTTGCTGCCAGCGACGAGAGCGATACCGTCGTTGCCGGAATCGTCGGCGCGGCCGGGCTCGAGCCGACCCTGGCCGCCGTTCGGGCGGGAAAGCGGGTGCTGCTGGCGAACAAGGAAGCGCTGGTCATGGCCGGGCCGGTGTTCATGCAGGCGGTGCGCGATCATGGTGCCGAACTGCTGCCGCTGGATAGCGAGCACAATGCGATCTTCCAGTGTCTGCCGCCGGGCTTCCAGCCCGGTCAATTGCTTCCGGCGGGCGTCCGGCGCATTCTGCTCACCGCATCCGGCGGACCGTTTCGTGAGCACGATCTGGCGGCGCTCGAGCACGTCACGCCGGATGAGGCGTGTGCGCACCCCAACTGGGACATGGGCCGCAAGATTTCGGTGGATTCCGCGACCATGATGAACAAGGGGCTGGAGCTGATCGAGGCCTGCTGGCTGTTTGATCTGGTCGGCACGGATGTCGAGGTGGTCGTGCATCCGCAGAGCGTGGTGCATTCGCTGGTGAGTTATGCTGACGGATCGGTTCTGGCGCAGCTCGGCAATCCGGACATGCGGACACCGATCGCCCATGCGCTGGGTTTCCCCGAGCGGCTGGAAGCAGGCGTCCAGCCGCTGGATCTGATGGCCGTGGCGCGACTCGATTTCCGACCGCCGGACATGCAGCGGTTTCCCTGTCTCCGGCTTGCCTACGAGGCCCTGGCCAGCGGTGGTACCGCCTGCGCGACACTGAATGCGGCCAACGAGATCGCGGTGGACGCGTTTCTCGACGGACGCCTGGGGTTTGTCGGAATCGCACGACTGGTCGAGCAGACCTTGCAGCTGACGTCGTTGTCCAAGCTTGAATCGCTGGACGATGCGCTGGCGGCCGATATCGCGGCCCGGGCGCTCGCCGAGCGCCTGCTGCCGACACTGGAGGGAAGGTCGTGAGTGGTTTCGGAGTCAGTCTGCTGTCGTTCCTGGTCGCCATCGCGATTCTGGTGGCGTTTCATGAATTCGGCCATTACTGGGTCGCCCGACGCCTTGGCGTCAAGGTTCTGCGCTATTCCATCGGCTTCGGCAAACCGCTCTATACCCGTATTGCCGGACCGGATCGGATCGAATACCAGATCGCTGCCATCCCGCTCGGCGGCTACGTCAAGATGCTGGACGAGCGCGAGGGACCGGTGCCCGAGGCCGACCGCCACCGGGCCTTCAACCGGCAGTCTCTGCGGGTGCGAACGGCCATCGTGCTGGCCGGTCCGGCCGCCAATTTCCTGCTCGCCCTTGTTGTTTACTGGTTCATCGCCGTGGTCGGCACCACGGAACTGCGACCGGTGGTCGGCGATGTCCTGCCGGACACGGCAGCGGAACGCGCCGGCCTGAGCAGTGGTGACGAGGTCGTTGCGGTTGGCGGGCGTGACACCCGGAGCTGGCAGCAGGTGATGATGGGGATTCTCGACCGGGGGGTGCGCGGCAGCGGCGAGGTGGACGTCACCGTGGTCGACCGGAGCGGCCGACAGCGTGATCTGCAGATGCAGCTGGATCGCCGGGAACTGCTCGGCGAGAACCCGGACATGCTGCGTCTGATCGGCTTCGAACCGTGGCGACCGCAGCTGGAAAGCCGGATCGGTGAGACCATCGCCGGCGGTGCGGCGGCGGAGGCCGGTCTCGAGTCCGGTGATCGGATCGTTGCCGTGGAGGGCGAGGCCGTTGCCGACTGGGATGCGCTGGTGGCCGCTCTGCGCTCCCGCGCCGGCAGCGAGACCGAACTGACAGTACAGCGTGCTGACGAGGTGCTGGAACGCATGGTCAGTCTGCAGGGCACGGATAGCCCCAACGGGGTGCTCGGGGTACGTCCGGATGTTCCCGCAGGACTATACGAAGACATGCAACAGACCGTACGCTATGGCCCCATTGCATCGGTCGGCGAGGCGGCGCAGGGCACCTGGCAGGCCAGCATGCTGACGGTGCAGGTGTTGTGGCGGATGGTGACCGGCGAGGCCTCGTTGAAGAATCTCAGCGGCCCGATCAACATCGCACAGCATGCGGGCGACACGGCCTCTTCGGGCCTCGTGCCGTTCCTGAAATTTCTGGCCATCGTCAGTATCAGCCTGGGCATCATCAACCTGCTGCCCATTCCGATACTTGATGGCGGCCACTTGATGTACTTCCTGGTCGAGGCGGTCAAGGGAAGCCCGCCCTCCGACAAGGCCCTGCTGGTGGGACAGCAGCTCGGCATCGTCATGTTGCTGATGATCATGAGCCTGGCCTTTTACAACGACATTGCCCGGCTTGCCGGGTGACGCCAACGGGAATCACAGCATCCGTTGCCGGACCACCGCCGCGCGGCTCTCAGGAGTCCGCCGGGGGGGGCGGTGCGGGGACAACATGACAGGCCGACAACTGCCCCTATGCGCAAATTTATTTTAGGTACCATCCTTGGTCTGGCCGCGAGCGCCATGGCCCACGCTCAGGTTTCCGAGCCTTTCGTCGCCTCCGATATCCGTATCGAGGGGCTCCGCCGTATCGCGCCGGGTACAGTGTTCAACTCGCTGCCGATCGATGTTGATGACCGCGTCGATCAGGAGCAGGCGGCGGAAGCGATCCGCGCCCTCTATCAGACCGGCTTCTTCCAGGACGTCTCGCTGGAACGGGATGGCGACGTGCTGGTGGTCAATGTGGTCGAGCGACCGGCCATCGCCCGGGTCGAAATCTTCGGTAATGACAACATTCCCAGTGATCCTCTGAATGAGGCGCTGCGGGACATCGGCTTGTCCGAGGGCGAAACCTTCAATCGCTCGCTGCTGGAAAATCTGGAGCGAGAGCTGGAGCGGCAGTATTTCGGCCGCGGTCATTACGACGTCAATATTTCCAGCACCGTGTCGCCGCTGCCGCGGAACCGGGTCGGTATCCGTATCGATATCGATGAGGGCGATATCGCCCGGATTCAGGAAATCCAGTTCGTCGGCAACGAGTCCTTCAGCGACCGGGAGCTGAACCGGCTGTTCGAGCTCGGTCCGAAACCCTGGTATTCCCCGTTCTCGCGACGTGACCGCTATTCCCGGGAACGGCTGGGCGGTGATCTGGAAACCCTGCGCAGCCATTATCTGAACCGCGGCTATGCCGACTTTTCCATCAGCTCGACCCAGGTGGCTCTGACGCCGGATCGCAGTGGCATCTACATCACGGTGAACCTCTCGGAAGGCAATCAGTACGAAATCGGCGAAGTGCGCCTGGCCGGCGACTTCATCATCTCCGAGGACGAGATGCGCGAGCTGGCAGGCCTGGAAGAGGGGCAGACCTACTCGGATGCGGACATCACCGCCGGAACCCGCGCCATCCGTGATCGGCTAGGCGTCGAGGGCTACGCCTTCGCCAACGTCAACGCGGTGCCCGAAGTCGATCGGGAAAACCGTCGCGTCAACCTGACCTACTTTGTCGACCCCGGGCAGCGCGCCTACGTCCGCCGGGTCAACATCTCCGGCAACTTCCGCACCGATGACGAGGTCATTCGTCGCGAAATCCGGCAGATGGAGGGAGGCTGGTTCAGCAGCGAGCGGGTGGAACTGTCCCGAACCCGACTCAACCGGCTGGGCTTCTTCGACCGGGTCGAGGTGGACACGCCGCAGGTGCCCGGTGAATCGGATCAGGTCGACGTCAACTTCCGGGTCGAGGAGGGGTTGTCGGGCAGTCTGCAGGCCGGGATCGGCTACGGCAGCGGGCAGGGCGTGTTGCTGAATTTCTCGGTGGCACAGGACAACGTGCTCGGTACCGGCGACCGTATGGTCCTGGCTGCCAACAACAGCCGCTTCGCCACGCTTTATCAGTTCACCTATACCGAGCGCTATTACACGGTGGATGGCATCTCGCGGTCGTTCTCCGCCCTCTGGCGTGAGACCGACTTTGCGCGCCAGCGGTTGTCCGACTTCAATCTGCGCACCGGTGCCCTGCAGCTCGGCTTCGGCGTGCCGCTGAACGAGGAAGACGAGGTGCGGGTCGATTTCGGTATCGAAGACATCGGCCTGAACGTGCGTGACGATGACGACACGCCGCAGCGACTGCGCGACTTCGAGGACGATTTCGGCGACAACTTCTTCAATTACACGCTGGGCCTGAGCTGGAACCGGATCACCACCGACCGGATGATCTTCCCGACCCGCGGTGGCAGTCAGACCCTCGGTGCCGAGGCCACCACGCCGGGCAGCGACCTGCAGTACTACAAGCTCAACTATCGTAACCGACGCTTCCTGTCGATCACCGAGACCGGTGTGCTGTCGCTTCTCGGTCGTGTCAGTTACGGCGAGGGCTATGGCAATACCAGTGAACTGCCGTTCTTCGAGAACTTCTTCACCGGCGGGATCGGTTCCGTGCGTGGCTATCGGATCAGTTCCCTGGGCCCGCGTTATCCGGAAAATGATCGACCGGCCGGCGGTAATCTGCGTCTCAACGCCAGCATCGAGTATTTCTTCATGCTGCCCTTCATGGATACGCCTTCGGTGCGTTTCTCCACGTTTGTCGATGCCGGCCAGGTGTATGACCTGCGTGATGAAAGCTCGGTGGATTTCAACGAGATCCGTTACTCGGCGGGTGTCGGCTTCACCTGGAATTCGCCGCTGGGCGCGTTGACAATGAGTTGGGCGAACCCGTTAAATAACGAGAGCGGTGATGACATCGACCGCTTCCAGTTTACGCTTGGTTCCTTTTTCTAGGCGCGTTTCGCGGATGCATATGGCCTCTGAACGGCACCATCGTGAGGCGTGGCCGAGATCGCTTCGGCTGTCGTCAGTGACAGTCATCACGCTGCTGGCGATCGTCCTGCTCTGTCTGCAGGTGATTGCGGCGCCGCTTTCTGCCGAGAGTCGCATCGGATTCGTCAACGCTGCCAGGGTTTCGGCCGAAGCACCGCAGGCCGAGGAAGCCCGGGCGAGCCTAGAGCGGGAGTTCTCGCCGCGGGATCGGCAGATCGCTGACGAACAGTCGGAGATCCGGCGGCTCGAGGAGCAACTCTCCCGCGATAGCAGCCTGATGGGTGAGGATGATCAACGGCGGCTGCAGCGGGACGTGGTGGCGCGCAAACGCGAATTGCGCCAGGCGCAGGAGGAATTCCGCGAGGACTTCAATCTGCGGCGCAACGAGGAGTTAGGCCGGCTGCAACGGCAGATCGTGGATACCATCAATGACCTGGCCGAGGAGAGGGGTTTCGATCTGATTGTCAGCGAGGGCGTGATTTTTGCCAGTGACAAGGTTGATCTGACCGAAGACGTGCTGGAACGGCTGCGGCAGGATCTCGAAGACAGCAGTTCCTGACCCCCGAGCACGGGTCGGTATTGCAACAATAAACAGGAGAACTCGTGGCGCAGACCACACTCGAAGGACTGGCCAACGCCCTGGGGCTGACCTTTCGCGGTGACGGCTCGGTAGTCGTCGACCACATCGCCTCCCTGGGGGGCGCGAGCCCGTCCGCGCTGACTTTTCTCGCCGACAGGAAATATCAGAGGCATCTCCAGGAGACACGCGCCGGCGTGGTGGTGTTGCATCCGGATATGGCGGATGCCAGTCCGGTGCCGGTTCTGCTGTCCAAGAACCCCCACTATGCGTTTGCGCGCGCCGCATCGATCCTGCATCCGCCTGTCACCGGCGATGGTCAGGTGCATCCCACTGCCTGGGTCGCGCCGGATGCGCACATCGGCCAGCGCGTGACCGTCGGGCCACATGCCTCGATCGGTGGCGGTGCCGAAATCGATGACGATGTCATCATTGGCCCGTCCAGCGTGGTCGGCAACCATGTACGGATTGGCCGTGGCACGCGGCTGGTGGCCCGGGTGACAGTCTGGGACGGCTGCGTGATCGGCGCCCGGTGCCTGTTGCATCCGGGGGCCGTGATCGGGGCCGACGGCTTCGGCTATGCCAATGACGAAGGGCGCTGGAGCAAGGTTCCGCAGATCGGCGTGGTCCGCCTCGGCGATGATGTGGACGTGGGCTGCAATACCACGATCGACCGCGGTGCCATCGGCGACACGCTGATCGGCAATGGGGTGAAGCTGGATAATCTGGTACAAATCGGGCACAACGTCGAAATCGGTGAACACACCATCATCGTTGCCTGTTCCGGAATTGCCGGCAGCACGCGGATCGGTCGCCATTGCGCAATCGGTGGGGCGGTCGGCATGGCCGGACACCTGAACATCGCTGACGGTGTGCAACTGACCGGCATGACGCAGGTCACCAAGAGTCTGAACGAGCCGGGTCTCTACTCGTCCGGCACCGGAGTCGAACCGAACCGCCAGTGGCGCCGCAACGCGGCCCGGTTTCATCAACTGGATGGCATGGCCAAGCGCCTGAAGCGGCTGGAGAAGCAGCTGGCGGCACAGGATATGTCCGACACGGATGCCGACGAAACCTGAGTCGACACAACAAGAAGCGAGTTCATGGATATTCACCAGATTCTGAATCACCTGCCGCACCGGTATCCCTTTTTGCTGGTGGACCGGGTGATCGAGTCGCGTCCGGGCGAGTCGTTGATCGCGCTCAAGAATGTCACCATCAACGAACCGTTCTTCCAGGGTCACTTCCCGATCCGTCCGGTGATGCCGGGTGTGCTGATTCTCGAAGCCATGGCGCAGACCTGCGGCTTGCTGGCATTCGCCACCGAGGGCGAAGCGCCCGGCAGCACGATTTTCTACCTGGTCGGTGTCGACAACGCACGCTTCAAACGGCCGGTGGAGCCGGGTGACCAGGTGCGCCTGGAGGCCAGTATCGCGCGTCGTCGCCGTGGTATCTGGGTGTTCGATGCGCGGGCTTCGGTGGGTGAGCAGCTGGTTGCCGAAGCCGAGATCATGTGCACGATGCGGGACGTGTCGGCTTGATTCATCCGACCGCCATCGTTGACCCCGATGCCCGCCTCGCCGACGACGTCGAGGTCGGACCGTTTACCGTGATCGGACCCGGCGTCGAGATCGCCGGCGGCACCACGATCGGGCCGCATGTGACGCTGCGCGGGCCGACGCGTATCGGTCGTGATAACCGGATCTTCCAGTACGCCTCGGTTGGCGAGGAACCGCAGGACAAGAAGTTCGGCGGCGAAGAGACCCGTCTCGAGATCGGCGATCGCAACACCATCCGCGAATTCGTCACCCTGAACCGGGGCACCAGTCAGGACCGCGGTGTCACGAGTCTCGGCAACGACAACTGGATCATGGCCTACGTCCACGTGGCGCACGATTGCGTGATCGGTGACCGGACGGTGTTCGCCAACGGCTCGTCCCTCGCGGGACACGTGATCGTCGAAGACGACGTCATCCTCGGTGGTTTCAGTCTCGTTCATCAGTTCTGTCATATCGGCACCCATGCCTTCAGCGCCATGGGCACGACCATCAAGCAGGATGTGCCGCCGTTCGTGACCGTGGCCGGCAACCCCGCCGAACCCCATGGCATCAATGTCGAAGGTCTGCGCCGGCAGGGCTTTGACGCCGCCGATATCCAGGCACTACGCCGCGCCTACCGCAGTCTGTACAAGGCCGGTTTGCGACTGGAGCAGGCGGTGGCGAGCATGCAGGAGATGGCGGGCGCGCATCCGCCGGTGGCCGAACTGCTGCGTTTCATTGCCGGTACGCAGCGCGGACTCGTCCGCTAGCTCATGCGCATCGGCATCGTCGCTGGCGAACTCTCCGGCGATCTTCTCGGCGCCGGCCTCATGCGGGAACTGCGCCGGATCTATCCGGATGCGGCGTTCGAGGGTATCGGCGGCGAACGCATGCTGGCCGAAGGCATGGACAGCCATTACCCGCTCGAAGCCCTGTCGGTGATGGGATTGCTGGAAGTCCTGCGGCATCTGCCGCGACTGCTCGGCATCCGACGCGACCTGCGACGGCGTTTCCTGGCCGATCCGCCGGAACTGTTCATCGGCATCGACGCACCCGATTTCAATCTCGGTCTCGAACAGAGCCTCCGCGATGCCGGCATACCCACGGTGCATTACGTCAGCCCGACGGTCTGGGCGTGGCGTCAGGGTCGTGTCCGCAAGATCCGGCGAGCCATCGACCTGATGCTGAGCATCTTCCCGTTCGAGGCGGAGTTCTTCCGTCGCCATGAGGTGCCGGTGACCTTCGTCGGCCATCCGCTGGCCGACGAGATTCCATTGCATCCGGACCGCGAGGCCGCCCGCTCGGCGCTCGACCTGCCGCAGCTGCCGGCGTTGGTGGCGGCGGTCCTGCCCGGCAGCCGCATGAGTGAAGTGTCGCTGCTCGGACCGGTGTTCCTGGATACCGTGGAGTGGCTCTGTGCGCAGCGCCCGGGGGTGCATTTCATTGTGCCCTGTGCGACGTCGCGAATTCGAACGTTTCTGGAACAGTCACTGCGTGAGCGCAACACCAGGTTGCCGGTGACGTTGCACGACGGACGCGCGCGCGAATGCATGAGCGCCGCCAACGCAGTCCTGGTGGCGTCCGGTACCGCGACCCTGGAAACCATGCTGCATCAGCGGCCGATGGTCGTCGCCTACAAGGTCAGTCCGATCACCGGCTGGCTGGCGAAACGTCTGGTCAAGGTACCGTTCTTCGCCATGCCGAATCTGATTGCGGGCGAGCGGCTGGTGGAGGAGTTCGCGCAGGAGGACGCAACGGTGGCCAACCTGGGGCCGGCCATGCTGACGCTGCTCGATGACCAGAGTCAGCGTGAAGAACTGATCGGGCGCTTCCGGGATCTGCACACGTTGATGCGGCAGGATGCCGATCGACAGGCGGCGGAGGCCGTGCGGCGTCTGCTGGAGTCGCGCCGATGAGCACGCAGTTGTCGCTGCTCGCGGATCAGGACGACGTGGCCCTGTTTGCCGGGGTCGACGAGGTCGGTCGCGGGCCGCTGGTCGGCACCGTGGTGGCCGCTGCGGTCCTGCTTGATCCGGCGCGTCCGATCCGTGGCCTGACCGACTCCAAGAAGTTGACACCCCGTCGCCGGCAGCAACTGGACGAGGAGATTCGGAGCCGGGCAACCGCCTGGGCGATTGCCGAGGCTTCGGCTGCCGAAATCGATACCCTGAATATCCTGCATGCATCGCTGCTGGCGATGCGGCGAGCCGTCGAGGCGCTGCCGAACGTGCCGCCGGGAGTGCTTGTGGACGGCAATCGCTGCCCGGACGGTCTGCCCTGTCAGTCACGAGCCGTGGTGGGTGGCGACGGCAGTATTCCCTCGATCGGCGCCGCGTCGATTCTGGCCAAGGTCTACCGCGACGCGCAAATGGACGTCCTGCATGCGGCGCATCCGGAGTACGGCTTCGACCGGCACCGCGGTTACCCGACGCAGGTCCACATGGCGGCCTTGCGTCGCCTGGGACCGTTGCCGGAACACCGGCGATCGTTCCGACCCGTGCGCGAATTGCTTGCCGCGCGCGACGCCGAAGGCCGCTAGTCAGAGATCGCTGGCGCCGGGCGCGCGGTGCAAGGCGCCCGGCGGGATGCCGGTGCGGGCATAGCTGTCCGCAGAGATGTCCCCGATCGTTGTAGGAGCCGAGCCCTCTCGGCGATTTCCTTCCTAGAACACGCTCCGAACTGTCTGAACCACGGTATCGATCTGCTCGTCGGTGAGCTCCGGGAACATCGGCAGTGACATGCAGCGGCGCGCGATGTCTTCGGTGACCGGCAACCGCAGGTTTCCGCAATCGGGCTTGAACACCTCCTGCTGATGCAGCGGCACCGGATAGTAGACGGCGCAGCCGATCTGCTTCTCGCGCAGCGCGGCGAGGATGTCGTCGCGGCGTTCGGAGAGCAGGGTGTACTGATGATAGACATGCCGGGCGCCGGGTTTTTCACCGGGAACCACCACACCGGGCAGGTCACGCAGGGCGTCCGAATAGGCGGCTGCGGCACGCCGACGACCCGCATTGAACGTGTCGATGCGACGCAGTTTGGCGCGGAGAATCACCGCCTGCATTTCGTCCAGGCGACTGTTATAGCCGATTACGTGATGATAGTAGCGCTCGCGACTGCCGTGGTTGCGGTAGACGCGGAGTTCGTCGGCGATTTCGTCGGAATTCGTCGAGATCAGCCCGCCATCGCCGTAGCAACCGAGATTCTTGCTGGGGAAGAAGCTGTGACAGCCGGCAATCCCGAAACTGCCGGTCTGGACGCCGTCCACGGTGGCGCCGAACGACTGCGCGCAATCCTCGATCAGCAGCAGGCCGTTATCGCAGGCCATCGACTGCAGGACCCGGATGTCCGCCGGCAGGCCGAACAGGTGCACCGGGATGATGGCGCGGGTGCGTTCGGTGATGGCCTCGCGGACCCGGTCCGGATCCAGATTCATGGAATCGGGTTCGATGTCGACGAAGACCGGCGTTGCGCCGACGTAGCGTATGGCCTCGGCGGTGGCGATGAAGGTGAACGGACTGGTGATCACCTCATCGCCGGGGCCGACCCCGGCGGCACGCAGCGCCAGATGCAGCGCATCTGTCCCGGATGCACAGGCGACGCCGTGTTTGACCCCGAGGTAGGCGGCCGTCTCTTCTTCGAAGGCCTGCACGTTCGGCCCGAGGATGAACTGGGCGCCGTCCAGCACCTTCTGCATTTCCCGCTCGATTTCCGCCCGGATCTCCGGGTACTGAGCGGTGAGGTCGACCATCGGAATCATGCGTCTAGCCCTTGTTTCGTTTGCGGAGTGTCGGGGGGAATCCTTCCTACTTTTCCATCATCCGGTTGAGCAGAGGGTTGCTGCGTAACAGGCGACCGATTTCCATGGCTGTCGCCAGCGCCTGCAGCCCGTCGTCACCGCTGACGATGGGGCGACTGCCTTCGCGGACACTGATCAGAAACGCCTCGATTTCGCTGAGCAGGGCGTCACCGGTGTCGAAGGTCACCTGCTCGGAGAGGATATCGGAAATGCCCGGATGCTGTTCGCCGCCACCTTTGCGCCGGATGTCGAGACTGCGGGCCTGGAAATCCAGCGCGATGTAGGCGCTGGGCTGGAACAGGCGCATCTTGCGTTCGCTTTTCTGGCTCACACGACTGGCGGTGACGTTGGCCACACAGCCGTTTTCGAACTGCAGCCTTGCGTTGGCGATATCGATGTCGTCCGAGATCACCGGTACGCCGTTGGCATCGATTCGGGACAGGGGCTGGCCGACCAGCGTGAGGATGATGTCGATGTCGTGGATCATCAGGTCCAGCACCACGCTGACATCGGCACCGCGCGGATTGAACGGAGCGAGCCGGTGCGATTCGATGAACAGCGGTCCGTCAATCCGCTTCGACAGATCCTGCACCGCCGGATTGAACCGCTCCAAGTGGCCGACCTGCAGCCGCAGATTCTTCGCTGTGGCGGTATCAACCAGGGCCTGAGCCTCCGGCAGGGTGGCCGTGATCGGCTTTTCCACGAGCACGTGAATGCCGGCCTGCAGCATGGCCATGGCGACCTCATGATGCAGGCGTGTGGGCACCACCACGCTCACCGCGTCGACTCGTCCGATCAGGTCGCGGTGATCGGTCAGTGCCTCGCAGCCGACCTCGCCGGCGACCGCCGCCGCGCGCTCGGCGTCGGCGTCCACCACCGCGACCAGTTCCGCACCCGGCAGGGCGGCATATTTCTGCGCATGGAAACGGCCGAGATAGCCGGCGCCGATGACAGCGGTGCGAAGGGTGCTCATCGGGTGATGCCTCGCTGAGTGGTACGGATGAATTCCAGCAAATGCTGCACTTCGGCTGAATCCAGGCTTTCGTCCGCAGCGATCGCGGCAACCGCATCCTGTAACCGCAACCCCTTGCGGAAGAGCAGGCGATAAGCCTGACGTATCTGCTGGATACTGTCGGCGCTGAAGCCGTTGCGCTGCAAACCTCGGCGATTCACGCCGAAGAGTCGCGCGTGATTTCCGGAGGCCATGGCGTAGGGCAGGATGTCCATGGGTGCCATGGTACCGCCGCCGAGCATGGCAAATCTGCCGATGCGGGCGAACTGGTGGACCGCGCAGAGCCCGGCGATGTTGACGTGGTCGCCGACGATCACGTGCCCGGCGAGGGTCGCGGCGTTGGCCAGGGTGATGTGATTGCCCAGCTGACAGTCGTGACCGACATGGCTGTAGGCCATCAGATAATTGTGATCGCCAATGCGGGTGACGCCGTCTTCCTTGGTGGTCGCCCGGTGCACGGTGACGAATTCGCGCAGGACATTGTCGGAACCGATTTCCAGCCGGGTCGGTTCGCCGCGGTAGCCGCGATCCTGCGGTGGCGTGCCGAGAATGCAGTGCGGGCCGACAACATTGTTCGAGCCCAGTTGCAGCGGGCCCTCGAGCACCGCATGGGCGCCAATCCGGCAGCCATCGCCGATCACCACATCGGCACCGATAACGGCACCCGGGTCGACATGAACGGAGTCGCCGAGGCGGGCTTCAGGGTGTACCGTTGCTGTCTCGTGAATCATCGACAAGTCGAGGTCCCGATCTGCTGTGAGTGGTCCAGAGACCCCTTGCCGGTGACGGTCCCCGAGGCGCGATAATGGCGATCATGGTGGCACCGGTCGAGGCGGACGGGAGGCCGGTACAAGCCGGCGACCCGGGGGCCCGAGGTCGGACGCGGGAGCGTCCTTACGATCGTGCCGAAGGATGACGCAAGCCCACATCGAAGTCGAGCATGAGCCAAACCTTCGTACATCTGAATCTGCATACCGAATTTTCGCTGGTGGACGGCATCGCGCGCATCCGTCCGCTGATGAAGACGGCTGCCGGGCATGGCATGCCGGCGGTAGCGATGACCGATCAGGGCAATCTGTTCGGTATGGTGAAGTTCTACAAGGCGGCGCTCGCCGCCGGTATCAAACCGCTTATCGGCGCCGAGCTATGGATCGAGGATGACAGCAGTCCGCAGGGGCGCAGTCGTTTGATCCTGCTGGTCAGAACGACGGCCGGCTACACCACCCTCACGCGACTGATCTCGCGCAGCTACCTCGAAGGACAGCATGGCGATGTGCCGGTGCTGGCGCGTTCCTGGCTGGCAGAGGACCATGACGGACTGATCGCACTGTCCGGCGGGCGGGAGGGCGATGTCGGGCAGGCGCTGCTGGCCGATGACCTGGATCTGGCCCGCCAGCGCCTGGAGTTCTGGCGCGGCCTGTTTCCCGACAGCTACTACCTGGAATTGCAGAGAACCGGGCGCCCCGGCGACGAGGAGCACGTGCACGCCGCAGTCATGCTGGCCGCCGAGACCGGTGTCCCGGTGGTGGCGACCAATGCCGTGCGGTTCCTGCGCGCCGAGGATTACGAGGCGCACGAGGCCCGGGTCTGTATTCATGACGGTCGCACCCTCGCCGATCCACGGCGGCCGCGGCTGTACAGCGAGCAGCAGTATCTGCGATCTCCCGAGGAGATGGCGGCACTGTTCAGCGATCTGCCCGAGGCGATCGAGAACACGATACAGATTGCACGGCGCTGCAATCTGGACATCACCCTGGGCCAGAACGTCCTCCCGGACTTCCCGATCCCGGATGGCCTGACCGAGGACGAGTATCTGCGTCAGCAGTCCTTTGCCGGTCTCGAAAAGCGCCTGGAACAGTTGCGGGGGATGCCTGGCAGCGAGGCGCGAACCCTCGACCGCGAGGTCTATGTCGAGCGCCTCGAGCGCGAGCTCGGTGTCATCATCCAGATGGGCTTTCCGGGCTACTTCCTGATCGTCGCCGACTTCATTCGCTGGGCCAAGCAGAACGATATCCCGGTGGGCCCGGGCCGCGGTTCCGGCGCCGGCTCGCTGGTGGCGTTTGCGCTGGATATCACCGATCTTGATCCCCTGCGCTACGACCTGCTGTTCGAACGCTTCCTCAATCCCGAACGTGTCTCGATGCCCGATTTCGACATCGATTTCTGCATGGAAGGGCGGGACCGCGTCATCGATTACGTGGCCGAGAAGTACGGCCGCGAGAAGGTCTCGCAGATTGCCACCCACGGCACGATGGCGGCCCGCGCCGTGGTGCGCGATGTGGGCCGGGTGCTGGGGCATCCCTACGGCATGGTCGACCGGATCGCCAAGCTGATTCCGTTCGAGATCGGCATGACCCTGGACAAGGCGCTGCAGCAGGAGCCCGACCTCAAGGCCCAGTACGACGATGACGAGGAGGTCAACACGCTGCTCGAACTCGCGATGAAGCTCGAAGGGCTGTCGCGGAATGTCGGCAAGCATGCCGGCGGCGTGGTCATCTCGCCGACCGCGCTGACTGACTTCTCACCGCTTTACTGCGAGCCGGGCGGCGCCTCCCTGACCACCCAGTTCGACAAGGATGATGTCGAGGAAGTCGGCCTCGTGAAGTTCGATTTCCTTGGCCTGCGCACGCTGACCATCATCGACTGGACGGTGAAGGCGGTGAACGCCATTCGTCGCGAACAGCAGGAACCGGAACTGGATATAAGTGCCATTCCGCTGGAAGACCGGCCGACCTTCGACCTGCTGAAGCGCTGCGCCACCACGGCGGTGTTCCAGCTCGAATCGCGCGGCATGAAGGACCTGATCCGGCGCCTGCAGCCGGACAGTTTCGAGGACATCATCGCCCTCGTGGCACTGTTCCGGCCCGGGCCGTTGCAGTCCGGTATGGTGGACGATTTCATCGACCGCAAGCAGGGCCGGGCAAAGGTGGCCTACCCGACGCCGGAACTGCATCGCAGCGAACTCGAACCGGTGCTGAAGCCGACCTACGGGGTCATTCTCTATCAGGAGCAGGTGCAGCGAATCGCGCAGGTCCTGGCCGGCTACTCTCTCGGCGGTGCCGATCTGTTGCGTCGCGCCATGGGCAAGAAGAAGCCGGAGGAAATGGCCAAGCAGCGTGCCATATTTCTCAAGGGTGCGACCGCCAACGGACTGAGCGAAGCGCATGCCACGGGCATCTTCGATCTGATGGAGAAATTCGCCGGGTACGGCTTCAACAAGTCGCACTCGGCGGCCTACGCGCTGCTGTCCTACCAGACCGCCTGGCTGAAGGCGCATTATCCGGCGCCGTTCATGGCCGCCGTGCTGTCCTCGGACATGGACAACACCGACAAGGTGGTGACCCTGATCGAGGAATGTCGCGACATGGACCTCACGGTCGCGCCGCCGGACGTGAACCGCTCCGGTTTCCGGTTCCGCGCCGCGGATCCGTCCACGGTGATTTACGGCATGGGTGCGGTGAAGGGTGTCGGGCAGGGCGTGATCGAGGCGATGGTCGCGGAGCGCGAGGCGAACGGCCCGTTCGCCAGCCTGCACGATCTGTGTCGGCGGCTGGACGGCCGGCGACTCAATCGGCGGGTGCTGGAAGCACTGGTGCGGGCCGGTTGCATGGATACCATCGGCGTCAACCGGGCAACGCTGATGGCGACCATCCCGCCGGCACTGAAGGCTGCCGAGCAGCAATCGCGCAATGCAGCGATGGGGCAGAACGACATGTTCGGCCTGGCCGAGCCGGCACCGGCAGCAGACGATGCCGGCGACGGCAATGCCGTGGCGGCACTGCCGGACTGGGCCGAGGAAGAACGTCTGCAGGCCGAGAAGGAAACCCTGGGACTCTATCTAACCGGGCACCCGATTACCCGTTACGAGGCGGAACTGGAGCGGGTGGTTACCGGGCGGATCAATGGCCTGGTCGCCAATGCCTCGCCGGCTGACAGCGGCGGTCGCGGCGGTGAGCGACGCGTGGTCGCGGCCGGTCTGGTCATGTCCATGCGGGTGCGCAACACCCAGGCCGGCAACCGGATCGCGATGCTGGTGCTGGATGACCGGACCGGCCGGATCGAGGTCACGCTGTTCACCGAGGCCTATCGCCGGTTCGGTCATCTTGTCAGCAAGGACCGCCTGCTGGTGGTGGAAGGCAATCTCGGCTATGACGATTTTTCGGATGGCTGGCGGATCAATGCCGACCGACTGCTCGACATCGGCGAGGTGCGCGAAGCCTATGCGCGGCGTCTGGTCCTGCGGGTTGCGGCGCCGGCCTTCGCCAATGGCTCGGTGGAATCACTGCGCACCGCACTGACTCCGTTTCGGGACGGCGCCTGCCCGGTGTGGCTTGAATACGAAGGCGCCGCTGCTTCGGCAGTGCTGCGGCTGGGTGACGCCTGGCGCGTCAGGCCGTCGGACGAGCTGCTGCAGCGCCTGGCTGCGCTCGGCGGGGAGGATGCCGTGCGTGTCGAATATTGAGGTTGCCTGCCGTTGGCACTGCCGACGGTCTGCTCGCTTGCCAGACGCGGGGCGTGTGGCTACGGTAACGCCCTGTTTCCCGGTCGCCGGTAGCGGCGGGCCGCATTCGTTTGCTCACTGGCGGTCATCATGAACCTGAATTTTCTCGATTTTGAACGGCCCATCGCCGAACTGGAAGCGAAGATCGACGAGTTGCGTTTCGTCGGCGACGACAATGATCTGAACATCCACGAGGAAATCCGGCGCCTGCGCGAGAAGAGCGACAGCCTGACCGCGGATATTTTCGGTCGCCTGACCTCCTGGCAGATTGCGCAGCTGGCCCGTCATCCGCAGCGCCCCTACACCCTGGATTACCTCGGCTACATGGTGACCGAGTTCCAGGAGTTGCATGGCGACCGGGCCTATGGCGATGACGCCGCCATTGTCGGCGGTATCGGGCGTCTGGACGGGCGGCCGGTGATGATCATCGGTCATCAGAAAGGGCGCGATACCCGCGAGAAGATCCGCCGCAATTTCGGCATGCCGCGGCCCGAGGGTTATCGCAAGGCGCTGCGTCTGATGCAGACCGCCGAACGCTTCCGGTTGCCCATCCTCACCTTCATCGACACACCGGGCGCCTATCCGGGCGTTGGTGCCGAGGAGCGCGGTCAGAGCGAGGCGATCGCCCGCAATCTGCAGGTCATGGCCGGCCTCCAGGTGCCGGTTGTCTGCACGGTGATCGGCGAGGGCGGATCCGGCGGTGCACTCGCCATCGGTGTCGGTGATCGCATCAACATGCTCAGCTACAGCACCTATGCCGTGATCTCGCCGGAGGGCTGTGCCTCGATCCTCTGGAAGAGTGCAGAACGGGCCCAGGAAGCGGCCGAGGCCATGGGGATTATTGCGCCGCGATTGAAGGAGCTGGAGCTGATCGATGAAGTGTTCCAGGAACCACTGGGCGGGGCGCATCGTGATGTCCCGGCGATGGCCGAGACGCTGAAATCCCGATTGCGTCGCCAGTTGGCGGTGATCGAGGCGGATGGTTCCGACAAGATGCTGCAGCGCCGTTACGATAACCTGATGCGTGTCGGCAACTGGAAGGGCCAGGGAAACACTCATTGATTCCCCGGGGCCTTCGCGCCGGTCCGACGGTGGCGAGGCGATGCAATCCCTGGACAGCGAAGCAATCCTTACCGCGCTGCCGCCCGGCAGCGAGTACGTAGTCGCCTTCAGTGGTGGCTGTGATTCCCTTGTGCTGCTGCATCTCATGCAGACGTTGCGGGCGCGCTTGTCGGCGCAGCTGCGCGCCGTGCACGTCCATCATGGCCTGCATCCCCGGGCGGACGCCTGGGCGGGGCATTGCGAGCGGGTCTGTGCGGCACTGGGTGTGCCGCTGACCGTTGTGCGGGTCGATGTGGCATCCGGACCGAATCTGGAGGCCCGGGCACGGCACGCGCGGTATCGGGCGCTGACCGATGTGTTGGCTCGCGATGGCGTGGTGCTCACCGCGCATCATGCCGACGACCAGGCCGAAACGGTTCTTCTGCGCGCCATGCGGGGCAGCGGCGTGACCGGGCTTGCGGCGATTCCCCGACAGCGTCCGCTGCCGCCCGGAAAGCTCGTCCGCCCGCTGCTGGACTGGTCGCGGCAGCAGTTGCGGGCTTACGCCGAAGACCATGGCCTGGTGTGGATCGACGATCCGTCCAATGCGGACCGCACGCCGGATCGGAACTTTCTGCGGCATGCCGTGATGCCTCAGCTGCGCCAGCGCTGGCCGCGGGCCGCCGCCGGGCTGGGGCGGCTGGCCGGCGATGCGGCCGAGAGCGACGCCCTGCTGGAAGAACTGGCCCGCCTGGACGGCCTCGCCGATACACCGCGACTGGCGCTGTCCTGCTTGCAAGGTGTTTCGGAACCGCGCGCACGCAATCTCCTGCGGCACTGGATCCGAGCCCAGGGCCTGCCGTTGCCGGGCCGCAAGCGCTTGCAATCTGGGCTGATCATGTTGCTGACCGCCACCGACGACCGCCAGCCGGCGATGGTCTGGCCGGGCGGACGCATACGCCGCTACCACGGAACCCTGTATCTGGATGACGGCAGCACGCTGCAGGTCGCTCCGGACAGGGTCCCGCTGGTCGCGCTGGCGGAGCAGCGGTTTCCCTGGGGGCGGTTGCGGGTCGTGTCGGGCGGCGCATTGCGAGCGGATCTCTCGGGCGGGCCGGGGCTGATGCTCCGTTTCGACATGCTGGAGCAGCGGGTTCAGCCGGTGGGCCGGCCCCGCAAGCGGCTCGGACGCTTGCTGCAGGAGGCGCGTGTTCCGCCATGGCAGCGGACCGGCTGGCCACTGCTCTGCCGACACGATCAGGTCCTGGCCGTGCCCGGGGTCTGTGTCTGTGTCGGCGCCGAAACAAATGATGAAACAGCAGGTTATGCGCTCGAGTGGCACCCGGCGGATGGCCCGCCGGCACTGTCCTGAAACCGATTGCGCGTTGTGTGGTCCGGGGGGTTCTGCTACCGTACTGAGCCGTCCCGCAGGCCGCCCGGCACTGCCCTCTCAACGCGCTCCAACGGGGATCCGATGACCCGATACATCTTCATTACCGGCGGCGTCGTGTCGTCGTTGGGCAAGGGCATCGCCTCTGCCTCGCTGGCCAGCATCCTTCAGGCCCGCGGCCTGGAAGTGACCCTGATCAAGCTGGATCCCTACATCAACGTCGACCCGGGCACCATGAGCCCTTTCCAGCATGGCGAAGTCTATGTCACCGATGACGGGGCCGAGACCGACCTCGATCTCGGACATTACGAGCGCTTCGCCCGCACCATCACCACCCGGCGCAACAATTTCACCACCGGCCGCATCTACGAGAACGTGATCCGCAAGGAGCGCCGTGGTGATTATCTCGGTGGCACCGTGCAGGTGATCCCGCACATTACCGACGAGATCAAGCGCTGCATTCGCGAGGGCGCCGAAGGCAGTGACGTCGCGCTGGTGGAGATCGGCGGCACGGTGGGCGATATCGAATCCCTGCCGTTTCTCGAGGCCATCCGGCAGATGGGGGTGGAGCATCGCCGCGACAGCATTTTCATTCACCTGACTCTGGTGCCGTTCATCGGCGCCAGCGGCGAAATGAAGACCAAGCCGACCCAGCACTCGGTCAAGGAGCTTCGCTCGATCGGCATTCAGCCCGACATCCTGCTGTGCCGTGCGACCCGTCCGATTCCCGACGACGAGCGTCGAAAGATCGCCCTGTTCACCAACGTCGAGCATGAGGCCGTGATCTCGGCGCTGGATGTGGATGACATCTACAAGGTCCCGCTGGTACTGCACGCGCAGGGCCTGGATCGCATCGTCGCCGAGAAACTCGGGCTCGAACTGCCGGCGGCGGATCTGTCCGACTGGCAGCGGGTGGTGGATGCCCGTGGACGTCTGGATGGTGCCGTGACCATTGCGATGGTCGGGAAATACATCAATCTGGCTGATGCCTACAAGTCGCTCAGCGAGGCGCTGATCCACGCCGGTATCCATACGCTGACCAAGGTCAATATCCGTTATGTCGACTCCGAGGAACTGGAACGCGATGGCCTGACACGGCTTGATGGTGTTGATGCGGTGCTGGTACCCGGCGGCTTCGGCAACCGCGGCATCGAAGGCAAGATCATGGCGGCACGGCATGCTCGGGAGTCCGGTATTCCCTACCTGGGAATCTGTCTCGGCATGCAGGTCGCAGTGATCGAGTTCGCGCGCCATGTGGCCGGGCTGGAAGAGGCCCACAGCACCGAATTCGATCGTGATGCGCTGCATCCGGTGATCGGTCTGATCACCGAGTGGATGACCGAGGACGGGCACATGGAACGTCGCGGCCCGGACGATGATCTGGGCGGCACCATGCGCCTCGGTGGTCAGGTTTGCCAACTGGCCGAAGGCAGCCTGGTGCGGCGGATCTATCAGCAGGACAGCATCGTCGAGCGCCACCGGCATCGTTTCGAGTTCAACAACCACTACGCCGATCAGCTGGTCGCGGCCGGGCTCACGATTTCCGGCCGGTCCACCGACGGTAGCCTGGTCGAGGTGGTGGAACTCGCCGATCACCCGTGGTTCCTGGGTTGTCAGTTCCATCCCGAATTCACGTCCACGCCGCGCGACGGCCATCCGCTATTCAACAGTTTCGTTCGGGCCGCGCGTCAGTATGCAAAGAGCAGGGACCAGGAGTCGGAAGAGGTGGCGTCATGACGGCGATGGACCTGTGCGGCGCGCCGGTCGGCCTTGACCAGCCGCTGTTTCTGATGGCGGGGCCCTGTGTCGTCGAGTCGGAACAGCTCGCGCTGGATACCGCCGGTCATCTGAAGGAACTCTGCGAGCCGCTGGGCGTACCCTTCATCTTCAAGTCGTCGTTCGACAAGGCCAATCGTTCGTCTCACGGCAGTTTCCGCGGTCCTGGTATCGAGGAAGGGCTGCGCGTGCTGGAGGCGGTGAAACGGCAGATCGGCGTGCCGGTCGTCACCGATGTCCATGAAGATACCCCGCTGGACGAGGTGGCATCTGTCGTGGATGTGCTGCAGACGCCGGCTTTTCTCTGTCGGCAGACGAACTTCATTCAGAACGTGGCTCGCCAGGGGCTCCCGGTCAATATCAAGAAAGGTCAGTTTCTGGCGCCCTGGGACATGGTGCATGTCGTCGACAAGGCGCGTGCCGTGGGCAACTCCCGGATCATGGTGTGCGAGCGCGGCGTGTCTTTCGGCTACAACAATCTGGTGTCGGATATGCGCTCGCTGGCAGTGATGCGCCAGACCGGCTGCCCGGTGGTGTTCGATGCCACCCATTCCGTTCAGTTGCCGGGCGGTCAGGGCAGCAGCTCCGGCGGTCAGCGCGAGTTTGTTCCCGTGCTGGCGCGGGCCGCCGTGGCCGCCGGCGTTGCCGGCTTGTTCATGGAAACCCATCCGGATCCGGCGAATGCCCTCTCCGATGGCCCCAATGCATGGCCGCTGCCGCGGATGAAGGCTCTGCTGTCGACCCTGGTGGCCATCGACCGACTGGTAAAGCAGGACGGTTTCGAGGAACAGGGCCTGCTCACTGACTGATTTGCAGTGCGCGAGTCGCGCGGGGGCGCGACCGCCAAACCGTTTTCATCACCTTTCAGGGGGAATCAGCCAAGATGGCGACAATAAAAGAAATGCGGGGGCGGGAAGTGCTGGATTCCCGGGGCAACCCCACGGTGGAAGCCGAAGTGATGCTGGACAGCGGTGCCTTCGGACGCGCCATGGTCCCGTCCGGTGCCTCCACCGGCAGTCGCGAGGCCGTGGAATTGCGCGATGGTGGTAGCCGTTATCTCGGCAAGGGTGTCGTCACGGCCGTCGCCAACGTCAACGGCCCGTTGCAGAAAGCTCTGTTGGGTATGGACGCCGCCGACCAGCGCGCGGTCGACCACCGCATGATCGAACTCGACGGCAGTGAGAACAAGAGCCGGCTCGGGGCCAATGCGCTGCTTGCCGTGTCGCTGGCAGTGGCGCGGGCGCATGCCGATGATCAGCGTCTGCCCCTGTACCAGGCGCTGAACCCGACCGGCCCGTGGGAGTTGCCGGTGCCGATGATGAACATCATCAATGGCGGGGCGCATGCCGATAACAGCGTCGACATGCAGGAGTTCATGATCCTGCCGATCGGCTTTGACAGATTCACCGAAGCCCTGCGGTGCGGCACCGAGATCTTTCATGCACTGAAGAAGGTGTTGAGTGCCCGCGGGTTGAGCACCGCGGTCGGCGACGAGGGTGGTTTCGCGCCGGATCTGCCGTCCAATGAGGCTGCGCTGGAAGTGATTCTCGAAGCCATCGATGCCGCCGGATACAAGGCTGGCGAGCAGGTCTGGCTCGGTCTGGATGCGGCAAGCTCCGAGTTCTACAAGGACGGCCGCTACGTGCTGGCCTCGGAAAACGCCAGTTTCGATGCCGCCGAATTCAGCGCCTATCTGGCGGACTGGGTCGCGCGTTATCCGATCGTCACCATCGAGGATGGCATGGACGAAAGTGACTGGGATGGCTGGCAGCAACTGACCCGGGCCGTCGGCGATCGCGTCCAGCTGGTCGGCGACGACCTGTTCGTCACCAACACGCGGATTCTGCAGCAGGGCATTGACCGGGGCGTGGCCAATTCGATTCTGATCAAGTTCAATCAGATCGGCACGCTGACCGAGACTCTCGACGCCATTGCCATGGCCGACAAGGCCAACTACACCGCTGTCATCTCGCACCGCTCCGGTGAGACCGAAGACACCACCATCGCGGATCTGGCGGTGGCGACGACCGCGACCCAGATCAAGACCGGTTCGCTGTGCCGCTCCGACCGGGTCGCCAAGTACAACCAGTTGTTGCGTATCGAGGAAATGCTCGGCGGCAATGCCCGCTACGCGGGTCGGCAGGCGTTTCCGAATCTGGCATCCTTCGGCGAGTAGGTAGCGGTCATGGCGTGCGGAGCGACGCCGGGCGCCGGATCGAACAGGAACCGGTCATGCCGCTGACCGGTGGAGAGACGCCATGCGCGTGCTGATCGCAGTGCTGGGATTGTGCTTGCTGGTGCTGCAGTTTCAGCTCTGGTCGCCGGATGGCGGACTCATCCAGGTCTGGCAACTCCGGAGCGCGCTGGAAGAGCAGCAAACCGAGAATCGCGCCCTGTCTCAGCGAAACGACGCACTGGAAGCGGAAGTCAGGGATCTCAAGGACGGTCTGGACGCCATGGAAGAACGCGCCCGCAGCGAGTTGGGCATGATCCGCGAGGACGAGGTCTTCTATCAGGTCATCGAACGGTGATGGAGCCGCCTGTCTGGGCCGTGTTGCCGGCCGCCGGGGTAGGCCGGCGCATGGGCGCCGGAATCCCGAAGCAGTATCTGTCGCTTCATGGCCGTCCGGTGCTGCACTGGGCCGCAGCCGCCCTGTTGCAGTCCGCGCATGTCCAGGGGGCGGTCTTTGCCGTGGATCGCGACGACGCCCTGTGGCCGGTCCACCGTCCGGTCAGCGACAAGCCGCTCGAGGTCGTGGATGGCGGTGCGGAGCGCTTCGAGTCGGTCTTCAATGCCCTGCGCTTCCTGCGACTGCGGCAACCGGATGATTGCCGTGTGCTGGTGCATGACGCCGTGCGGCCCTGTCTTACGGCAACAGAACTGGAGCGGCTGATCGATCAGGGGCTGGCCAGCGCCGCCGGCGCCCTGCTGGCGGTGCCGGTGCGGGATACCCTGAAACGTCAGAATTCCGATCGTTGCGTGCTTGCCACTGCCGACCGCCATGACCTGTGGCAGGCGCAGACGCCGCAGCTGTTTCCGCTGGGGCTGCTCTTCCGGGCTCTGGAGCGGGTCATCGAGCAGGACCTGACCGTTACCGACGAATCCCAGGCGGTCGAGGCCATGGGTTACCGGCCGCTGCTGGTCGAGGGCAGTGTCGCCAATCTCAAGATCACCCGGCCTGACGATCTGCCCCTGGCGGCGGCGATACTGCGGGCCCGGGATGCGACTCCGGAACCGAGCACATGAATCTGCGGATCGGACAGGGTATCGACGTGCACGCCTTCGCTGCTGACCGGCGTCTGATCCTCGGTGGCGTGGAAATCCCGCATGACCGGGGGCTGGCCGCCCATTCCGATGGTGATGTCGTGCTGCATGCCCTTTGCGATGCGCTGCTGGGAGCGGCGGCCCTCGGTGATATCGGCCGCCATTTTCCGGATAGCGGTGACCGCTGGAAGGATGCCGACAGCCGGGATTTGCTGCGCCGGGTCAGCGACCTGATCGCCGAGGCCGGCTTCAAGCTGGTCAACGCCGACCTGACCGTGGTTGCGCAACAGCCCAAGCTGGCGCGCTGGATTCCGGACATGCGCGCCTGCATGGCCCGTGACCTCGCCGTTGACATGAGCCGTGTCAGCGTCAAGGCAACCACCAGTGAATGGCTCGGATTCACCGGCCGCGAGGAGGGCATTCTGGCGTCTGCCGTGGTGCTGCTGCAGGCAAGGGATCCCGACTGAATGGGTCAGCCAGATCTGGAATCGGCCTGGACCCACCTGCCTGGTGCCTGCGGTCCGCCACCGGTATCGGCGCTGCTGCGCAGCGAGCCCGACGACTTCAGGGTGCGCGAACTGCTGAACTTCGATCCGGGCGGCGAGGGCGAGCATTTGCTGCTGCGCCTGCGAAAGGTCGGCTGGAATACCGGGGATGTGGCGCGTTGGCTGGCCGGTGCACTCGGCGTGAAACGACGCCTGGTGACCTTCGCCGGGCGCAAGGATCGCCATGCGGTGACCGAGCAGTGGTTCGGCGTGCATTGTCCGGGACAGTATCCGGAGCTGCCGGAGCTGCCGGACGGCCTGACCCTGCTCGAAGCGACACGGCATCACCGGAAATTGCGACTCGGCGCCCTGGTCGGTAATGCCTTTCGCATTCGTCTGCGTGACTTGCAGGGCCCGACCGCGCTGCTGCACCGACGGCTGCATGCCGTGGCGCGCCACGGGGTACCCAACTACTTCGGCGATCAACGTTTCGGTATCGATGGTGGCAATCTGCGCGGCGCCTCGCGGCTGTTCCAGGGCCAGCGCATGCGGGATCGGACTCTGCGCGGCCTCTACCTGTCGGCGGCACGATCGTTTCTGTTCAACCGCGTGCTGGCGACGCGGGTAGCGAACGGAACCTGGAACCGGGTGCTGCCCGGGGATCTGATGACGTTTTCCGGCAGTCGCAGCGTGTTCCCGGCTGACGCGGAGACGCCGGACGACAAGCGGGTTGCAGCCCTCGATCTCCATCCCACGGGCCCGATGCCGGGCATCGACGGTCTGCAGCCCTTCGCGACGGCACATGACCTGGAACAGGAAGTCATGGAGACCTGGCCGACGCTGTCCGCGGGCTTACGCGATTACCGCGTACATGCCGAACGGCGCGCCCTGCGTCTGCCGGTGACGGCACTCGGCTGGCATCGCGACGCCGATGATCTGGTGTTGTCGTTTCGGCTGCCGCCCGGCGCGTTCGCCACGGCGGTCCTTCGGGAAATCGCTGACATACGGAAAGGTTAGTGGGCGTTTGGGGTTTGTTTTCAAGTTTTTCGTGATAAAAAACCGGCAACAAAATGATTTATAGAATGAAACCTGAAACCTGAAACATGAATCAGTGTTTCCTCAGGCTCGAAGCAGCACATAGACAGCCCCCGTCCCGCCATCCATCGGTCGCGCGGACGAGAACGCGATGATGTCGTCCCACTGCCGCAGCCAGCGGTCCAGCTTTCCCTTCAATACCGGTCCGCGATTGCTCGAGCGATTGCCCTTGCCGTGGATGATGCGCACGCAACGGCGATTCGTTGCTCGACACTCGGCAATGAATTCCTGGACCGCGTCCCGCGCCACCGGCACGGTCATGCCGTGCAAGTCCAGCTCCTCCTGCACCGCGTACTGACCACGCCTCAGTTTTCGCAGCACACGGCGTTGTACACCGGGGCGGGCGAACAGCAGTTCTTCGCCGGTTTCGGTGGTGATCGGATCGATGTCATGCACCAGCAATTCCCGCACAACGGCGGCGTCATCGGCCCGCCGCTGCTGCGGGACCGGTTTCGGCCGCGGCCAGTCGCTGGTGACCGAATCCCGCTGGCGCAACCGGCGGACGTCGGCCATCGCTTCCTCGAACAGCCGGCGTTCCTCGTCCTTGTCATTGCTCATGGTTCGGTCCTCGCGCGCCCTGGTCGCGATCGACAGTGGTCTGCCCGCCGGGGGAATTCCTGATAATCGACATCTTCGCAATTTTGGTACCGGATCGCATGCACCATCCGGCGCGACCAGTATACTGGTCGCTTTGCCGCGACAGGGCGGCCGAACGGGACGAGGTGAGCGGGACTTCATGCATATTCTGGTGAGCAACGATGATGGTTACATGGCGCCCGGTATCCAGTGTCTGGCGAAGGAACTGGCCAGCCTCGGCGATATCACGGTGGTTGCTCCGGATCGCGACCGCAGCGGCGCGAGCAATTCGCTGACGCTGGATCTCCCGATTCGCGCCCGGGAGGTCGAGCCCCGTCAGTTCCGGGTCGAGGGCACGCCGACCGATTGTGTCCATCTGGCGGTGACCGGTTTGCTGGAGGACGAGCCCGATATGGTCGTTTCCGGAATCAATGCGGGCGCGAACATGGGCGACGATGTGCTTTACAGCGGTACCGTGGCAGCTGCCACCGAGGGCCGGTTTCTCGGTCTGCCGGCGATCGCGGTATCACTCTGCTCGCATGAGCCGGACCATTACGCCACGGCGGCGCGAGTCGCCGTGATGCTGGTCAAGCGGCTGCTGCATGACCCGTTGCCGAGCGACACGATTCTCAACGTGAACGTACCCGACTGCCCCTGGGAGGAGTTGCGCGGCTTCGAGGCAACCCGGCTGGGGCAGCGTCATCGCGCCGAGAGCGCGATTCGCTCCGAAGATCCGCGGGGCCGGCCGATTTACTGGATCGGCCCTCCCGGAACCGAACAGGATGCCGGTCAGGGAACGGATTTTCATGCCGTTCGGCGCGGTTGCGTCTCGATCACGCCGATCCAGATAGATCTCACCCGCTACGATGCTCTGGACAAGGTGGCCGGCTGGGTCGGCGGGCTGGAGCAGGCCTGATGTCGGTGCTTATGCATGGTATCGGCATGACCTCCCAGCGTACGCGCGAACGTCTGGTGACGCGTCTCCGGGAGAAGGGCATCAGCGATCGTCGGGTGCTGGACGTGATGCGCGTGGTACCGCGCCATCTGTTCGTCGACGAAGCCCTGGCAAGCCGTGCCTATGATGATGTGTCCCTGCCGATCGGCTACGGTCAGACGATCTCGCAGCCCTGGGTCGTTGCGCGCATGACCGAGGCCCTGATCGAACAGGAGCGACCGGCGTCGGTGCTGGAGGTTGGCACCGGGTCCGGCTATCAGGCTGCGGTGCTCGGGTGTCTGGTGGAACAGGTCTTCACGCTGGAACGGATCAGTGCGCTGGTGGCACTGGCGCGGGAGCGCATGCGTCGCTTCGGCTTGTATAACGTGCGCGTGCGTCATGCCGACGGCTACAACGGCTGGGCCGGGCAGGGACCGTTTGACGGCATCATGGTGACGGCGGCACCGGAGGACGTGCCGGACGAGTTGTTTGCGCAGCTTGCCGAGGGGGGTCGGCTGATTGCGCCGGTCGGGCCGCGTGATGCGCAGGATCTGGTGCGGTACACCCGGCGCGGCGATCAGCTGCAGCGGGAAGTGCTGGATCGTGTCGTGTTCGTACCGATGCTGGGCGGGACCCGATGACGCGGCTGTTCAGCCGGCTGTATCTGCGCATGCTGCAGTGGGCCGCGCACCGGCACGCGCCACGGTATCTCGCGGTTCTGAGTTTTGCCGAATCCTCGTTTTTCCCGATTCCGCCGGACGTGATGCTGATGCCCATGGCCCTGGCGCAACCCCGTCGTGCCATGCGTTTCGCCATGATTACCACGGTGGCATCGGTGCTTGGCGGCGTGCTTGGCTATGTGATCGGTTTTTTCGCGATGGAACTGGTCGAGCCGCTGATTGTGGCAGCGGGTCAGGAAACGGCTCTTGTCACCGCGCGGGAGTGGTTCACGACCTGGGGGTTCTGGGTGGTTCTGCTTGCCGGCTTCTCACCGGTGCCATACAAGATTTTCACCATTGCGGCCGGCGGTCTGGCGCTTGCCTTGCTGCCATTCGTGCTGGCCTCGCTCGTCGGCCGCGGTGCGCGTTTCTTCCTGGTTGCCGCCGTGGTTGCCTGGGGTGGTCCGCGGATCGAACCGTGGATCCGTCGCTATGTCGATATCCTTGGCTGGCTGGGTGTGATTCTGCTGGTTCTGCTGTACCTGTTCTTCATACACTGAAAGCCTGGGGAAACGGGCCGGACATCGTCCGCTTCCCCGGTATCCGGGGTTGGCGCGGGGGCCTTTCCCGGTCACGGTAATGGTTCCGCGGTCTGTCGCGGGCGACCGGCCCGATACCGTTCGAGGAAAAGGACCTCTGATGTCGATGCGGTTCGTCCTGTTGCTGCTTTGCTGCTGCCTGCTGGCAGCTTGCGCGCGGGATACCTATGCGCCGGTCTCCGATCGTGGCGGCGACGGGCCGGGTGGCAGCTATACCGTGGCACGCGGCGATACCCTGTACGGCATTGCATTCCGGCACGGAGTCAATTACCGCGATCTGGCCAGCTGGAACAACATCCAGTCGCCATACACGATTTACCCCGGGCAGGAACTGCGCCTTGCTGCACGCGGCGGGCGGGACAGGTCTGCCGCCTCTTCGTCGAGTGGTGCCCGCAGCAGTACCCCTGCGACCGGCTCCTCCGCGCCTGCGGGTGGCGGCCGCAGTGCGCGCGCTCCCGATCCACCATCCCGGTCGGCCTCGAGTTCGTCCGGACAGCGGACAGCGACCGATATCGACTGGAAATGGCCGACCGATGGTGAGGTCAGCAAGCGCTTTTCCGCAGATTCCGACGGCAAACAGGGAATCAACATCAGCGGCTCTTCCGGGCAGGCGATACGCGCCGTCGCACCCGGTCGCGTGGTCTACAGCGGTAGCGGACTGGTGGGCTACGGCAATCTCGTGATCATCAAGCATGACGATGAATACCTCACCGCATACGGCTATAACGAAGAGTTGCTGGTTCGCGAAGGCGTCGACGTGTCCGTCGGTCAGGAAATCGCCCGGATGGGGCGCAATGGCAGTCAGCACATGCTGCATTTCGAATTGCGCCGCGAGGGCCGCCCCGTGGATCCTCTACGCTATCTTCCGGAACGTCGCTGACACCGATATCCGACCGATGGCCGGGCTCTGCATGCGGTAGTCTGTCCGCCGGCAGGGCGATTCCTGTTGCAGTTTAGCCGCGGAGAGCAAGCCATGAGCGAGCAATTACCATCCAGTGCCGGCGATGTGGCCGAAGAATTCCCTGATGTCTGGGAGGCGTACAGTGCGCTGGGTCAGGCCTGTGCCGAGGCCGGGCCTCTGGACGAGCGCGATCGGCGTCTGGTCAAGCTGGCGCTGGCGGTCGCCGTCGGCAGTGAGGGCGCGACGCACTCTCATGCCCGTCGCGCCCTGGATGAAGATCTCGATCCCGAGGAGCTACGCCATGTCGCGTTGCTCGCGATCGGCGTCATCGGCTTTCCGCGAGCGGTTGCCGGACTGACCTGGATTGATGATGTCCTCGACGATGACGATGACGATGAAGAGGACGAAATCGAGGACGATGATGCGCCTGGTGGCCAGAGCGCCGGATGAGAATCCGGCGTTCCGGCGAATCTGCTTCTCCGGCCGGCTCGCGCCCGGTTACACCCTCCCGGATACCCCTGCCATGTTGGTGCAGCCTGATTCCCCGGTCATGCACACCACCGCTGCGGCGATCTCGCGGCAATCGATCAAGCCGATTTCGCTATGTGCGCAAGCGTACGGAGCTCACCGGTTAATTTGGGCACCGTCGAGGTGCAGATGCTGAAGCAGCGTATCTGTACCGCAGTAGGTGCTGCGGAATGGACACCGGGGCGGCTCGGGCTGCAGGGGCGGAGACGCCGGGGACAGTGCCCGCCGACGGTCCTGGCGATATTTCTGAACAGGTCTTGTAGATAGTCGGTACATCTTTTAAATCAAAGTCTTGCAGCGTTTTCGAGCGAAGCATATAGTGGTTTCAAGGTGGAAAAAAAGATGGAATGCCGGTGTCCGCCAGCCACCTTCTGACGGGTATCCAGCACGGTCTGTCGGTGGCACATCGCGAGAGGTAATGACATGGCTGAACACCAGATATCGAGAATGGATGATGTAGCGGTTGCACAGGACGACGCAGCCGAGGGCTTTCTCGAGCTCCGCGACGACGAGGAGCTTCAGGCGGCAGCAGGAGTCGGTAAGGCGGCCGGTCGCACCGGCACCAAGTTTTCGCCGGGGGAGCATACCGGCAGCAGTCTCGATGCCACCCAGATCTACCTCAATGAGATCGGTTTTTCGCCGCTGCTGAGCGCCGAGGAGGAGGTTTACTTTTCCCGACGGACCCAGCGCGGCTGCGAAGAGTCACGGCGGCGGATGATCGAGAGCAATCTGCGGCTGGTGGTCAAGATTGCCCGGCGTTACATGAACCGCGGGCTGGCCTTTCTCGATCTGATCGAAGAAGGCAATCTGGGGCTGATCCGTGCGGTGGAGAAATTCGATCCCGAGCGTGGTTTCCGGTTCTCCACCTATGCCACTTGGTGGATCCGGCAGACCATCGAACGCGCCATCATGAACCAGACGCGGACAATCCGTTTGCCGATCCATGTGATCAAGGAAATCAATCAGTATTTGCGCGCGTCGCGGAAACTGGCGCAACAGCTCGATCACGAGCCGACCGCCGATGAGATCGCGGATCTGCTGGATCGCCCGCTGGCGGATATCCAGCGGATGATCGGCCTGAACGAGGGCACCACCTCGGTGGACATGCCGATCGGCAAGGAAGCGGACCGCGTCCTGCTCGATGCGATTCCCGATGAGAACAATCCGGATCCGTCCGACCTGCTTCAGGATGATGACGTGCTCGCGCATCTCGAGCACTGGTTGAACGAGCTTTCCGACAAGCAGCGGGCCGTGGTTGAACGACGTTTCGGTCTGCACGGCCGCGAACGGGCCACGCTCGAGGAAGTGGGCAACGAGATCGGGGTCACCCGCGAGCGTGTCCGGCAGATCCAGATCGACGCCCTGCGCAAGCTGCGCGAGGTCATGGAGCGTCAGGGGTTCTCCCAGGATACGCTGTTCGGCTAGCGGACCGGTACTTCCCCGGGCCCTGTCATGTCGGCCTTCCCGATTCGGAGGAGGCCTCGATCATGAACAGGGCTACCGCCACGCGGCGGCCCTCGGCCAGTAGCACATTGTAGGTGCGGCAGGCCGCTTCGGTGGTCATGCATTCGATGCCGACGCCGGCCTGCACCGCCTGACCCATGAAACCGGACGGCGGGAAATGTTGCCGCTTTCCGGTTCCGATCAGGAGGATTTCCGCCTCCAGATCGAGCAATTCCCCCAGATGCGCCAGTTCCATGTCCCGGGCGCTGGCCGGCCCCCAGTCCTGAATGATCCGCTCCGGCGTGACCACCGTGGTGCGGCGGTATTCGGTGTCGTTGACGGTCACGCTACCGGTGTCATATGCGCGAATCCGGTTGGCGTCTCCGGTCCGTTCCAGTGTCAGCTGCATGCATCCTCCTGGCTCATCGTTGATTGCTCCCAGTTTGACAGAGTTGTCCGGGATGCAGACAGTTCCGGGCGAAGTCTGCGACAATCGCGCCCGCGGTGAGAGGGACGCATGGGCGCCATGGCCGCATCTGAAGCGCGCACGGTGCGCCTCATGATAGAGTTTCGGCGTTTCCGGAGACTGTGACGTCTCTCGTGGGGCCAATGATCTGAATCCAATGACTGCGCTCGGCAATCGGGTGCGGGGAGGGTGTTGCGTGAGTTCTGTCAAGGTCGGTTTGCTGGGTTTGGGGACGGTCGGTGCCGGCACCATCAACCTGCTGCGAAAGAATAACGACGAGATCGCGCGCCGCGCCGGACGCGGAATCGAGGTGGTCTGTGCAGCGACCCGCCATCCCGAACGTCCTCGCGCCTGCTCGCTGGAGGGTATCCGCGTCACCGATGACCCGTACGCGATCGTCGACGACCCCGAAACCGAAATCATCGTCGAGCTGATCGGCGGTGACGATCCGGCCTTCGATCTGGTCATGCGTGCGATGTCCAACGGCAAGCATGTCGTGACCGCGAACAAGGCGCTGATCGCGAAATACGGCAACAAGCTGTTCGAGCACGCGACCAGCTGTGGCGTGACCGTCGCCTTCGAGGCCGCCGTGGCCGGCGGCATCCCGATCATCAAGTCGATCCGCGAGGGTCTCACCGGCAACCGCATCGAATGGCTCGCGGGCATCATCAACGGCACCTCGAACTACATTCTCAGCGAGATGTTCTACGAGGGCCGGGAATTCGCCGATGTGCTGGCCGAGGCGCAACGGCTCGGCTATGCCGAAGCCGACCCCAGCTTCGACGTCGAGGGGATCGACGCGGCGCACAAGCTCACCATCCTCGCGTCGATCGCTTTCGGTGTGCCGCTGCAGTTCGATCGGGTGCATGTGGAGGGCATCACCCATGTCAGCCGCGAGGACGTGGAATATGCCCAGGAACTCGGTTACCGAATCAAACACCTGGGTCTTTGCCGCCAGACCGAGGCCGGGATCGAATTGCGCGTGCATCCGACGCTGCTGCCCGAGCGGCAACTGCTGGCCAATGTCGACGGCGTAATGAACGCGGTCATGGTCATGGGTGATGCGGTCGGACCAACCCTCTATTACGGTGCCGGCGCGGGCGCCGATCCGACCGCGTCCGCCGTGGTCGCCGACCTGGTCGATGTGGTCCGCGAGTTTGATCTGGCACCGGAGAGTCGCGTTCCGTATCTCGCCTTCCAGTCAAGTGCCCTGTCGGATGTCCCGATTCTGCCGGTGGATTCGGTCAGCACTGCCTATTACCTGCGACTGGAGGTGCTCGACGAGCCCGGCGTGCTGGCGAACATCACCCGGATACTCAGTGATAACGGCATCAGCATAGAGGCTATCCTGCAGAAGGAACCGGCTCCGGGTGCCGAGAACGTCCCGGTCATTCTGATCACGCACCGGGTTCAGGAGCAGCGCATGGATCGTGCGCAGGAGACCATGGAAGAGCTGCCGGCGGTGCAGGGCCGGATCGTCCGGATCCGACTGGAACAACTCAAGTAATCCGTCGCTGCCACGCAGATTGCAGCGATTCACAGCGAGTCGAGACCATGCCATTCCGAAGCCGCTACACCGGCCTGATCGAGAAGTACCGTGACCGTCTGCCCGTGCGCGATGATGCGCGCATCATCAGTCTGGGCGAGGGTAATACGCCGCTGATCCGGCTGAACAACATTCCGGCCACGCTGGGCAAGGACGTGGACGTCTACGTCAAGTTCGAGGGACTGAACCCCACCGGGTCTTTCAAGGACCGCGGCATGACCATGGCCGTGACGCAGGCGGTCAGTGAGGGCAGCGAGGCCATCATCTGCGCCTCTACCGGCAACACCTCGGCCTCGGCCGCCGCCTACGCCGCGCGCGCCGGCATTCGCGCCTTCGTCCTGATTCCCGACGGCAAGATCGCCATGGGCAAACTGGCCCAGGCCATCATGCACGGCGCCGAGGTGCTGCAGATCAGCGGCAACTTCGATGCCGGCATGCGTATCGTCAAGGACATTGCCGACCATGCGCCGGTGACCATCGTCAATTCGATCAATCCCTATCGCCTGCAGGGTCAGAAGACCGCCGCCTTCGAGATCATCGAGGAACTGGAGCGCGCGCCTGACTTTCACTGCCTGCCGGTCGGCAATGCCGGTAATATCACCGGACACTGGATCGGCTACTGCGAGTCATCGGCCAAGCCGGACTGCGACCACCTCACGGATGCCTGCCTGTTCTGCGGCGGCAACTGCCGATTTGCCAGCAGCATGGTCGCCGGGCGTCCGCGGATGGTGGGCTATCAGGCCAGTGGTTCCGCACCGTTCATCCGCGGCCACATGGTCGACGACCCCGAGACCGTGGCAACGGCGATCCGGATTGGCCATCCGCAGTCCTACGATCCGGCGCTGGCGGTGATGCGTGAATCGGAAGGCTGGTTCGATGAATGTACCGACGCCGAAATCCTGGATGCCCAGCGCATGCTGGCAGCCAGTGAGGGCGTGTTCTGCGAGCCCGCGTCGGCAGCCTCGCTGGCGGGCGCCATGCGTGACATCCGGCAGGGCAGGATTCCCGAGGGCAGCACGGTGGTCTGCACACTGACCGGCCATGGTCTGAAGGATCCGGATATCGCCATCCAGCAGTCTGGCGGGGCGATCAAGACCATTCCCGCGACGCTCGATGCGGTCAAGACGGCCATTCTCGATCGACTCTGAGTCGCGGTCTGGCCCATCACGGGACCCCGGAAGGCCATGAGCGGATCGCTGCTGCACGTACTCGCTCCGGGCCTGCTCGGCCCACTGCCGGCGCAAGCCGCTGCGGATGTCCGGCTGGACGGGCCTGGCGCGGCGCCGGCCGAACTGCTGCTGTCCCGAGCGCGGCGCCCGACACCGGTGTCGGGCGGGCTCTCGCAGCGGCTTGTGCAGTTGCTGGACGACAAGGGCAGGGTGGCTGTGGGTCCGGCCCGCGCCCTCGGTGATGGTCTGCATCCCGGCCGACATGTGGTTTTCTGTGCTGATCCGGTGCACCTGGTGCCCGACCGTGACCAGCTTCGGATCATGAGTCCCGGCCCGGTCTCCCTGTCGCCCGCCGATCGCCGCTCGCTGCAGCAGGATGTTCAGGGCTACTTTGCCGATGAAGGATTCACCCTGCAGTTGCAGGCTACCGGTGGCTGGTACCTGTTCTGTGATCCGGAACGCGCGCCACAGCTCGACACGGTGCCTCTGGAGCAGGCACTCGGCACGTCTCTGCGTGACGGTCTGCCGGACGGTCCGGATGCCGCGCACTGGATCCGGCATCTGAATGCCATCCAGATGCTGTTGCACGCGTCGCCCCTCAACGTGAGCCGTCAGGCAGCGGGGCTGTCGCCGGTCAACGGCATTTGGTTGTGGGGTGGGGGAGCTCTGCCGGCCAATGGCGTCTGCAACCGCTTCAACGCCGTGTTCAGCCATGATGCGCTGGCACGGGGTCTCGCTGCGGCCTCCGGCATACCATGCGAGCCTCCGGAAACCTGGCATGGATCCGCGGCCGTCGACCGAACTGCCGGGCAGGTGCTGTTGCAGACCGAAGCCCTGGTGCCGGTGACGGATGGCGAAAGCTTTGTCCGCTGGCAACACCAGGCCGGGTCCTGGTGCGACCGCTGGGCGCCAGTGCTGCTTCAGTTGTTGCGCCGGCGCTCCTTTGCCCGCATCTGTCTTGAATCCGAAGGCCGGCGCTTTCTGCTTGGTCCCCATTCCCTGCGCGCGTTCTGGCGGCGACCGCGCCCGTTTCGGCACTGGTTGGTCGCGGCATGAAGCGGCCGATCCGGCGGCGCACCGTGCCAGTGGAGCTCGAGCAGGCCCTGCTGGGGGATGGTGAACTGTCGCCGTTGCTGGCACGCGTGTTCGCCAACCGGGGTGTACGTGAGCGTCGCGAACTTCATCTCGGGCTGGATGCTCTGCTGCCTTCCGGGGCCCTCTCCGGGCTGGATCAGGCCGTTGCATTGCTGGCGGAACAGGTGCAACGGGAGGGGCTGATCGTCGTGGTCGGCGATTTCGATGCCGACGGAGCCACCAGTTGCGCCCTGACCGTGCTGGCCCTGCGCGCCATGGGCCATCGACGGGTCGAATATCTGGTGCCGAACCGGTTCAAGGCCGGTTACGGGCTCAGTCCGCCGATCGCCGAACAGGCCCACGCCATGGCTGCCGATCTGCTCTTGACCGTGGATAACGGCATTTCCAGCGTTGCCGGCGTCGCCCGGGCGCGGGAACTCGGTATGCCGGTGGTGGTAACCGACCATCATCTGCCACCGGAGCAGTTGCCGGCCGCGAATGCGATCGTCAACCCCAATCGGGCGGGCGACGGGTTTGCCAGCAAGCATCTGGCAGGTGTCGGAGTGATCTTCTACGTGCTGGCGGCCTTGCGTCAGGCGCTTCGGGCCGTTGGCTGGTTCGGCCCGCAGCGGCCCCAGCCATCCATGGCGGACTGGCTCGATCTGGTGGCGCTGGGCACGGTCGCGGATGTCGTCCCCCTGGATCGTAACAACCGCGTGCTGGTGGCGCAGGGTCTGCGCCGGATTCGCGCGGGTCGCGCGCGACCGGGCATTCTCGCGCTGGCGCGTGTGGCGGGCCGCGAACCGGCACGCCTGACCGCGGCGGACCTTGGCTTTGCCGTCGGCCCGCGCCTGAACGCCGCAGGACGGCTTGAGGATATCGGCATCGGTATCGAATGCCTGCTGGCGGATGACGCAGGCAGGGCGGAGCGGCTGGCTGCGGAACTGGATGCCCTGAACAGGCAGCGGCGCGACATCGAGCAGAACATGGAAAGCGAGGCACTGGCGATTCTCGAGCCGCTGGAGCGGCAGCAGGCCGCGCAACGCACACCACCCGCAATCTGTCTGGTTGATGATCGCTGGCATCAGGGCGTGATCGGCATCCTCGCCTCCCGTCTGCGAGAACGCTTTCATCGACCTGTCGTGGTGTTCGCCGCGGCCGGCGAAAATCTCAAGGGATCCGCGCGCTCGATCCCGGGCTTGCATATCCGTGACCTGCTGGAACGCGTCAGCGCCAGCCACCCGGGCCTGATTCCGAGTTTCGGTGGCCATGCGGCCGCGGCCGGACTGAGCCTGGATCCGGCGGATTTCGAGCGTTTCCGGCAGGCCCTGATTCAGGCGGCCGAGGACGCGCTGGAACCGTCGATGCTGAACCGGGATCTGCTCACCGATGGCGGTCTGGAGGAATCGCTCCTGACGCTGGATACAGCGCAGGCGCTCCGTAACGCGGGCCCCTGGGGCAAGGCGTTTCCGGAGCCGCTGTTCGACGATCACTTCGAGATTGTCCAGCGACGCGTCGTGGGCGGCAGGCATCTGCGTCTCGACGTCCGTCTGCACGGTGCCGACGATCACACCCGGCCTGTCGAGGCCATCGCCTTTCGCGCCCTGGATCGGGGCTGGGATCAGCTGGGTCGCACGGTACATCTGGTCTATCGGCCGGACGTCAATCACTGGCAGGGTCGGGAGCGCCTGCAGCTGATCGTTGAACACATGCAGGCATCGGATTAAGGAAGCCGCGGCCCAACGGTGGACTTCGATTTCCAGACGGGGCACGTATGGGGCTTCGCTGCCGATCGGGCGGATGCCGGCTCCGGAACCGCCGTGACCCTGTCCCCGGGGGATAGGGGGAAACACCCGGTGAGGTTGATACCAGGTCGAAGGTCCTTGCCAGATGACCAAAACCGGCGTTGGGTGCAGACGCGGGGTTAGATCAGAGCTTCGTTAACGCAAAAAAAACGGGAACCCGTGGGTTCCCGTTCTACTGCAGAGCCTTTGTCAGCGCATCTGGCCGATCAGTTGCTGCCCAGCTGGCTTTCCCAACGCTGGGCGGTGGCCGGGCTGCTTTCGATCACGAACAGGTCGGCCATGATCTCCACGGTCGCATCGAGCAGGGTATCCGGTTCGTCTTCAGCCAGATCCAGCTCATCCAGCGACTCGATCGGGTCCAGTCCGTGCGCCGCGCGACGGCGATTGGCCTTTTCCAGACGCTCGCTGTTGCGTTGATCACGATCCATTTCCCGGGCTTCGCGTTGCAATGAGACGGTCTCGCGGTCATTCATCCGTGACAGCTTGTCCATCTCGGCAACAAACGCCTGATAGGCATCGTCGGACGAGGAACGCTCCTCGTGGCGATTCTTGAGCAGGGCGATGGTGCTGTCCAGATCGCCGAAGCGGGTAAAGCGCGTGCCGTCGATCTGGTCCCAGGGCAGGGGATTATCAGCAGCGCTTTCCCCGACCTCATCGGCCCCGGCGAGAGACGGGAACGCGATATCAGGGATGATCCCGCGCTTCTGCGTGCTGCTACCGGTGACCCGGTAGAACTTGGCAATGGTGAGCTTCAGGCGCCCGGCTTCATCGTCGTCGCTCTGACTGCGGGTGAAGCGGTTGAGATCGACCAGAGTCTGCACCGTGCCCTTGCCGAAGGTCTGCTCGCCGAGAACGACGCCACGACCGTAATCCTGGATCGCGCCGGCGAAGATTTCGGAAGCGGAGGCGCTGAATCGGTCCACCATCACCGACAGCGGTCCGTCGTAGGCGAGGCCGGTATCCCGGTCGCGCATGATTTCCTTGTCGCCGTCGCTGCGCTTGATCTGCACGATCGGACCTTCCGGAATGAACAGCCCGGTCATGTCTGCCGCTTCCTGCAGGGAGCCACCTGAGTTGCCGCGCAGGTCGATGACAATGCCGTCGATAGCGTCCTCTTCCATCTCGCGAATCAGGCGGCGGACATCGCGGGTGGTGCTGCGATAGTCCTCATCGCCGGCCTGAGCCGCGGCAAAGTCGGAGTAGAAGGCCGGAATCGTGATGACGCCGATGCGCTGGGTGCTGCCGTCACGCTCGACCTCGCGCACTTCGCTCTTCGCCGCCTGTTCCTCGAGCTGGATTTCGTTACGTACCAGGGTCACGGTACGCGGCGTGGAATCCGAACCGGCCGAGCCCGGCAGGATACGCAGACGTACTTCCGAGTCGCGCGGTCCGCGGATCAGGTCGACCACGTCGGACAGGCGCCAGCCGACCACATCCTGAAGTTCCTCGTCTTCCTGACCGACGCCGATGATCCGGTCGCCGGGCTGCAGCTGGCCGCTGCGTGATGCCGGACCACCGGGCACCAGTTCCATGATTTCCACGAAGTCCCGATGCGTGCGCAGGACAGCACCGATGCCTTCCAGTGAGAGACGCATCTGAATGTCGAACTCGCGGGAGTTGCGCGGCGAGAGGTAGGCCGTGTGGGGATCAAAGGCACGCGACCAGGCACCCATGAACATCTCGAAAACGTCTTCCGAGCCGGTACGTTCAACGTTTTCCTTCATGCCCTTGTAGCGATTGCGCAGAAGATCTGTCGTTTCTTCTTCACCCTCGCCGGCCAGCAGCAGGGTGAGCGCGTCATGCTTGACCCGCTTGCGCCAGAGATCATCCAGCTCTTCCCGATCGGCTGCCCAGCTCGCCTCGCGGCGGTTCAGCTCGATTTCCTCGTCGGTATCGAACTCGAGGCCGTCGTCGAGCAATCCCAGCGCGAAGCTGGCACGTTCGCGGTTACGCTCGCGAAAACGCTCGTAGATCGTGTAGGCCGGCTGCAGATCGCCCTGCATCAGCAGATCATCGAGTCGGCCGCGATACTCGGAGAATTCCTCGATGTCGGATGCCAGCAGGTAATAGCGTTCGGCATCGAGGCGATCCAGGTACGAGTCGAGCACCGTCGCGGACAGAATGTCATCGATCGGCTGCTTACGAAAATGCTGATGTGTCAGCAGGTTGGCGATTAGCCGCGCCTTGTCGGGGTGTTCGGCTTTCGGTTGCAGCGGTTCCGGGGCCGCCTGCGAGGTGCCGGCAACCAGGGCCAGCAGCAGCACACCGGCGAGGGCGCTGGCCCAGCGACTCTTGATCCAGTAAGGCATTCTTCGACTCCTGATCACGTTCTGCGCGCGTCTGCACTGTCCGGGACGGCGTTCCGGGAGTTGTGTTTTTCTAGGGAATCAATCAGCGTCTCCCTAGGTTTTCAGACTTCTGTCTACCACGTCCTGTACGTCCTTGGACAGCGAAGGAAGGTTTCCGATCCGTTGCAATTGATCACGCATCAGTTGCTGACGAGCCTCGTCCTGCCGGCGCCACTGGGTCAACGGCAACAGAACGCGCGCGGCAACCTGCGGATTGATGTCGTTGAGCTCGGTGATCACGTCGGCCAGCAGTCGGTAGCCGGCGCCGTCCGCCCGATGGAACCCGACCGGGTTACCCTGGGCGAAGGCCGCGATCAGGGCGCGCACGCGGTTCGGGTTACGCAACGTGAAGGCCGGGTGTGTCATCAGCGCTTCGACCAGTTCCGGTGCGTCCTCGCGTTGGGACATCGCCTGCACGCGGAACCACTTGTTCATCACCAGCGGCTCGTCGGACCAGCGCGCGGCGAACTGCTCAAGGGCCGTATCGCGTTCGTTGCCGGACTGATGGCAGAGAAGGGCGAGGGCGGCGAGCCGTTCGGTCATCGTGCCGCCATCGGCCTGCTGAGCCATGGCCAGCGCCATGCCCTGATCGCCATGCATCAGGTAATCGAGGCACAGGTTGCGCAGTGCTCGTCGCCCCATGGCCCGTCCACTGATGGAGAAGGCGGTATCCTGCATCTCGTGATAGACGGCCAGCAGCCTATCGCCATGGGCCCGGAAGATCGCGGCTTTCAGCTGTTCGCGAACACGATGGATGGCCTCGACATCGACCACCTCCAGCTGCTCTGCCAGGTAGGCCTCGGACGGCAGCATCATGGTCTCCGCTGAGAACGAGGGGTCCTCGTCGGCAGCGTCCAGCACGCGGCCGATGGCATCAGCCAGGCTTGCGGGGAGCTGTACGGCCCCGTCCGACGCCAGTGCGCGCAGCATCACATTCAGTGCCAGTTGCTGGCCCGCTTCCCAGCGACGGAAACCATCCGTGTCGTAGGCCATCAGGAACGCGAGCTGCTCCTCGGTCCACGGGTAGTCCAGCCTGACCGGGGCCGAGAAACCGCGCAGCAGACTGGGTGTCGGCGTGGCTTCGATGTCCTCGAACACGAACTCGTGTTCGCGCTCGCGCAGTTCGAGGATGCGTTCATTGCCTGCCGGGCGCTCCTCGCCGGCCAGACGCAGTGGCAGCGCCTGACCGTCGGCGTCCAGCAGAGCCATGCTCAGGGGCATGTGCATCGGCTGCTTGTCCTGCTGCCCGGGGGTCGGCGGGCAGTGCTGGCTAACGGTCAACGTGTAGCGGCGCGCCCCGGCGTCGTAGTGGTCACGGACCGTCAGTCGCGGCGTGCCGGCCTGGCTGTACCAGAGGCCGAACTGCTCCAGGTCGATGCTGTTGGCGTCCGCCATTGCTGCGCGGAAGTCATCGCAGGTGACTGCCTGGCCGTCATGACGCTCGAAGTACAGATCAATCCCGCGCCGGTACCCGGCATCACCGAGCAGGCTGCGGTACATGCGAATGACTTCGGCCCCCTTGTTGTAGACGGTGGGGGTGTAGAAATTGCTGATTTCGGCATACCGGTCCGGGCGGACCGGGTGCGCCATCGGACCCGCGTCCTCGGGAAACTGAGCCGTGCGCAGCAAGCGGACTTCATGGATGCGCTGCACATCCGCCGAGTGCATGTCGGCGCAGAATTCGTGCTCCCGATAGACCGTGAGGCCCTCTTTCAGGCTGAGCTGGAACCAGTCGCGGCAGGTCACCCGGTTGCCGGTCCAGTTGTGAAAGTATTCATGGGCGATCACCGCTTCGACAGTGGTGAAATCCTGGTCGGTGGAAGTCTCCGCATCGGCCAGTACACAGACCGTGTTGAAGACGTTGAGCCCCTTGTTTTCCATGGCCCCCATGTTGAAGTCGTCCACTGCCACGACCATGTAGGTGTCCAGGTCGTACTCCAGGCCATAGGTCTGCTCGTCCCAGCGCATCGAGTCCTTCAATGCCTGCATCGCGTGACCGGTGCGACCGGCATTGCGGTGTTCCACGTAGAGCCGCAGGTCCACGGTCCGCCCCGATGCAGTGGTATAGCTGTCCTGGTGCAGGTGCAGATCACCGGCTACCAGCGCGAACAGGTAACTCGGTTTCGGGTACGGGTCATGCCAGCGGGCAAAGTGGCGTCCGTCTTCGAGCGTGCCGCTCTCCACCAGGTCGCCGTTGGAAAGCAATACCGGGAAGCGCGACGGATCCGCAGCCACGGTGACGGTGAACACCGCCATCACGTCGGGGCGGTCCGGATAGTAGGTGATGCAGCGAAACCCTTCGGCCTCGCACTGGGTGCAGAACAGGTCGCCGGAGCGGTAGAGACCTTCGAGGGCGGTGTTGTCCTCGGGCACGATGCGCGTGGTCACGGCCAGTTCGAAGGCGTCGGGTACCCGATCGATGGTGAGGCCGCTGTCGTCCACGCGGAATCGATCCCCGTCGAGCTGCTCGCCGTCCAGCCGCAATTCCAGCAGTTCGAGGTTCTTGCCGTCGAGGCGTAGTGGCAGATCGCGACGCCCGTCGCGGCTGCGCATCCGCAGTCGGCTGAAGACGACGGTACCGCGGGCCTGCAGTTCAAAACGCAGGTCAACGGTCTCGACCAGGTGATTCGGCGGGGGGTAGTCGGCCAGCAGCACGGTCTGCGGGCGGGCATAGGCGTCGGCCATGCGAAAACTCCATTCGGGCTTGCGAATAACGGGATGGACTGTCGCTCCCGCCGCCAGTTCCGACGGAGCTCTTCACAGTATCGAAAATGTTACCATGCGCAGCGCTTCCCGGAGGACTGCCCATGCCCGCGCAACCCCTCGATCTGCGCGCCCGACTGCTGTGTATCTTCGTGCCCTTCGCCGTGGGCTATTTCATCTCTTACCTGTTCCGGGTCATGAACGCTGTCATCGCGACGGATCTGGCGTCCGATCTGGCGCTGGGGGCGGGTGCTCTGGGTTTCCTGACCAGCGCCTACTTCCTGGCGTTCGCGGCCGCGCAGTTGCCACTCGGAATCCTGCTTGACCGGTTCGGCGCCCGCCGGGTGGAGAGCGTCCTGCTGCTGGTTGCGGCGCTGGGCGCCGCGCTGTTTGCGATCGGCGAGACCCTGGCCGTGCTGGGTATCGGACGGGCGCTCATCGGTCTCGGTGTCTCGGCCTGCCTGATGGCGAGCTTCAAGGCATTCGTCCAGTGGTTTCCGGCGCAGACCCTGCCGCAGCTGAACGGCTGGCTCCTGGCAGTCGGCGGCCTGGGGGCGATGGCGGGTACCGTGCCGCTGGAATGGCTGGTGGCCGCGACCGACTGGCGCACGGTGTTCGCGGCGCTTGCCGTTGCCTGTGTGGGCGCCTCGGTCCTGCTCTGGCGTCTGGTTCCGGTGCGGCCACCGGACGCACGGTCTTCGGCCGGGCGGGAGACGCCCAGCCTCGGCCGACAGATCGGCGAACTGGGGCAGGTGCTTCGCCATCCCTGGTTCTGGACGGTGGCGCCCCTCGGTGCCATCAACATGGGCGTATTTCTTGCCCTGCAGGGGCTCTGGGCCGGACCCTGGCTGCGCGATGTCGCCGGCATGGACCGCCCGGCAATCGCGATGGCGCTGCTGCTCATCGCAGCCGCGATGACCGCTGGATACGCCTTCTGGGGCACCGTCGCGACGCGTTTGTCGGCCGTCGGCGGCTCGGTGCGCAACCTTGCGCTGTTCGGGGTGGCCCTCGCGCTGGTCATGCTGTTCATCCTCAGTTGGCAGCCGCCGCGCGGGATGGTCCTGTTGTGGATGCTGTATGCGTTTGCGGGCAGCGCAGGAACATTGTTCTATGTCGTCCTGACGCGCAGTTTCCCCAACCGACTCGCCGGTCGGGTCAACACGGCCTTCAATCTGTTGATTTTCCTGTCCGCGTTTGCGCTCCAGTGGGCGCTCGGCCTGGGCCTGCAACAAGGCAGCGCGGACGGTGCCGGCTACGATCCGCTGGACTACCGGATCGGCTTCCTGATGTTGTGCCTGATCACCGGGCTTGCCATGGTCTGGTTCCTGCGCGGCTGCCGCCGTTATGCGACGACTCATCAAAACCGTACGGAGAGCGAATTCGATGCTTGATCTTTCCTGGCTGCACGCCAAGACACCATCCCCGGAGCTCGAAGTGCTCGAACGCAGGCCGCCGACGGCGGACGATGCAAAACCGCCGCTGTTGTTCGTCCACGGCGCCTACACCGGTGCCTGGTGCTGGGACGAGCATTTTCTCGATTACTTTGCAGCCGCAGGCTATCACTGCTTCGCCCTGAGTCTGCGGGGGCATGGCCACAGCGGCGGACGGGAGAGACTGCATCACGCCGCGATCGTCGACTTCGTGACCGATGTGGCGACCGTGGTGGAGCGAATGCCACAGCCGCCGGTGCTGATCGGACACTCCATGGGCGGTCTCGTCATCCAGAAATACCTGGAGCAGGCGACCGTGCCGGCCGCCGTGCTCATGGCCACGGTGCCCCACACCGGCGTTGGTACGTCGTTGACGCGTCTGCTGCTGCGAGATCCCTGGCTGCTGACCCAGATCGGGTTGATGCAGGCGGGTATGGAGCGATGGATGGATCTGGAGGCGGCGAGCCGCGCGGTGTTTTCCACGGACCTGCCGGCGGAGAAGCGCACACGGTATGCGGCGTGGATGCAGCCGGAATCCAGGCATGCTCTGGCCGACATGAGTTTTGCCAATCTGCCGAATCGGCATCGCATGGCGAAAATCCCGCCCATGCTGGTGCTGGCGGCCGGCGGCGACGCGCTGTTCAGCGCGCGGCTGCAACAGCAGACGGCGCACTATTACGATGCCGATTTCCTGGAACTGCCTGGGCTCGCGCATGCGCTGATGCTGGAACAGGACTGGCAGCGCGCCGCCGACGCCGTCATCGACTGGCTGGCCCGGCGGCTGCCGGCGCCCGCCGGCCGAGACGATGCGGGAGATGGAGCCGGCGTTTCCTGAGGAAACGCTGAAGTGTTCGCACGCCTGCTCTGGAGTCCGCATTTTTCTCGAGACAAGGCGCGGGGCGCGGCGCCGCAGTCATTCGGCGGTCAGGCAGCGCAACGCCGCAGTCGGGGGCCAAAACCGGCCGGGCCCCCAGGGAAGCATGCATCGTTTCCTTAATGCAGTTTCAGCCTCGGTCGGGTGCGCTTGAACAGACCGCGCAGGCTGATCAGGATCAGCATGCGAAACAGGCCATGAACCGCGGCCAGATGCTTGCGGTAGAGCATGTTGTAGGCGGCGCGGGCCAGCAGGCCTTCCAACATCAAGCTGCCGAATACGCCGCCCATCAGACGACCGACGGCATGGTCCTCGCTGAGTGAAATCAGCGATCCGTAGTCCTTATAGGTAAAGGCGCTCGGCTGCTGACCGCGCAAGCGCTGGCCAATGCTCTTGTTCAGGTAGGTGGCCTGCTGACTGGCGGTCTGCGCCCTTGGCGGCAGTGGCTTGTCCTGGCCGGGCAGGGTCACCGAGGCGCAGTCGCCCATGGCGTAAATGTTCTCGTCGCGCGTTGTCTGAAGAAATTCGTTTGCGACCAGCATGTTGCCAGATGTTGTTTCAAGCCCGTCGAGCTCGGACAGCCAGGCCGGTCCTTTGACCCCGGCAGACCAGACGCGCATGTCGGCGGGGATGAACTCGCCGGATTCCAGGTGCATGCCCTTGTCCGTGACTTCGGTTACCTTGCTTCCGGTGAGCACCGAGACGCCCAGGCCATCGAGTTGCTTGCGGGTCTTGATCGATAGCCTCGGCGACAGCGCAGGGAGGACCCGGTCGGCGGCCTCGATGACGGTGAGGCGGAGGTCGGTCTCCGGGTTGATCCGGTCCAGACCGTAACCGACCGCCTTGCGCGCCGCGTTGCGCAACTCTGCTGCCAGTTCGACCCCGGTGGCACCGCCGCCGACAATGGCCACTGACAGCTGCGACTCGTCGATCGCGGTTTCCTGCACCTGAGCGCGCAGGAAGGCCTTCACCAGCAACTGCTGGAAGCGCTCGGCCTGGGCGGAGTCGTCCAGGTACAGGCAATGCTCCGCGGCGCCGGGGGTATTGAAGTGGTTGCTGACGCTGCCGACCGCCATCACCAGCGTGTCGTATTCGAGATTCCGCTCGGGCACCACATCGCGGCCTTCGGCGTCCTTGAACGGTGCCAGGCGAATCGCCTTGTTTCCGCGATCGAGGCCGATCATGCGGCCGTACTGAAAGCGGAAGTGATGACGCTGCGCCTGTGACAGATAGTCCAGCGCATCCTCGCCGGAATCCAGCGTACCGGCAGCGACTTCATGCAACAGCGGCTTCCAGATATGGGTCAGGCTCGCGTCCACCAGCGTCACCTGTGCCCGGCCACGTTTGCCCAGACTGCGCCCCAGGCGGGTTGCCAGTTCCAGACCGCCCGCGCCGCCGCCGACAATGACAATGCGATGTCCTGCGTTGTTTTTCTGCTTCATGCCCAACCCCCTGCCGTGACGGTGCATCCAGTCACGTTCCGTTTCCTTGGCTGGGCGCAATGTTACACCGTTTGACAGGGTGGAATCCTGATCCGGTGGGCAGAACACCTGATCTTGCAATGCACAAGTCGAAGCGGGTGGAACGGCGAGACCACGGCGGCCGGACGGTCGCCGTGGTAGAGAGGGAGTCAGCTGCGGCGCAGGCGCAGCGGGAAAGGCCGTTCGCTACGACCCTGATAATCCACGGAGAACTCGTCGAAAGCCTGCAACGCCTCGTCTGCCGAACGATCCTCACGGATCTCGAAGGCATTGATGCCGCAGCGCTCCATGTAGGCGAGTTGATCGCGCAGCACATCTCCGATGGCGCGGATTTCACCGGCGTAGCCATGCCGACTGCGCAGCAGCCGGGCATGGCTGTAACAGCGGCCATCCTTGAATGCCGGGAAGTGCAGCGCGATCAGCGGCAGTTCGGTAAGGCCCGCCAGTTCCTCGACCGGGACGTCACCGTCGAGTCGCACGCCAAGGCGTCCATCCCGGTTGCGCAGGGTATCGGCTTCCGCCTGCCAGCGCTGCCAGCTGACGGTGACGTCGCCCGAGGCGGGCACCGGTTGCTCGTCATCCAGATGTGTCCAGGTGTCGTCGTCGACCAGTTTGCGGTCCCTGATCAGATTAGGCATAGGCTCGCTCCTTGAACGGCTTCATGCCGACGCGGCGATAGGTCTCGAGGAAACTTTCCTCGCCTTCGCGCAGATCGGTATAGGCATGAATGATCGATTCCATGGTGTCGACGACGCGGTCCTTGCTGACCGCGGGACCCAGCCTGTCGCCCAGCGTCGCATCGTTCGAAGAGGAACCGCCGAGAGTGATCTGATAGAACTCCTCGCCCTTCTTGTCGACGCCGAGAATGCCGATATGGCCTACGGTGTGATGGCCGCAGCCATTCATGCAGCCGGACAGGTTCACCCGCAACTCGCCCAGATCGTATATGTAGTCGAGATCATCGAAACGCTGATTGATGTCTGCAGCGATATCGATGGACCCGGCATTGGCCAGGCTGCAGAAATCGAGTCCCGGGCAGCAGATCATGTCACTCAGGGTGCCGACGTTCGGCGTCGCCAGACCATGCTGATCCAGCTCGTGCCACAGGGCCTCCAGAGTATCGATGGCCACGTCGGCCAGCACCAGATTCTGCTGATGCGTCACGCGTGCTTCGCCGAAACTGTACCGCTCCGCCAGCTCGGCGACGGCTTCCATCTGGGCGTCCGTCGCGTCGCCCGGTGCCCGGTCCTTCGCCTTGAGTGAGACGACAACTGCGCGGTAGCCCGGTTGCTGATGGGAGACCGTATTGCGCCGATACCAGCGCTGGAAGTCTGCGTTCCCGGCCAGCAGGCGATCGGCGCCCGCGGTGTCGACATCCGTGCGATAGGCCGGGGCCGGGAAATGCTTCTTGAAACCGGCAATGTCGGCATCTTCGAGCTGCAAGGCCGGGTCCTGCCGCGTGTGCTGCCATTCCTTCTCTACGGCGCTGGCAAAAGCATCGATGCCCATGGCCTTGACCAGGATCTTGATCCGGGCCTTGTACATGTTGTCGCGACGGCCGAGCAGGTTGTAGACCCGCAGGATCGCTTCCAGGTAACCGAGCAGTTCCCGCTCGGGCAGGAATTCCCGAACCACTTCACCGATGATCGGCGTACGACCGAGACCGCCGCCGACCAGCACGCGGAATCCCAGTTCTCCGTCCGCGGTGCGTTGCAGCTGCAGACCGATGTCATGCACCTGCGTTGCGGCACGGTCGCGTTCGCTGCCGGTGACAGCGATCTTGAACTTGCGCGGCAGGTAGGCGAATTCCGGATGCAGTGTGGCCCACTGGCGGATCAGTTCGCAGTAGGGGCGCGGATCCTCCACTTCATCTTCGGCGATCCCGGCGAACTGATCGGAGGTCACGTTGCGGATGCAGTTGCCACTGGTCTGGATCGCGTGCATCTCGACCGTTGCCAGATCGGCCAGGATATCCGGCACGGTTTCCAGCGGCGGCCAGTTGTACTGGATGTTCTGACGCGTGGTGAAATGGCCATAGCCCTTGTCATAGGTGCGGGCAATATGGGCCAGCACGCGCAATTGCGCGGAGGAGAGCAGGCCATAGGGAATGGACACCCGCAGCATTGGCGCGTGCCGCTGAATGTAAAGGCCGTTCTGCAGTCGTAACGGCCGAAATTCGTCCTCGCTCAGTTCACCGGCGAGATAACGCCGGGTCTGGTCGCGGTACTGGGCAACCCGTTGATCAACGAGTTGCTGGTCGTACTGGTCATACTGGTACATGCCGTGTTTCCTGATTCCGGCCCATTTCAGCCACGAACGATAATGTGGCGGCGAGGCTAGCAGGGCGTCGCCGGTGGGGAAAGGACTGTTTGGCTATAAACAAGGAAAGCCTCGTTATGGAAGACCCGGGCATGTCACGGGCGGAGCGGCGGTGCTGCGGTCGCGCAGCGCCCTCGCCGCCAGGGCCCGGTTCGAGCAGGCATGGGGCAGTCTCCCGCGGCGCGCGGGGGTCGCGTTACCAGCGGTAGCGGTCGAACAACTCGGGGTTGGCCCAGTGCTTCGGGTTAAGCCAGTCCGGCGTGACCTTGTAATTGCCGAGGTCGAAACCGTAGAAAGCCGTATGCGGCGGGTCGGGCAGGCGGAACAGGCGCTGGAAACCGAAGGCCATGATCTGGCGGTGCCCCCAGGGGCCCGGGTTCGGATCCAGCCGCAGCAGCACCCGTCGTGCATGGAGATCGCGAAGACCGGCCAGCAGTTGATCGCCAGACCGCTGGTCGAGGACTTCCAGCGATTGTCCGACTGCGATCAGGTCCTGCGTCGGCAGTGCGGGCAGGGCGGTCAGGGCTTCTTCCGGCGCGAGGTGCGTGAAGGCGGAGAGATGGCCCCGTATCGCATCGCTGTGCGCCAGATCCAGTTCCGGCAAATGCCCGATCAGGCACACACGTTCCGGTTTCAACGGGCCGAGCAGGCGTTCCAGCGCCCTGGTGACCGGGGCCTCACTCATCAGGCGGAACGGCGCCTGCCGGTTTTTCCGGTGCCGTTCAGCGCATCGAACAGCGCGGCATATTCCAGCGAGACCTTGTGCTTCGGTGCCATCAGCACCAGCGGCAGACTGCGTTCATGGGATTCGCGCACCTTGACCGAGGCGGAGATGGGCGGCTGGAGGACCGGCTGCCCGGTCGCTTCCAGTTCGGCAACCGCGTTCTGCATGACGCGAGCCCGACCCTGGAACATGTTGACGATGATGCCTTCAACGTCGAGTTGCGGATTATGGTCGGCGCGGATTTCGGCGACGGTATCGAGCAGTTCCATCAGCGCACGGCGAGAGAATTCGTCACAGTCGAACGGGATCAGGCAGCGATCCGCGGCAATCAGGGCCGAGCGGGTGTAGAAATTCAGCGCCGGCGGCGTGTCCAGATAGATGGCATCGTAGTCACCGGAAAGCTCTTCCAGCGCTTCCTTCAGCTTGTAGATCTTGTACCGCGATTCCAGTTTCCCCTGGAGTTCGTCGAGTTCCCGGCTCGCCGGCATCACGCTCAGACCGGGTACCTCTGTCGCATGAATGAAGTCATCCAGCGGCTTGCTGCTGAGGCGCAGGCTGAGCATGTCGTGAAAGAAGTCGGGGAGCCCGGCATCGACATCGTCCAGGGCGTCGCCCAGCAGGTAGCGCGAGGAGTTCGCCTGGGCATCCAGGTCAACCACCAGCGCACGCTGGCCACGCAGTGCGCTCAGAGCCGCGAGGTTGCATGTGATCGTGGATTTACCAACACCGCCCTTCTGATTGAAGATCACGCGCCGCATTGCCCAGTCCCCGCCGGTTCGTCCCACCACGGTGCGCTGCACCATAAAACCGCTAGTCTACGGAATGCGGTGGAGGGGGTCGAGCGCTCGGCGCCGCGGCAACCGGGAATGACGAAATACAACTGCACCGCGAAGGCGAAAATCGCTAGCATAGGCGGATGTCTTATCGCCTCCTTCGCAGCCTGCTGTTCCGCCTAGAGCCGGAAACCGCCCACGACATCAGTCTTGGCCTGTTATCGGCCGCGCAGCCCTTTCGGCTGCCACGCCTTCTGTCCGGGCCGCGTCCCCGGCTGGATACCCAGTTGCTGGGCCTTCGCTTTCCGAATCCCGTCGGGCTCGCGGCCGGTCTGGACAAGAACGGCGATCATATTCGCGCGCTGGCGGCACTGGGCTTCGGATTCGTGGAAATCGGTACCGTCACGCCGCGGCCGCAGGGCGGCAACCCGCGTCCGAGAATGTTCCGCCTCACCCGCCATGGCGCCCTGATCAATCGCATGGGATTCAACAACAAGGGCGTCGAGCACCTGGTGAATCGGGTCCGCGCAGCTCGTTTTCAGGGCATCCTCGGTATCAATATCGGCAAGAACGCGGATACGCCTGCTGATCAGGCTGTCGATGACTACCTCTACTGCCTGCGCAAGGTTTATCAGTACGCCAGTTATGTCACCGTGAATATCTCGTCACCGAACACGCGGGGCCTGCGGGACCTGCAGCACGGCACCCAGTTCGACGAGTTGCTGGCGAGCCTGAAAGGCGAGCAGATGCAGCTCAGCCTGACATGGAATCGTTACGTGCCGCTGGTTATCAAGATCTCTCCGGACATGGACGAGCAACAGCTGCGGGTGTTGGCCGACGCGCTGCTGCGGCATCGCATGGACGCGGTCGCGGCGACCAATACCACAGTCGACCGGGACGCGGTCATCGGTCACCGGCATGGAGGCGAGTCGGGCGGGCTCAGCGGCCGCCCGCTGCTCGCCAGGAGCACCGCCACAATCACGCTGCTGGCCGAGCATCTGCAGGGCGCGCTGCCGATTATCGGTATCGGTGGCATCGCGAAAGGCAGCGATGCCGTCATGAAACTCCGCGCCGGCGCCAGCCTGGTTCAGGTCTATACCGGTTTTATCTATCGCGGACCGCGCCTCATCGGCGAGTGTGTCAGCGCCATGCGCTACATGGACGAACCGGCGCGTTCGGTGGCCACGGACCTGATCGAGGAAGTGGACGAAATACTCGGCGACTGAAGGCGGCTTGCACCGGCAGGCATCGGCCGCGGACAATAAACGCCGGCGATGCTCGATGAACGAACACGGAGAGGTGGCAGAGCGGTCGAATGCGGCGGTCTTGAAAACCGTTGGCCCGCAAGGGCCCGGGGGTTCGAATCCCTCCCTCTCCGCCATACAAATGAAAAGGGGCTACCCAGCATGGGTAGCCCCTTTTCATTTGTACCAGAGGAAAGCGTGGGAGGGGTTCGAACCCTCGGAAGTTAACCAGCAGGGTTCGATTCCCGAGC